>NZ_JBJJMM010000009.1:0-222901 GCF_046231795.1 Pseudomonas sp. KCJK9016 | reverse complement strand
CGCATCAGTCGTTACCTTACCGAGCGCAGTCAGTTGTTCAGTGCGATTTCCCATGACCTGCGCACGCCGATCACTCGCCTGCGACTGCGGGTCGAACTGCTCGAAGACGAACAACTGCAAACCAAGTTCGGCCGCGATCTTGACGAGCTGGAACTGCTGGTCAAAGGCGCGCTGCAATGCGTGAAAGACACCGACATTCACGAAAACATCGAGCCGGTGGATCTGAACCATGTGCTCGACTGTCTGGTGGAGCCTTATCTGGCGCCCAACGGCAATGGCCGCGTAACCCAGCAGGGACGGGCGCTGGCGGCGTATCCGGGCAAGCCATTGGCGCTCAAGCGCTGCATCGGTAACCTGATCGACAATGCGTTGAAGTACGGGCAGAACGCACACCTGCATATCGATGACGACGAAAGCGCGTTCGTGCTGCACGTCGATGACGAAGGGCCGGGCGTACCGGAGCAGCGGCTGGAGCAGGTGTTTGAACCGCACTTCCGCTTGGCGGGTCAACAGCAGGGATACGGTCTCGGTTTGGGGATCGCCCGCAACATTGCCCATAGCCATGGTGGTGAAGTGACGTTGCAGAACCTGCGTGAGGGCGGGTTGCGCGTGACGCTGCAATTGCCTCGCAGTGCTGACTGACACTGTTTCTGTGGCAAGCTCCCTCGCCACAGATTCCGAGAAACTGTCACCAGATGGTGACAAAACCCGTCCCCTTCGTTACAAGCCAGCCCCGCCCCGTTGTTTAGACTGCCCGCAGTCATAACAACAAAAAAGGCCTTCCATGGATCTCTTCAATCCGGGCTTCAGCAGTTGGCTGAACGCCCCTGCCCACCAGCAATGGCTCGCCGATGAAGGCCTGCGCCTGCTGGCGTTTGCCAAGGCTTCGCGACTGCCCGAAGGCTTCGGCAATCTCGATGAGCGCGGTCGGCTCCAGGTCGGCGCACAAGCCGAAACCATGAACACCGCGCGCATGACCCACAGCTTCGCCATGGCCCACATTCAGGGCCTGCCGGGATTCGCCGAACTGGTTGATCACGGCATTGCGGCATTGCGCGGTCCGTTGCGCGATGCGCTGCACGGTGGCTGGTTCGCCGTCGCCGACCACCGCGACGGCAACACTGGCAAGAACGCTTATCTGCACGCTTTTGTGGCCCTCGCGGCCAGTTCCGCAGTCGTCGCCCAGCGCCCCGGCGCGCAGGCGTTGCTGGATGACGCCGTCGACATCATCGACACCTATTTCTGGAGCGAAGAAGAGGGCGCCATGCGCGAATTCTTCAATCGTGACTGGCGCGAAGAAGAAGCCTATCGCGGCGCCAACAGCAACATGCACGCCACCGAAGCGTTCCTCGCGCTGGCCGATGCCACCGAGGATCCGCGCTGGCTGATGCGTGCGCAGCGCATTGTCGAGCGGGTGATCCACGGTCACGCTGCCGCCAACGATTACCTGGTGATCGAGCATTTCGACCGAAACTGGCAGCCGCTGCGCGAATACAACCATGACAACCCCGCGGACGGTTTCCGCCCCTACGGCACCACGCCGGGCCACGGTTTCGAGTGGGCGCGGCTCTTGCTCCACCTCGAAGCGGCGCGGGTGCAGGCCGGCATGCTCACGCCCGGCTGGCTGGTCACCGATGCGCAGAAACTGTTCGAGCAAAACTGCCGTCATGGCTGGGACGTCGATGGTGCCCCGGGCATCGTCTACACCCTCGACTGGAACAACAAGGCCGTGGTGCGCCATCGCTTGCACTGGACCCACGCCGAAGCCAGCGCCGCCGCCAGTGCCTTGCTCAAACGCACCGGCGATGCGCAGTACGAATCCTGGTACCGGCTATTCTGGGAATTCTGCGAAGCGAATTTCATCGACCGTTGCGACGGCAGCTGGCATCACGAACTCGATCCGCAGAACCGTCCAAGTGCCGATATCTGGGCGGGCAAACCCGATCTGTATCACGCCTGGCAGGCGGTGCTGATTCCGCGTCTGCCGCTGGCGCCGAGCATGGCGACGGCGCTGGCACAGTTGTCCCGGGCCGTTCCTGTGTAACCATGCGGTGACATTTGCGCGTCCCTTCGTTACCTGCGAGGGGAAACGCCCTGTTTAAACTCGTATGCAGCGCAAGCACCAGACTTGCATGCATAACAACAAGAAAGGTACATCTCAGATGAATGCGATTTCTCGCCTCGCTACTGTCATTTCTGTCGCCTCCCTGTTCCCGCTCGCTGTGCTGCCCCTGAGTGTTTCCGCTGCCGAATCCAAAGGTTCGGTGGAAGTCGTGCATTGGTGGACGTCCGGTGGCGAAAAAGCCGCCGTCGATGTGCTCAAGGCACAAGTGGAAAAAGATGGTTTCACCTGGAAAGACGGCGCTGTCGCCGGTGGTGGCGGTGCGACTGCCATGACCGTGCTGAAAAGCCGTGCCGTCGCCGGCAACCCGCCAGGCGTGGCCCAGATCAAAGGCCCCGATATCCAGGAATGGGCGTCCACCGGTCTGCTCGATACGGACGTGCTGAAGGACGTTTCCAAGTCCGAGAAGTGGGACAGCCTGCTCGACAAGAAAGTCTCCGATACCGTGAAGTACGACGGTGATTACGTGGCCGTGCCGGTGAACATTCACCGGGTGAACTGGCTGTGGATCAACCCGGAAGTCTTCAAAAAGGCCGGTATCGCCAAAGCCCCGACCACTCTCGAAGAATTCTACGCCGCCGGTGACAAGCTCAAGGCTGCGGGCTTCATCCCGCTGGCTCACGGCGGACAGCCTTGGCAGGACAGCACCGTGTTCGAAGCGGTCGTGCTGTCGGTGATGGGCGTTGATGGTTACAAGAAAGCCCTGGTCGATCTGGACAACGCTGCCCTGACCGGTCCGGAAATGGTCAAGGCCCTGACCGAGCTGAAGAAAGTCGCGACCTACATGGACGTCGACGGCAAAGGCCAGGACTGGAACCTGGAAGCGGCCAAGGTCATCAACGGCAAGGCCGGCATGCAGATCATGGGTGACTGGGCCAAGTCCGAATGGACCGCCGCCAAGAAAGTCGCCGGCAAGGATTACGAGTGCGTAGCCTTCCCGGGCACCGACAAGGCATTCACCTACAACATCGACTCCCTGGCCGTGTTCAAGCAGAAGGACGCGGGCACCGCGGCCGGTCAGCAGGACATCGCCAAAGTCGTGCTGGGTGAAAACTTCCAGAAGGTCTTCAGCATCAACAAGGGCTCGATCCCGGTGCGTAACGACATGCTCGCCGACATGGGCAAGTACGGTTTCGACTCCTGCGCCCAGACCGCTGCCAAGGACTTCCTGGCAGACGCCAAGACCGGCGGCCTGCAGCCGAGCATGGCGCACAACATGGCGACCACGCTGGCGGTACAGGGTGCGTTCTTCGATGTCGTGACCAACTACATCAACGATCCGAAAGCCGACCCGGCCGACGCTGCCAAGAAACTCGGCACTGCCGTCAAGGCTGCCAAGTAACACCGGCGTAGAGCAGCTGCCAGCTTCAAGTCGCGCATCGGCTTGAGGCTGGGAGCTCGCAGCGGTCCTTCATCTTTTTTACTGGATCTTCCCATGAGTTCTGTTGCTGTGTTCAGCAAGGCCTCGCCATTCGACGCATTGCAGCGCTGGCTACCGAAACTGGTGCTGGCGCCGAGCATGTTCATCGTTCTGGTGGGCTTCTATGGCTATATCCTCTGGACGTTTGTCCTGTCGTTCACCTCGTCGACCTTCCTGCCGAACTACAAGTGGGCAGGGCTGGCGCAGTATGCACGGCTGTTCGACAACGACCGCTGGTGGGTGGCGAGCAAGAACCTGGCCGTGTTCGGCGGCATGTTCATCGCCATCACCCTGGTGATCGGCGTGACGCTGGCGATTTTCCTCGACCAGAGAATCCGTCGCGAAGGCTTTATCCGCACCATTTACCTGTACCCGATGGCGCTCTCGATGATCGTCACCGGTACCGCGTGGAAATGGCTGCTCAACCCGGGCATGGGCCTGGACAAATTGCTGCGGGACTGGGGCTGGGAAGGCTTCCGTCTCGATTGGCTGATCGACCCGGATCGTGTGGTGTATTGCCTGGTGATCGCGGCGGTCTGGCAAGCCTCGGGTTTCATCATGGCCATGTTCCTCGCCGGTCTGCGTGGCGTTGATCAGTCGATCATCCGTGCCGCCCAGATCGACGGCGCGAGCATGCCGCACATTTACTGGAAAGTGGTGCTGCCAAGCCTGCGTCCGGTGTTCTTCAGTGCGGTGATGATTCTGGCGCACATTGCGATCAAGAGCTTCGACCTGGTGGCGGCCATGACGGCCGGCGGTCCGGGTTACTCCTCCGACCTGCCGGCGATGTTCATGTACTCGTTCACGTTCAGCCGTGGGCAGATGGGCATGGGCTCGGCCAGTGCAATCCTGATGCTCGGTGCGATCCTCGCGATCATCGTGCCTTACCTGTACTCCGAGCTGAGGACCAAGCGTCATGACTAGTCTCGCTGCCAAACCTTCCGTCAGCCTGAGTCGCATCGCGATCTACGCGGTGCTGATCCTTGCGGTCCTGCTGTATCTGGTGCCGCTGGTGGTCATGCTGTTGACCAGCTTCAAGACCCCGGAAGACATCTCCACCGGCAACCTGCTGAGCTGGCCGACCGTGGTCAGCGGCATCGGCTGGGTGAAAGCCTGGGCCACCGTTGACGGTTACTTCTGGAACTCGATTAAGATCACCGTTCCGGCCGTGATCATCTCCACTGCCATCGGTGCGTTGAACGGCTACGTGCTGTCGTTCTGGCGCTTCAAGGGTTCGCAGCTGTTCTTCGGCCTGCTGCTGTTCGGCTGCTTCCTGCCGTTCCAGACCGTGCTGCTGCCGGCGTCGTTCACCCTCGGCAAGATGGGCCTGGCGAGCACCACCACGGGCCTGGTGTTCGTGCATGTGGTTTACGGGCTGGCGTTCACCACGCTGTTTTTCCGTAACTACTACGTGAGCATTCCGGATGCGCTGATCAAGGCTGCGCGGCTGGACGGCGCAGGATTCTTCACCATCTTCCGCCGGATCATCCTGCCGATGTCGACCCCGATCATCATGGTCTGCCTGATCTGGCAGTTCACCCAGATCTGGAACGACTTCCTGTTCGGCGTGGTGTTCTCCAGCGGTGATTCGCAACCGATCACGGTGGCGCTGAACAACCTGGTCAACACCAGCACCGGGGCCAAGGAATACAACGTGGACATGGCGGCGGCGATGATCGCCGGGCTGCCGACCCTGCTGGTCTATGTGGTCGCAGGCAAGTATTTCGTGCGCGGGCTGACGGCCGGCGCAGTCAAGGGGTAATCATGGCTACGCTCGAACTTCGCAATGTAAACAAGACCTACGGTGCCGGCCTGCCGGACACCCTGAAGAACATCGAACTGTCGATCAAGGACGGTGAGTTCCTGATCCTTGTCGGGCCGTCGGGCTGCGGCAAGTCGACCCTGATGAACTGCATCGCCGGCCTGGAAACCATCACCGGCGGCGCGATCATGATCGGTGACCAGGACGTCAGCGGCATGAGCCCGAAAGATCGCGACATCGCCATGGTGTTCCAGTCCTACGCGCTGTACCCGACCATGAGCGTGCGCGAGAACATCGAGTTCGGTCTGAAGATCCGCAAGATGCCCCAATCGGCCATCGACGAAGAAGTCGCCCGGGTGGCCAAGCTGCTGCAGATCGAGCACCTGCTCAATCGCAAGCCGGGCCAGCTCTCCGGTGGCCAGCAACAGCGTGTCGCCATGGGCCGTGCGCTGGCGCGTCGCCCGAAGATTTATCTGTTTGACGAACCGCTGTCCAACCTCGATGCCAAGCTGCGCGTCGAGATGCGCACCGAAATGAAACTGATGCACCAGCGTCTGAAAACCACCACGGTCTACGTGACCCACGACCAGATCGAAGCGATGACCCTGGGCGACAAAGTGGCGGTGATGAAGGACGGCATCATCCAGCAGTTCGGTACGCCGAAGGAGATCTACAACGACCCGGCCAACCTGTTCGTGGCGAGCTTCATCGGTTCGCCGCCGATGAACTTCATCCCGCTGCGCCTGCAACGCAAGGACGGTCGTCTGGTGGCGCTGCTTGACAGCGGCCAGGCCCGTTGCGAACTGCCGATGGCGATGCAGGACGCCGGTCTCGAAGACCGCGAAGTGATCCTTGGCCTGCGTCCGGAGCAGATCGCGCTGGCCAATGGCGAAGGCAACGGCCTGCCGAGCATCAAGGCTGAAGTGCAGGTTACCGAACCGACCGGTCCGGACACCCTGGTGTTCGTCAACCTCAACGAGACCAAGGTCTGCTGCCGACTGGCGCCGGACGTGGCGCCGCAGGTGGGCGAGACCCTGACCCTGCAATTCGATCCGTCGAAAGTGCTGCTGTTCGATGCCAACAGCGGCGAGCGTCTGGGGGTGGCGGGGCATTCTCGGGTCGAAGCACGATCTGCAAACGTGGCGCAGTTCAAAGGGCGCTGAGGGTCAAAGAGTGTGGGAGCGAGCCTGCTCGCGAAGGCGGAATATCAGTCGACTGAGATGTCGGAAGTAAAACCGCTATCGCGAGCAGGCTCGCTCCCACAGGGGAGCACGCGGTGTATTGCCTGCAATCCATCGCACGTTATGTAAACCGCGTTGGAAAAAAACAGTTAATAACAATAAAGACGAGGATGTAGGGATGAAAAAGAAACACGTCAATGCCCGGTTGATCTGCCAAGTGTCAGCCGCGGCCGCATTGGTCATGGCCGGCAATGCCATGGCCGCCGATGCATTCAGCTCCGATTCCAAATGGATGACGGGCGACTGGGGTGGCGAGCGGACCAAATTGATCGAGCAAGGCATCGACATCAAGGCTGACTACGTCGGTGAGATGGGCGCCAACCTGCATGGCGGTTACAACGACGACAAGACCGGCCGCTACAGCGACCAGTTCGGTCTGGGCGTGGCTCTGGACCTGCAGAAACTCTGGGGCTGGGACAACACTCAGGCCAAGATCCAGCTGACCAACCGTAACGGTCAGAACATTTCCAACGATCGCGTTGGCGATCCGCGTGCCGGCACCCTGTCTTCCTCGCAGGAAGTCTACGGTCGTGGCCACATGGTGCGTCTGACCCAACTGTGGATTCAGCACCAGTTCTTCGACAACAAGCTCGACGTCAAGGCCGGTTACTTCGGTGAGGGCGAAGACTTCAATACCTTCCCGTGCGACTTCCAGAACCTGGCGTTCTGCGGCTCGCAGGTCGGTAACTGGGCGACCAACATCTGGTACAACTGGCCCGTCAGCCAGGCCGCGATCCGCGTGAAATACAACATCAACGACGAGCTCTACGCGCAGATCGGCGCGTACAACCAGAACCCGTCGCAGCTGGAGCACGGCAACGGCTTCAAACTCAGCGGCAGCGGCACCAAAGGTACCGTGCTGCCGGTCGAGCTGGTCTGGTCGCCGAAGGTCAACAGCCTGCCGGGCGAATACCGTGTGGGTTACTACAAGAGCACGGCCGATGCCGCCGATGTTCGTGAAGACATCAACGGCAACGACGCCGCGACCACCGGTAATGCCTACCGCACCCACAGCAGCAAGCACGGCTACTGGTTCGTTGCGCAACAGCAACTCACCAGCCACAACGGCGACGCTTCCCGTGGTCTGAATATTGCGGCCAACGCCACGTTCCACGACAAGGACACCAACTTCATCGACAACTACCAGTCGGTGATGTTTGTCTACAAAGGCCCGTTCGACGCCCGTCCGAAGGATGACGTCGGTATTGGTGCGGCGCGTATCCACGTCAACGACGACGTGAAGAAAAACGCCGAGCTGCTGAACGTCTCCAACGGTGTTTCGGACTACGACAATCCGGTGTTCTCGCCGATTCGCGAGACCGAATACAACTACGAGATCAACTACGGCTTCCACGTCACCAACTGGCTGACCGTGCGTCCTAACCTGCAATACATCACTCACCCGGGTGGTGTGGATGAAGTGGACAACGCTTTGGTCGCTGGCCTGAAAATTCAGTCTACGTTCTAACGCTGTTGCGATAAGCTCCTCTCCATGTGCGCATATTTGCGGACGGCCAAGGCTGTCCGCTTTTTTTTGAGGGCGGCGCAGCCCTGTGAAAGACGAGTTCAGGACCGTGGCAAATGCATGAGCATCCGCTGCAACGCTTTTTCAAATCCTTGCGCGAACGACCGGTGTTCGCCTGGGAGCGCTATCAGATGCGCGATGTGCTGGTGATCGACCATCCGCTGTGTCAGGCGGTGTTCAGTCGTCAGGGGGCGCAATTGCTGCACTTTCAGCCGCGCGGGCAAAAGCCGTGGTTGTGGTGCGCGGCGAAGTGGCCGCATGTCGGCGCGATTCGCGGCGGCGTACCGGTGTGCTGGCCATGGTATGGCCGCCATCCGAGCGAAAATGCATGGCCGTCCCACGGCTGGGCGCGGCTGCTGGACTGGAAACTGCTCGATAGCAGCACCGCCGACGACGGCGTACGCCTGCACTGGCAGTTGCAGCTGTGTGACTGGCAGGTGGACCTGCACGCGCACCTGGGCGAACGCATGGAATTGCACCTGAGTACCGAGCATCAGGACGACATGCCGTGCCAGTTGAGCCAGGCTTTGCACGCTTACTGGCGTATTGGCGACGTGAGTGAGATAGCGCTGTCTGGGCTCGAAGGGGCGCAGGGTTACGATCAGTTGAACCGTGAAGTCTGCCAACAGGAAGGTGAGTTGCGGGTCGATGGCGGGTGTCAGCGCGTGTTCCAGCACGACGGCGAATTGCAACTCAAGGATCACGCCTGGCAGCGTGAATTGTGCATCGATACCGGTGACAGTGCGGACACGGTGGTGTGGCATCCGGGGGCGCGGCCGTTGCTGGGCGTGACCTGGGATGAGGTCTCGGAATTTGTCTGTGTCGAAGCGGCGGCGGGGGGTACCGACAGCCTGCATCTGGCGCCGGGGGAGAAGGCGCACTTGAGTTTGCAGGCGTGGGCGGGGGCTTAGTGATCGTTCCCACGCATAGCGTGAGAACGATCAACGATTCATCAGGCCTCAGTTGAACTCGTCACCCACCGGATACCGGCTCGCATTCAAACTCTCTTTGATCTTGCGCAGATGCGGCTGGAAATCCACCCCGCGACGCAAGGTCATCCCCGTCGCCAGCACATCCAGCACCGTCAACTGAATGATCCGCGAAGTCATCGGCATGTAAATGTCGGTGTCTTCCGGCAGCGGAATGTTCAGGCTCAGGGTGCTGGCCTTGGCCAGTGGCGAGTTCTCGGCGGTCAGGCCCAGCACCGAGGCGCCGTTCTCCCGGGCGATGCGCGCCACTTCCACCAGCTCTCGGGTACGCCCGGTGTAGGAAATGATCACGAACAGCTCGCCGGTGTGCGCCACCGAAGCAATCATGCGTTGCATCAGCACATCGGCGTGGGCGGTGACCGCCAGGTTGAAGCGGAAGAACTTGTGCTGCGCATCCAAAGCCACCGGGGCCGAGGCGCCGAGGCCGAAGAAGTGGATCTGCCGGGCCTGGATCAACAGGTCGACGGCGCGGCTGATCAAGTTCGGGTCGAGCGCCTGGCAAGCGCTGTCCAGCGAAGCGATGGCGCTGCCGAAAATCTTTTGAGTGTAAGCCTCGGGATTGTCGTCGGCTTCCACTGCGCGGCTGACGTAAGCCGCGCCGCTGGCCAGGCTCTGGGCCAGTTGCAGCTTGAGTTCGGGGTAGCCGCTGACGCCAAACGAACGGCAGAAACGGTTGACGGTCGGTTCACTGACAGAAGCGGCCTGGGCGAGGGCGGCGATGCTGAAGCGGGTGGCCTGCTGTGGGTTGAGCAGGATCACTTCGGCGACTTTGCGTTCGGCCTTGTTCAGCTCTTCAAGGCGACTCTGGATCTGTTCCAGTAAATTTCGCACGCGGTCCATATGGATTTCCTGAGATTCACCGGCGCCGATAAGCGCGCGGCCTTGCAAATTGGGCCTTTGATGAGGCCCGTGACGGTGGCCTATCCTACTGATGGCTCCGATCGACCACCACTCGGAATCTGTATTTTGAGAAAATGTTGTGGTTATTACTACATTTTCCCTTGAGTGATACCTTGAAAAAAGGTATTTGTAGCTTAACTTGATAAAAGAACAAACATCATGCCTTCGATTACGGTTGAACCGTGCACCTTCGCCTTGTTCGGCGCCTTGGGCGATCTGGCCCTGCGCAAGCTGTTTCCTGCCCTTTATCACCTGGATGGCGCCGGCCTGCTGCATGAGGACACGCGTATTATCGCGCTGGCCCGTGAAGAGGGTACCGAGCAGCAGCACCTGGCATTCATTGCCGCCGAACTGCGCCGCTACGTGGGCAAGGAGCTGGACGAGGCCGTGGCCGAGCGTTTTCTCGCTCGCCTGACCTACCTGCACGTCGACTTCCTCAAGGCTGAAGATTATGTGGCGCTGGCCGAGCTGGTCGGCAACACGCAACGCATGATTGCTTACTTCGCCACTCCGGCGGCGGTGTACGGCGCGATCTGCGAGAACCTGGCGAACGTCGGTCTGGCGGAAAACACCCGCGTGGTGCTGGAAAAACCGATCGGCTCGGACCTGGAATCCTCGCGCAAGGTCAACGACGCCGTGGCGCAGTTCTTCCCGGAGAACCGCACCTACCGCATCGACCATTACCTGGGCAAAGAGACGGTGCAAAACCTGATCGCCCTGCGGTTCGCCAACAGCCTGTTCGAGACCCAGTGGAACCAGAATTACATCTCCCACGTGGAAATCACCGTGGCCGAGAAGGTCGGCATCGAAGGTCGCTGGGGCTATTTCGACAAGGCCGGCCAACTGCGTGACATGATCCAGAACCATCTGCTGCAACTGCTTTGCCTGATCGCCATGGACCCGCCGGCCGACCTGTCCGCCGACAGCATCCGTGATGAAAAAGTCAAAGTGCTCAAGGCCCTGGCACCGATCAGCCCGGAAGGCCTGACCACTCAGGTGGTGCGCGGGCAGTACATCGCCGGGCACAGCGAAGGCAAGTCCGTACCGGGCTACCTCGAAGAGCCGAATTCCAATACCCAGAGCGATACCGAAACCTTCGTCGCCCTGCGTGCCGACATCCGCAACTGGCGCTGGGCCGGTGTGCCGTTCTACCTGCGCACCGGCAAGCGCATGCCGCAGAAGCTGTCGCAGATTGTCATTCACTTCAAGGAACCGTCGCACTACATCTTCGCCCCGGAGCAGCGCCTGCAGATCAGCAACAAACTGATCATCCGCCTGCAACCGGACGAAGGCATTTCCCTGCGTGTGATGACCAAGGATCAGGGCCTCGACAAGGGCATGCAGCTGCGCAGTGGTCCGTTGCAACTGAATTTCTCCGACACCTGGCGCAGCGCGCGGATTCCCGATGCCTACGAGCGGTTGTTGCTGGAAGTGATGAACGGCAATCAGAACCTGTTTGTCCGTAAAGATGAAATCGAAGCCGCGTGGAAATGGTGCGACCAGTTGATCGCCGGGTGGAAGAAATCCGGTGATGCGCCCAAGCCGTATGCGGCCGGGTCGTGGGGGCCGATGAGCTCCATTGCACTGATCACGCGGGACGGGAGGTCGTGGTATGGCGATATCTGATGTGAAACTGCCCGAGGGCGTGAATGCCCATGAATTCAAGAGCCCGGTGCTGCTCGCCGAAGGCCTGGCGCTGAATGTCGCCAAGCAGTTGAGCGAGGCGTTGGCAGCGCGCGGCAATGCTGTGTTGGTGGTGTCCGGCGGTCGCAGCCCGGTGGCGTTTTTCCAGCACCTGGCCAAGCAGGAGCTGGACTGGTCGAAGGTTGTCGTGACCCTGGCCGACGAGCGCTGGGTGCCGGTGGAACACGCCGACAGCAACGCCGGTCTGCTCAAGCAGTATCTGCTCAAGGGCCCGGCAGCCAAGGCGCAGTTCCTCAGCCTCTACAGTGCGGCGGCCAACGTCGAGCAGGCTGCCGAGCACGCCGATCGGTTGCTCGCCGAGTTGCCCCCCATCGACGTGCTTGTGCTGGGCATGGGCGATGACGGCCATACCGCGTCGTTGTTCCCGAACAGTCCGAACCTGGCTGAAGCTCTGCAAGCCGATGGCACTCGTCGTTGCTGGTCGATGCTGGCGCCGAGTGTGCCGCGTCAACGCCTGACCATGAGCCGGGCACTGCTGGCTTCGGCGAAGCACAAGATTCTGTCGATTTCCGGTCAGTCGAAACTGACCACCCTGAATGCCGCACTGGCATCCAGCGACGTCGCCACCATGCCGGTTCGCGCGTTTCTGCAACCCACGCTAGAGATTTACTGGTGCCCATGAGCCAAGGAACAGCCGCTATGACAACCCCATCCCCGACCGTTTCCATGGCGGACAAAGTTGCCCTGATCGACAGCCTCTGCGCCAAGGCGCGGATCCTGCCGGTGATCACCATCGCCCGTGAACAGGACGTGCTGCCGCTGGCCGATGCCCTGGCCGCCGGTGGCCTGACCGCACTGGAAGTGACCCTGCGCTCGCAGTTCGGCCTCAAGGCGATCCAGATCCTGCGCGAACAGCGCCCGGAACTGGTGACCGGTGCCGGCACCGTACTCGACCGCAACATGCTGGCCGCTGCCGAAGCGGCCGGTTCGCAATTCATCGTCACCCCGGGCATCACCCGTGACCTGCTGGAAGCCAGCGTTGAAAGCCCGATCCCGCTGTTGCCCGGCATCAGCAACGCCTCCGGCATCATGGAAGGTTATGGTCTGGGGTATCGCCGCTTCAAGCTGTTCCCGGCTGAAGTCAGCGGTGGCGTGGCGGCCATCAAGGCCCTCGGCGGCCCGTTCGGCGAAGTGAAATTTTGCCCGACCGGTGGCGTGGGACCGGCCAACATCAAGAGCTACATGGCGCTGAAAAACGTCATGTGCGTGGGCGGTAGCTGGATGCTTGATCCCGAGTGGATCAAGAACGGCGACTGGGCCCGCATTCAGGAATGCACCGCCGAGGCGCTGGCGCTGCTGGACTGATCGCTTCATCCGACACTTCGTTGTGTGTTCTACGGCTTTACGGTGCGCTTGGTCGGTGCACCGTTTTTTTTTGCCCGGGAAAAGTCTGCGGCGACATTGCGCGATACATAGTTATCGCACGACGACTTTTTCATGGCGCTAACCTGCGTTTTTCTTATGGAAGAGAGAACGCATCATGGATCATCAGCCGTCAGCGCCACCCGTCTATCAACTGGCCCCCGAGCAAGTCGCCGGGCCGTATTTTCGCAATCCCAGACTGTTGCGCCGTAACATCAGCGAAGGTGCCGAGGGCTTGCCTTTGCTGTTGCGCCTGACCATCGTCGATGCCATGACCGGCGAGCCGGTCAGCGGCGCGCTGGTGGATATCTGGCACTGCAATGCTCGAGGGGCCTATTCGGGCTGGAGCCGGATCAATCCGGATCAGGAAGTCGATGTCGAGGAGATCGGCTCCATCCCGCGAACCGACGATGACACCTACCTGCGTGGCGGCCAGTTCAGCGATCACAAGGGCAGGGTGCGATTCACCACGATCTATCCGGGGTTCTATGCCGGGCGGGCGTTGCATATTCATGTGGCGGTGCGCATCGTTGCCGGCAGCGAATACCTGGACGAACGCAATGTGGCCTGGGTCGGGCAGCTGTACTTTCCCGAAGTCGTCTCGCGTTCGGTACTCAATGCCAGGGCCTATCGCGGGCGGGCGTCCTCGCCGCTGAACAATTGCCAGGACCACTACTACACCCGGATGGGCGGAGAAGCCTCGACGCTGACGGTCTGGCCGATCAGCCGCGACTCCCATGAGGACGGTTTCTTCGGTCATCTCACGATCGGCATCGACACCTTTGCGGTGTCGTCGCAGATCAAGCCCGAGGACTTCGACAAGTACACGGTTTAGCGTAGTTCGTCGAGTGCACGGATCAGCAATTGGATTTCCGCGGCCGTAGTGGTCAGCGCCGGTGTGATGCGTATGCACGGCCCGCACGCTGCGCCGTGGCGTACGACGGTAAACAGGTTGAACTCGCCGAGCAGGCGATCGACCATCGCCTGCTGGTCGGCATGCCGGGTAAAGCGTATCGAGGTGATGCCGCAGTACAGACGCGGATCGTCCGGGGTGGTGACCTCGATGCCCGGCAGGTTGCGCACGGCGCTGACCCACAGGTTGCGCAGGTAGTTCAACCGTGCGCCCTTGGCCGCCGCACCGCCCAGTGCACGGTGCTCCTCGAACACCAGCGGCAGGGTCATCAGCGCCGGAATGTTCGGTGTACTGTGGGGCGTGCGGGATCGGATGTCGTTGAGCGGGAAATGCATCTCGCCCATGTCCGGGTCGATGTCGGCCAGACGTTGCGGGGCTATATACAGAAAACCCAGAGTCAGCGGCGAGCCGATCCATTTGTGCAGGTTGTACCCGGCGAAGGCAATGCCCAGTGCATCCAGGTCAAACTCGATCTGGCCGAGGGCATGGGCGCCATCGAGGATGATGTCGACGCCATGCTCTCTGGCGAGCGAGGCAATGGCCTGCACCGGCATTACCAGTCCGGTGCGGTGGGTGACGTGAGTCAGCGCCATCAGCTTGAGTTTCGGATGACGGATGAAGGTTTCGCGGTAGGTTGCCAGCAAGCTTTCGAAACTGGCCGGGTGCGAGTGCTCGATCTCGATCACTTCGACCCCGCGATGGCGCGCCAGCCAGCGCATGGCGCTCTTGACCGTGTCGTATTCCAGGTCGCAGATCAGTACCTGATCGCCCGGTTGCAAGCGGTTGTAGTTGCGGATCAGCGATTGCAGGCCGGCGGTGGCGTTGTGGGTGAAAGCGATGCTTTGTGCGCGCACGCCAATCATCTCGGCCAGTTGCGCGCGGATGTCGAGGCCGTCGTGCTGTTCGAAACGCTGGCGCACGTAGATCGAATTGCTGTTGTTGATCAACTCGATGTGGCGCTGGTAGTCCTCGACCACTGTGCGTGACATGCGTCCGAAGTAACCGTTTTCCAGATTCACGGGGCCGGGGTGGCGATCGTAACGGTCGGCGAAAGTTTGCCAGAAGGCTTCGTCTCGGGCACGGCGGGTGTTATCGGGCATGGTCGGTTCGGCTCAGGAAGCGCCTCAGTGGCGCGGGGCGGGTTTGCCGTGTTTGGCGCGCAACGGTTCAAGCAGTTCCGACAGTCCGTTGTGATCGATCTCATGCATCAGTGCCAGCAGGCCGCCGAGTTCGCCACCGGGGAATCCTTCCCGGGCAAACCAGTTCAGGTAAGGGCCCGGGAGGTCGGCAATGATCCGCCCTTTGTACTTGCCGAAGGGCATTTCGCGGGTGATCAGCAACTCGAGTTTTTCAGGATTCATCAAAGCGATCGTCTGGATTCGAAACAGTCTGGAAAATACAGGCATTCTGCATGCAGGCCAAATGACAAATCATGCAAAAAACAAGCATACAGATTTTCTATTTATTCATAACTTATTGAAAAATAACGATTAAATGTAGTTTTGGAAAATGGCACGCCCGCTGCAACAGTCCTTGCAACTTCCACCAAAACGCAAGGAACTGGAAAATGACTGACCTCAATAAAGAAGCCATCTCTGTCCTCAATGACCTGATTGAAACCAGCAAGGACGGCCAGGAAGGGTTCAAGACTTGCGCCGAGGACATCAAGCACCCTGAACTGAAAGCCCTGTTCGCGAAACGCTCCGCCGACTGCGCCACGGCGGCTGCCGAATTGCAGGCGACCGTGCGCTCGATGGGCGGCGATCCGGAAACCTCCACCAGCGTAAGCGGTGATCTGCATCGTCGCTGGGTCGACGTCAAAGCGATGTTCACCGGCAAGGACGAAGAGGCCGTGCTCAACGAAGCCGAGCGCGGTGAAGATCACGCGTTGAAGGCTTACCGTGAAGCGATCGAGAAGATCAACAAGCACAACCTGGTAGGTATTCGTGATCTGGTCGAGCGTCAGTACCATGGCGTGCAACGCAATCACGATCAGGTGAAAGCGCTGCGTAACCAGGCTCGCGCACGCTCTTAAGCGTTCGAGGCCAAAAAAAACGCCAGCTAGTCTGGCGTTTTTTTTGGCCGGATTTAACCGGGGATCATCAGCCAATGCTGATGGCCGGCAAGGTCGGCAAGGTCACGGTCTGCTGTTTGCGCGGCGCCAGGATCTCGGCCTCGCCATCGACCACCAGCTCATCGCGCTGGTTGAAAACTCGGGTGGCGATGCGTACGCGGAATTTAGGCAGTTTTTCGAGGATTTCCAGGCGCACGGTCAGGGTGTCGCCGATCTTCACCGGCTTCTGAAAGCTCATCTGCTGTCCGATATAAATGGTGCCCGGCCCAGGCAGCTCGCAGGCCACGGCTGCACTGATCAGCGCGCCGCTGAACATGCCGTGGGCGATACGCTCCTTGAACATGCTCGCGGCGGCGAACTCGGCGTCCAGGTGCACCGGGTTGTGGTCGCCGGACATCGCGGCGAACAGCTGGATGTCGCGCTCCTCGACAGTCTTGCTGTAGCTGGCGGTCTGGCCCACTTCAAGGGCTTCGTAAGGGATGTTGGTAACCTGGGTCATGGGTCTGAATTCCTGTGACGGATGAAATGAATCCACAAAAAGACTATTCGCTGCGGTGCGGACGGGGATGGCTCAAGGCCTGGTCGATCCAGGCCAGGATATCGGCGGTCACTTCGTCGCGGTTGCTCTCGTTGAACAACTCGTGCCGGGCCTGCGGGTAAATCTTCAATTGCAGGTTCTGGCTGCCGGCCGAGCGCAAGGCGTTGGCCAGATCAGTCAGACGCTTGCCTTCGCTCACCGGATCACATTCACCGCCGATCACCAGCAGTGGCAGGCCCGGGTCGATCTGGGCGAGATTGGACGCTTTACTGATTTGCTGCAAGCCACCGAGCAGGTCGATCCACAGCTGATTGGTGCAGCGAAAGCCGCACAGCGGGTCAGTGGCATATTTATCGACTTCGGCCGGATCGCGACTCAGCCAGTCGAACGCGGTACGTGTCGGCTTGAATTTTTTGTTGAACGAGCCGAACGACAGCCATTCGATCAGCGCGCTGCGCCCCTTGGCACCCTGGCGCAATTTTTCGAAACGGGCGATCTGCCGCGCCGTTCGATACAGCGCCACCGGCTGGAAATTCGAGCCGCTGAGAATCGCGCCATGCAGGCTGGCGCTGTGATGCAGCAGATACGCCTGCGCGATGTAGCTGCCCATGCTGTGCCCGAGCAATATGATCGGCACGCCGGGATGGCGCTGGCCGATGCACTGGTTGAGGCTCGCGAGATCGCCGACCACCTTGCACCAGCCATCGTCGTCGGCAAAATGCCCCAGCGTCCCATGACCGGCCGTTTTGCCATGACCGCGCTGATCCGGCGCGTAAACACCGTAGTCTGCGGCGCAGAACGACTCTGCCAGTCGCCCGTAGCGGCCGCTATGCTCGGCCATGCCGTGGGCCAGCAGAATCACCGCTTTCAGCGGCGCAGACGGCAGCCACTGGTTGACGAACAGACGGCTGCGGTCACTGGCGTCCAGCCAGAAGGTATCGTGGATCATGGCGCTTCCTTTTGCTGCCTGCTTTTGCTGAAGGGGCTCGAAGACGTTGCATTGTATAGCGCGTCCGATCCGGTCACGCCACGGCAGGAAGATTCACACGATCAATGAGGACCTTGCCCGTATTTGCCTGATTGACCATAGCTGCTAGTGTCCGTGAAGCCCCGCTTTTTGCTGTGTGCTCTTCCATGGACGGGAGAGAAGTGACAGCGACGCGGTCCCGGATCGGCTCAGGTAAAGAGGACAAGAACAATGCAACCTGATTTCTGGAATGACAAACGCCCGGCGGGCGTACCCCTGGACATCGACGTGAATGAATTCAAGTCGGTGATCGAGGTGTTCGAGCGTTCCTGCAAGAAATTCGCTGATCGCCCGGCGTTCAGCAACATGGGCGTGACCCTGACCTACGCTGAACTCGAGCGTCAGAGCGCCGCATTCGCCGGTTACCTGCAAGCCCACACCGACCTGGTGCCGGGCGATCGCATCGCGGTGCAGATGCCCAACGTCCTGCAGTATCCGATTGCCGTGTTCGGCGCCTTGCGCGCCGGGCTGATCGTGGTCAATACCAACCCGCTGTACACCGCGCGGGAAATGCGCCATCAGTTCAAGGATTCCGGTGCCCGGGCGTTGGTGTATCTGAACATGTTCGGCCAGAAGGTCCAGGAAGTGCTGCCGGACACTGACATCCAGTACCTGATCGAAGCGAAGATGGGTGACCTGATGCCCGCTGCCAAGGGCTGGCTGGTCAACACCGTGGTCAGCAAAGTGAAGAAAATGGTCCCGGCGTACTCGTTGCCTCAGGCCCTTTCCTTCAAGAGCGCGTTGCGTATGGGCCGGGGCCTGGGTATCCAGCCGTTGAAGGTCGGCCTGGACGACATCGCCGTCCTGCAATACACCGGCGGCACTACCGGCCTGGCCAAGGGCGCGATGCTCACTCACGGCAATCTGGTGGCCAACATGCAGCAGGTTCGCGCCTGTCTCTGTCAGTTCGGCAGCGATGGCCAGCCACTGTTGCGAGAGGGGCAGGAGGTGATGATCGCGCCACTGCCGCTGTACCACATCTACGCTTTCACCGCGAACTGCATGTGCATGATGGTCTCCGGCAACCATAACGTGCTGATCACCAACCCGCGTGACATCGGCGGCTTCATCAAGGAACTGAAGAACTGGAACTTTTCGGCGCTGCTGGGGCTCAACACGCTGTTCGTTGCGCTGATGGATCATCCGGACTTCAAGACCCTGGATTTCTCCACGCTCAAACTCACCAATTCCGGTGGTACCGCACTGGTCAAGGCCACCGCCGAGCGTTGGGAGCAGATCACCGGTTGCCGGATCACCGAAGGCTACGGGTTGACCGAAACCTCGCCGGTCGCCTGCACCAACCCTTATGGTCAATTGTCGCGGATTGGTACGGTCGGCCTGCCGGTGCCGGGCACCCGGTTGAAGGTCATCAATGACGAGGGCGTCGAGCAACCCTTGGGAGAGCGCGGCGAACTGTGCATCAAGGGCCCGCAGATCATGAAGGGTTACTGGAACAAACCCGAAGCCACCGCCGAGGTGCTGGACGCCGAGGGCTGGTTCAAGTCCGGCGACATAGCGGTGATCGACCCGGACGGCTTCGTGCGCATCGTCGATCGCAAGAAAGACATGATCATCGTCTCCGGTTTCAACGTGTACCCGAACGAAATCGAAGACGTGGTGATGGCCCACCCGAAAGTCGCGAACTGCGCAGTGATCGGTGTGCCGGACGAGCGCTCGGGCGAGGCGGTGAAGCTGTTTGTGGTGGCCCGGGAAACCGGGGTCAGCCTGGAAGAGCTGAAGGCCTACTGCAAAGAAAATTTCACGGCGTACAAGGTACCCAAGCACATCGTGCTGCGTGAGTCGCTGCCGATGACGCCTGTCGGGAAGATTCTGCGGCGCGAGTTGCGTGATATCGCATAGACACGCTTGAAGCAGAAGATCGCCGCCTGCGGCAGCCTCTGAGCGGGAAACGTTTTCCCGCCGGAAGGGTCACGGGCGACGATCTTTTTGCTTTGAAGGCCCCGAAAACCGGGGCTTGCAGAGATTTGTAGGATTTTTGCTCTAAAATGACTGCCAGTAATTCTTGAGTCATTAAAATGACTGCAGGGGCCGCTTTTGGCTCTAGTCGACCCTCGGCAAAGCTGCTACTCTCGGCGCGCTTTGTGACTTCTCGGCCTGCAAAAAGCCAGATTCACCAATACAAGACAAACACCAATAATAATCGCATCAAATGCGGTGCTGAATTCGCGTTGCTGAGGAGTGGGCTTCCATGATCGAAGACTTTTGGAAGGATAAGTACCCCGCTGGAATTGCTGCCGACATCAATCCAGACGAGTACCCGAATATTCAGGCAGTGTTGAAGCAATCCTGCCAGCGCTTCGCCGACAAACCGGCGTTCAGCAACCTGGGCAAGACCCTCACCTACGGTGAACTGTACGAATTGTCCGGTGCGTTTGCCGCTTATCTGCAACAGCATACCGATTTGCAGCCCGGTGATCGAATCGCCGTGCAACTGCCCAACGTGTTGCAGTACCCGGTCGCCGTCTTCGGTGCCATCCGTGCCGGGCTGATCGTGGTCAACACCAACCCGCTGTATACCGCGCGGGAAATGGAACATCAGTTCAATGACTCCGGCGCCAAGGCACTGGTGTGCCTGGCGAACATGGCGCATCTGGCCGAAGCCGTGGTGCCGAAAACCGGCGTCAAACACGTCATCGTCACCGAAGTCGCCGACCTGTTGCCGCCGCTCAAGCGGCTGCTGATCAACAGCGTCATCAAGTACGTGAAGAAAATGGTGCCGGCCTATCACCTGCCCAAAGCCGTCAAGTTCAACGACGTGCTGAGCAAAGGCCAGGGCCAGCCGGTCGCCGAAGCCAACCCGGACAGCGGCGACGTTGCCGTGCTGCAATACACCGGCGGCACCACCGGCGTGGCCAAGGGCGCGATGCTCACCCATCGCAACCTCGTCGCCAACATGCTGCAGTGCAAGGCGCTGATGGGCTCCAACCTCAATGAAGGTTGCGAAATCCTGATCACGCCGCTGCCGCTGTACCACATCTACGCGTTCACCTTTCATTGCATGGCGATGATGCTGATCGGCAACCACAACATCCTGATCAGCAACCCGCGCGACCTGCCGGCCATGGTCAAGGAACTGTCGAAGTGGAAGTTCAGCGGTTTCGTCGGCCTCAACACGCTGTTCGTGGCCCTGTGCAACAACGAAGGTTTCCGCAAGCTGGACTTCTCGGCGCTGAAAGTCACCCTGTCCGGCGGCATGGCCTTGCAACTGGCCGCAGCCGAGCGCTGGAAAGCGGTCACCGGTTGCCCGATCTGCGAAGGCTACGGCATGACCGAAACCAGCCCGGTGGCCACGGTCAACCCGATCCAGAACATCCAGATCGGCACCATCGGCATTCCGGTGCCATCCACTTTGTGCAAGGTCATCGACGACAGCGGTGTAGAGCAACCGCTGGGGCAAATCGGTGAACTGTGCGTCAAGGGGCCGCAAGTGATGAAGGGCTACTGGCAGCGTCAGGAAGCCACCGACGAGATCCTGGACGGCGAAGGCTGGCTGAAAACCGGCGACATCGCGCTGATTCAGCCGGACGGCTACATGCGCATTGTCGATCGCAAGAAAGACATGATCCTGGTCTCCGGTTTCAACGTGTACCCGAACGAGCTGGAAGACGTGCTGGCGACCCTGCCGGGCGTGTTGCAGTGCGCGGCGATCGGCATTCCGGACGAGAAGTCGGGCGAGGCGATCAAGATTTTCATCGTGGCCAGGCCAGGCGTCACGCTGACCAAGGAAACGGTGATGGAGCACATGCGCGCCAACGTCACCGGCTACAAGGTGCCGCGTTCGGTGGAGTTCCGCGATGCGCTGCCGACCACCAACGTCGGCAAGATCCTGCGCCGCGAATTGCGCGACGAAGAGCTGAAGAAGATCAAGGCCAGGAGCGCCGCGTAAAGCAAAAAGCCCCGCAGATGCGGGGCTTTTTATTGGTGCAGGGCTTGATCGGTTACTGACGGAACGCCGCAAAGTTCACGTTGGTCCCCGCCGGACGCATGTCCTGCAGGTACGAATCCTTGTCGGCGCTCAGTTCCAGACTCAGGGCCGCCTTGCGCTTGCCTTCGTTGCGGATCACCAGGCCGTCGAGCTTTTCCCGCAGGAATGCGGTCGGCACTTTCAGGTGCAGCAGTTCGTCGGTGGCCGGGGTGTGCATCAACAGGTGAATCCACTCGTACTGACCGATGGCCAGACGCTTCACCGGTAGATCGAACCACCAGATGTTGCGGTTGCGGTTCAGTTCGGCGAAGTGGCAATTGTTGGTGCCGAGCACGGCACCGCCCAGTTCCTGGTTGCGACGGGCGATGGCCTGCTTTTTATCGAGTTTCATAACATTCCTGCGGGATCGGTTCTGTGGCGCCTGACGCCTTATGATGGGCATTCTCGGGGCTCCGCTCGCAAACATAAAGCCCAACCTGCACGCCACGACGAAATGAGGCCTGAAAATAAATGAAACCTGGCGCAAATCGGGACGGTCCATCGTTACGTACTGACTTTTCCCCTTCAATGCACCCAGGAGAAACACCATGAGCAGCACAGGCGATAAAGTGAAAGGCATGGCCAACGAAGCCGTCGGCAACATCAAGCAAGGCGTCGGTAAAGCCACCGACAACACCAAGCTGCAGGCCGAAGGCAAACTGCAAGAGAAGAAAGGCGAGGCCCAGCAAGCGGTGGGCAAAGCCAAGGACGCGATCAAGAAAGGCGTCGACAAGGCTTGATTACGCCTTGAACGAAACACCGAAGCGGCCATCCAAGGATGGCCGTTTTTGTGTGCCGTTCACATGCCGTCACGGATCACAGTGTTTCAGAGTCGCCAAGTAGGCTACTTTGATGAGAGAACACGGCCCCTGAGTCGCCACGACTTCAACCTGTTTTGCGGCGAAAGGAGACGCGAATGATTTTCCCCGACATGAAAGGCCTGCCCCTGCACCGGGTCATCGTGCGTACCGTCACCGAGTTCATGGATGACGAGATGTCGACCTATGCCTCGGCACTGGCCTACCAGATGCTGTTCTCGTTGTTCCCGTTCATTCTGTTCCTGATTGCCCTGATCGGTTTCCTGCACCTGCCGGACTTCTTCTCCTGGCTGCGCCTGCAGTCGGAGCTGGTGTTGCCGCCCCAGGCGCTGGAGCAGGTCAACCCGGTGATCGACCAGTTGCAGCAGTCCAAGGGCGGCCTGCTTTCCGTGGGTATCGTCATCGCCCTGTACACCGCGTCCGCCGGTGTGCGCCTGATGATGAGCGCGATGAACGCGGCCTACGACGTGGTCGAGGGCCGGCCGATCTGGAAGCGCTTTCCGCTATCGATTTTCTACACCATCGGCATCGCCGGCATGTTGCTGGTGGCCGCCGCGTTGATGGTGCTGGGGCCGCAGGTGATGACGTGGATCGCCGGGCAGGTCGGTCTGGAAGACTTCATCGTCACGGTATGGACCATTGCCCGCTGGCCGGTGATCGTGATTCTGATGATGGTGGCCGTTGCGGTGATCTACTACGTGATGCCAGACGTCAAGCAGGAGTTCCGCTTCATCACGCCGGGCTCGGTGCTGGCGGTGGTGGTGTGGATCGTCGCGTCCCTGGGCTTTGCGTTTTACGTCAAGACGTTTGCCAACTACAACGCCATGTATGGCAGCATCGGTGCGATCATCGTGCTGTTGCTGTATTTCTACATTTCTGCCGCCGTGTTGCTGCTGGGCGCGGAGATGAACGCGGTGATCGAACACATGTCCAGCGAGGGCAAGGACCCGGGCGAGAAAGTCCCCGGTGAACTCGACGAACATCCCAAACAACACGTTTCCGGCCTGGGCCGCGATCCGTCACTCAAGCCGAACACAGACGAAGCCTGATCATGATCCGTGAAATCCTGAAGATGGGCGACGAACGCCTGTTGCGCATTGCCCCGCCGGTGCCGGCCGAGATGTTCGACAGCCCGCAGCTGTGGCAACTGATCGACGACATGTTCCAGACCATGGAAAGCGTCGGCGGCGTCGGCCTCGCCGCGCCGCAGATCGGTGTCGACCTGCAACTGGTGATCTTTGGCTTCGAGCACAGCGAACGTTACCCGGACGCCGAAGCCGTGCCACAGACCATTCTGATCAATCCACTGATCACGCCGCTGAGCCCGCTGATGGAAGAGGGCTTCGAAGGCTGCCTGTCGGTACCCGGCCTGCGGGGCGCGGTGGATCGCTACCAGCAGATCCGTTACGAAGGTTTCGATCCCAAGGGCGAGCCGATCATGCGTGTGGCCTCGGGTTTTCATGCACGAGTCGTGCAGCACGAGTGCGATCACCTGATCGGGCGGCTGTATCCGTCGCGCATCACCGATTTCAGCAAGTTCGGTTTCACCGAGGTGATGTTCCCGGATCTCGACCCCGACGCCGACGACTGATCAGTCCGCCTGCGGCGCCAGTTCCATGGCAATCATCGGCTTGCTCCGCGCATAACGGCTCAGGCGTTCGGCCATGGCCTGGGGCAGGGCGGGATCGAAGGTGAAGCCGCGCCGCTCATAGAATCCGCGCAGGTCCGGGTGGCAGAACAGCCAGACCGGCGCCTTCACATCTTTCACCGCTGCCGCAATCAATTGGGCGGCGATGCCTTGTTCACGACAGGCCGGATCAACGAACAGCCCGGTCAGCCAGTGCCCGCCGAACACCGGTCGCAGACACAGCGCCGCCACGATTTCTTCGCGCCTCGCCACCCACAATTGTGCTTCACGAACCGCTTTCATCGACGATTGGTGCTGGCGGTAGAACTTGTTCATCAAGGGCCAGGACAATTCATCGAGCTGGCTATAGCGGGTATCGGTCATCACTCGGGCTGCCGGTTCAGAAAGAGACGGGATTATAAGGATCCCGGCTCGCAAAAATAATCTGCAAGATCTCCCGCGGGTGTTGCACAGAACGATCAGACCTTCGTTCCGAGCCACGCCATGACCCATTATTTCGACGATGCCCATCGCCAACAGATCGAGACCCTGCGTCAACGCTTCACCGCCCGTACCGACTGGCCGACCTGGTTGCTGCTGATCGGCGTATACGGCGGCTGGTTCACCCTTGTGGCGGGCAGTGAGTGGCTGGGTCTTTGGTGGAGCACGTTGCTGCTGATTCCATTGCTGGTGCTGTGGTTGTCGGTGCAGCACGAGTTGCTGCATGGCCATCCGACGCGCTGGATTGTGGTGAACAAGGTCCTCGGTTATGCGCCGTTCGCCGTGTGGTATCCCTACACGCTCTATCGCGACAGCCATTTGCAGCACCATCGCGATGAGGACCTGACGATCCCCGGCCTCGACCCGGAAAGCCGTTACCTGAGTACCGGGCGCTGGCAGGGCTGCTCGCGATTCGAGCGCAACCTGCACTGGCTGAACAAGACTGTGCTCGGCCGATTCATTCTCGGCGCGCCGCTGGCATTGCTGGCACTGGCCGGTGAGGAACTGCAACGCCTGAAAAACGGCGAGCGTCAGGCCTGGCTGATGTGGCTGACCCACGGCACCTTGACCGTGCTGATGCTGCTTTTCATCGCCCGCTACAGCCTGTTGCCGGTGTGGCATTACCTGTTTTTAATCAGTGTGCCGGCGCTGTCGATTGCGATGGTCCGCTCTTACCATGAGCACCGGCCATACGCACAACCGCAGCAGCGCACAGTGCTCAACGAGGCCGGATGGCCGTGGCGCTGGCTGTTCCTGAACCTGAATTTCCATCTGGTGCACCACGATTTGCCGAAGCTGGCGTGGTACGACTTGCCCAGGGTTTACCGCATGCGTCGCGAGCAATGGATCGAACGCAGCGGCGGCTTTCTGGTGCAGGGTTACGGGCAATTGTGGCGCGAACACGGTCTCAAACCGATCGACAGTCCGCAGCATCCATTCAGTTGAGGAAACCATGACGTCAGGTTACGCAGAGCTGTTGATGTACATCGCACCGGAGCCGATCCGGGCGGCGAATGAGCAATGGCTGGCGCGAATGCTCGATCACCTGGACGGCTCGCGGCTCAGTGCCGAAGGCTTGTCGCTGCCGGAACTCTGGCTGTCGCCGCAATTGCTGCTGACCCAGACCTGCGGCTATCCACTGATGACCGCGCTGCGCGGGCAGGTGAGGATTGTCGGTCGTCCACGCTACGAGTTGCCGGATGCGACGGCCGGCAATCATTGCAGCCTGATCCTGGCCCGGGCCGATGATCCGCGCCAGAACCTGGCAGCGTTTTTCGACAGTCGCGGGGTGATCAACAGCGAGGATTCCAACAGCGGCATGAACCTGTTGCGCCAGCGTCTGACGCCGTTGCATCGGGAGGGCCGTTTTTTCGCTTCGGTGGGCCTCAGTGGCGGCCATCGCCAGAGCCTGCGCTGGTTGCGTGAAAACCGTGCCGACCTGGCGGCCATCGACAGCGTGACCTTTGCATACCTGGCGCAACACGCCGCCGAAGAGGTCAGCGGCTTGCGGGTGGTGGCGCGCAGTGCGCTCAGTCCGACCTTGCCCTTCATCACCGCTGCCAGTGCTTCGGACGCACAGATCGAACAACTGCGTCGGGCGATGAATCGTGGCCTGCAAGACTTGCCGGACGTAGCCCGCATCCTGGGATTGCCGCAAGTCCTGCCCGCCAGTGAAAGCGATTACCTCGTCCTGCTGGATTATCAGCGCGAGGCCGAAGAACTGGGTTATGACCGTTTGCGCTAGCGGTTTTGGATAATTCTTTAATGGAATATAAAAATTCTTTTTAAGTATTTTTAACGCATAAGGCGCCTTGCTAGGATCGCGCCACCGGACGACCGGACATTCAGCGACCCTTGACCAAGGAGCCCCCATGTCCGGCGCCGACTCATCCCATCGAAATCATGTGAACACGTTGTTTCGCGACCATTACCAATGGTTGTGCACACGCCTGCGTCGGCATTCGAACGATGCAGCCGCAGCCGAAGACCTCGCCGCCGAAACCTTCGCACAACTGCTCGAAGCGTCGACCCTGACCGCCATTCGCGAGCCCCGCGCCTTGCTTACCACTATCGCCCGGCGCCTGCTGTATGAGCGCTGGCGGCGGGGCGATCTGGAGCGTCGGTATCTGCATCAGCTTCAACAGGGCGACCTTGATCATGCGCCCTCTCCCGAAGACCTGGCACACCTGGCGCAAAGTCTCAAACATCTGGACCGGACGCTGCAGCGTCTGCCGGGCAAGGTGCGCTCGACCTTTCTGCTGGCCCGCATCGACGGCCTGACCTACCCGCAAATCGCCGCCGAACTGGGCATCTCCCAGCGTTCGGTGAGCCTGTACATGACCCGTTCCCAAGCGCTGTGCAACCGCCACAGCGCCAACCAAACCCTGATTTCCTCCCAGAACAAGAGGTCCGCATGAGATCGATCAAAAACCTGCTCGGCAGTTCGCTGCTGGCCCTGACCCTGACGGCCGGACACGCCGTGGCAGCGGAAAAAACGGCACCGATCCACTTCGGTGACATCACCTGGGAAAGCGGCAGTTTCATCACCGAAGTACTGCGCCTGATTGTCGAGAAAGGCTACGGCTACTCCACCGATACACTGCCGGGCAGCACCGTCAGCCTGGAAGCGGCGTTGGCGAAAAACGACATCCAGGTGATCGGCGAAGAGTGGGCCGGGCGCAGTCCGGCGTGGGTCAAGGCGGCTGCCGAGGGCAAAGTGTTCAGCCTCGGCGACACGGTGAAGGGCGCCACCGAAGGCTGGTGGGTGCCTGAATACGTGATCAAGGGCGACCCCGAGCGCGGAATCAAGCCGCTGGCACCGGAGCTTAAATCCGTGGCCGACCTGCCGCGCTACAAGGATGTATTCAAGGACCCCGAAGACCCGAGCCGCGGGCGATTCCTCAACAGCCCGACCGGTTGGACTTCCGAGATCGTTAACAGTCAGAAGCTCAAGGCGTACGCGCTGAACGACAGCTTCGTCAACTTCCGTACCGGTTCCGGCGCGGCACTGGATGCCGAGGTGGCGTCGTCGATCAAGCGCGGCAAACCGGTGCTGTTCTACTACTGGTCGCCGACGCCGTTGCTCGGTCGCTTCAAACTGGTGAAGCTGGAAGAGCCGCCGTTCGACGCCGAGGCCTGGAAAACCCTGGCCGATGCCAGCAACCCCAATCCGCGAGGCACTCGCTCGATGCCGGCCAGCCTGGCGATTGGCGTGTCGGCACCCTTCAAGGCACAGTACCCGGAGCTGGTGACGTTCTTTGAGAAAGTCGACTTGCCGATCGATCTGCTGAACCAGACCCTGGGCGGAATGAGCGAAAAACGTCAGCAGCCACGCCAGGTCGCCGAGGCATTTCTGCGCGATCAACCGCAAGTATGGAAACCGTGGGTTCCGGGAGAGGTGGCGAATAAAGTCAGTGCGGGTCTGTAGTTCTTTTCCGGTCATTAAGTTGTTTTAAAGTTGCCATTGCGAGTCTGTCGCAATGGCAACAAACATCCCGCCCGCTGAACCGTTTCTCGTCCGTTTCCTGTCCGGAGTCGCCGGATACTGGCCGACTAGTGGCCTTGCGCAAGGCTTTGCGCTGTCTATGCTCAGCTGTAACTAACTATGTCGACCGCAGCCAAAGCGCCTCGACGACAACCGGTTAGCCGAGAACAAAGCTGCCAGAGTGCGCAATCCAAGGCACCGACACTTAACCGGCAAGGAGCATGTTTTTTAAATGGAAGTTCTTTTGCGCGTTAGGAATGGCCCGTTCGCGGGCTATCAAGAGAAGGATGTCTTGATTAGAGCGTCGCTGCATGGACTCTTTGATTAATCATCGTTTATCACCTGACAACTTCCTCCCGTGGAGGAATGCGTGTGCCTGTTCTGTGGAACGTAGTGGTGGATTCTGAAAGACCTGAACTTTCATCAAATCAAAAGACCGCGCCGAAGGTGATACAAACATGTTCAACCTACATCACAAGGCTGACTTGCAGGAAATCGAACGTTTCAGCTGTGCCCTGACCGAAGCCAACGCCAAGCTGGAGGCGATCAGCCGCTCCATGGCGATGATCGAATTCACCCCCGACGGCATCGTGCTGGATGCCAATGACAACTTCTGCAAGACCATGGGCTACAGCGCCGAGGAAGTACGGGGCAAGCATCACCGGATCTTTTGTGAAGAAGCGTTTTATCGTAGCGAGGAATACGCAAAATTGTGGCGTGACCTGGCCCGTGGCGAACCGCTCAGCGGGACTTTCCTGCGTTTGAACAAACGCGGTCAGGAGATCTGGCTGGAAGCCAGTTACATGCCGGTGTATGGCCCGGACAAACAGGTTCGAAGTGTGATCAAAGTGGCCTCGGACATTACCGCGCGGGTGAACAAGGAAAAAGAAGAGGAAAGCATGCTCGCCGCCATCAGCCGTTCGATGGCCGTCATCGAGTTCACCCCGGAAGGCAATGTGATCTCGGCCAACGACAACTTCCTCAAGACCATGCAGTACTCGCTCAATGAAATCGTCGGTCACCATCACAGTCTGTTCTGTCACCGTGCCGAAGCCGAATCGGCACAATACAAGGCGTTCTGGGCCTCGCTCAATCGCGGCGAATATCACTCGCACCGCTTCGAGCGCAAGAACAAGTCCGGGCAGACGGTTTACCTCGAAGCCTCCTACAACCCGCTGTTCGACGCCAAGGGCCGGCTGTACAAGGTGGTGAAATTCGCCAGCGACATCACCCACCAGATGACCACCTTGCAGACCGCTGCGGAATCGGCCCACAGCACCTCGGTACAAAACGACGCCTGCGCGCAAAAAGGCTCACAGGTCGTGCAGCAAACGGTGCAGATCATTCAGGACATTTCCCGCGACCTCAACGAAGCGGCGTTGAGCATCGATGCCGTGAACAAACAGTCGGACATCATCGGCACCATCGTCCAGACCATTCGCGGAATTGCCGACCAGACCAACCTGCTGGCACTCAACGCGGCCATCGAAGCGGCACGGGCCGGTGAGCACGGACGCGGTTTTGCGGTGGTGGCGGATGAGGTGCGCAGCCTTGCGGCGCGGACCAGTCAGGCGACCCTGGAGATTGTCGATGTGGTGCGCAAGAACCACGAGTTGTCACTGAGTGCGGTGTCGAGCATGCAGTCGAGCCTGAGCCGCACCGGGCTTGGGGTGGAACTGGCGAACGAGGCGGGGGACGCGATCCGCGAGATTCAGCAGGGCTCGCGGCATGTGGTGGATGCGATCAGCCAGTTCAACGAGACGTTGCAATTGAACTGATGGCCTGGAGATAAAAAAGGATCCCCGCAGGGATCCTTTTTCTTTGCGTCGTTTTTCAGCTTCAGAGCGAAGCCAGGAACTTGTCGGCCGACTGGTCGCTGAGCTTGACCGAGTTGGCGTCCTGCTTGTTCTGCTTCTCGGCTTCGGCGAGTTTCACCTTGTCCTGCAGACGGTCGGCGATCTCTTTGTTGATGGCCTGTTGTTTTTCCGGCGGCATCGCTGCGATGTCATCTTCGGTCAGACCCATTTCCTTCAGGATGCTGTCGCGCAGGCGCTGTTCCGGCGACTTGCTCATGTAGTCCTTGAACTCGTCCAGCGCCGAAGATCCGGAGGATCTGGTCGGCGAAGTATCGGAAGTTTGCAGGGCGACACGGGTCTTGGCGAACGCCTCGTCGACGTTGTCACTGATGCGTGTGGCTTCGTTGACTTGCCGGGTGGCGAGCCGGGTTGCGGAATCCTGCACCTTGGCAGAGGCTTCGGCAGTTTGCGCTTGAGCCTGGGTTTGCAGGGTCTGCAGCATTGCGCCATGCAGTCCGCCTTGCAGACCGGCCGCTGCCGTGGCGGTCGCATCATCATTGAGCGGCTTGGGCAAATGGATGATGGGCTGTTGTTTTGCACTGACCAACATGATGGATAGACCTGTAGGTAATGACTGTCAGCCCTTCGGCAGCAAATACCGTGCCTTTCGAAGAACCCCCCTGATTTCAGTGGCTTGGGCTCAAGCATCGTCGGGTGAAGCGGTCATCCCTTGCCGGAGGGCGGCAGAAGATGACCGTTGTCCGTCAGCGATGGGCGATGTTTTCCAGCGCCAGGTTGCGGGTGCGAGGGCCGAAATAGCCGATGGTCAGCATCACGATCAACATGCTGACGACAATGAACGCCAGCACGCCCGGCGTGCCGAAGTGGTCGAGGAACAGACCGATCAACAGGCTGCTGAACACCGTCGACAAACGACTGAACGAATAACAGAACCCCACCGCCCGGGCGCGGATGTTGGTGGGGAACAGTTCGCTCTGATAGGAGTGATAACTGAAGCTCAGCCAGGCATTGCAAAAGGTGATCATCACCCCGCAGAAGATCAGGCCGAAGGCGCTGGCCTGCAAAGCGAACAAGGTGCCGAAAGTCATTGCACCCAGGGCCGAACCGACGATCTGCCACTTGTTCTCGAAGCGGTTGGCAAATTTGACGAACAGCAGCGGCCCGAGCGGGTAGGCGAGGGTGATGATGAACGCGTACATCAGGCTGTGAGTGACGCTGATGCCCTGGCCGGACAGCAGCGCCGGCAACCAGTTGCCGAAGCCGAAGAAGCCGATGGCCTGGAAAATGTGGAAGACGATCAGCATCAGTGCGCGGCGGCGATACGGCGGTTGCCAGATGTCGGCGAAGCGGCCCTTGCCTTCTATGTCGATGGCCACGGTTTCCGGCGCATCCAGTGGCTGACGGTGATCTTTTTCGCAGCGTGCCTCAATGGCTTCGAGAATCCGGTTGGCCTCATCGAAGCGTCCATGCTGGGCCAGCCAGCGCGGCGATTCTGGCAGGCGCTTGCGCAGCCACCAGATAAACAGCGCAAACACCGCACTCGCCAACACCACCCAACGCCATCCGGACACCCCGAACGGCGCCTGCGGTACCAGCCACCAGGACATCAGCGCCACCGCCGGTACCGACAGAAACTGCACGAAAAACGCGAAGGCGAACGCTGAACTGCGCATGCGTTTGGGGACCAGTTCCGAGAGGTAGGCGTCGATAGTCACCAGCTCGATGCCAAGGCCAATGCCCACCAGAAAACGCATGCAGATGATTCCCAGCGCCGAACTCTGCAGGCCCATCAGCACCGTGGCCACGGTGTACCAGACCAGCGCGAAGGTGAAGATCGCCCGCCGCCCGAAACGGTCCGCCATCGGGCTCAACAGGCTGGCGCCCAAAAACAGACCGAGGAAGGTCGCCGAGGCGAAGGCCGCCTGATCGGAAAAACCGAACACGCCCTGATTGCCGGTGGCGAAGATGCCGTCGCGGATCAGACCGGGGCTGATGTAGGCAGTCTGGAACAGGTCGTAGAGTTCGAAGAAACCACCGATCGACAACAGCGCCACCAGCCGCCAGATCGTGGCGACTGCCGGCAGGCGGTCGATGCGGGCGGAAATCCGGGCGGCGCGTATCGGGTCGATGCCGTCGCGTTGCGCGGCTGCGGGGGCGTGTGCAGTCATGGGCCGATCCATTTTTTTATGATGGAAAAGCTTAGCCTGCTATCGGAAATCAAGGATTGCTTATATCGGCGGTTGGTACGGGAAAATCGCCGATTTCTTGCAATATCTGTTTACCAATCAGCGATTCATGCTGCAGGTGCCGGATCCGGCAGCGCCGAGGCCGGCAGGCCGAACACCTTATCGAACAGCCAGTTGAAGACGAAGGTGTAGCAAGGAATGAACACGATCAGCGCCAGATCCAGCAGGAAGGCCTGCACCAGGCTGATGTTCATCCACCACGCGATCAGCGGAATCAGGAACACGATCAGTGTCAGTTGAAAGCCGACGGCGTGGGCGATGCGGCGTTTGACCGTGCGGGTGCGCGAGGCCTGACGGCTTTCCCAGCGCTCGAACAGCGAGGTGTAAATGAAGTTCCAGGTCACGGCGATGGTGGTGATGATCACTGCCAACGGGCCGGTGCTGCCGGGCGAGGTGCCGGACAACAGAGCCAGGCCGAGGGCCGAGAAGGTCATGCCGATCACTTCATAGAGCGATACGTAGACCAGTTTGCGTTTGACGCCTTGCATGGGGAATTGCCTCTTTCTTGCGACTTGTGGCCATCAGGGCTGGCGAAGGCGACGAAAGATAGCTTCAATATTGATGACAGAAAAAGTCATCAGTTTTCAGTTTTATTGACAGGTGTGTGGATTGAATTTCAACAGCGAAAGCATCGAGCTGTTTCTCGCCGTGATGGAGCGCGGTTCGTTTTCCGCGGCGGCCAGGGTGCTGGGCAAAGTGCCGTCGGCGGTGAGCATGGCCATCGGCAATCTGGAAGCCGAACTCGGTTATGCGCTGTTCGACCGCAGCAGTCGCGAACCGCAACCGACGGCGATGGCGTTGTCGCTGGTACCTCATGCGCGACTGATCGCCGATCAGCTCAAGCAGTTGCGGGTGCATGCGGTGCAGTTGTCGTTGGGGCTGGAAAGCAAATTGTCGATCGGCGTGGCGGCGGATATCGATCGTCGGCGGTTGCTGGCGGCCATCAAGCAGATCAGCGAGCGTCATCCGCTGCTCGACATCGAAGTGCTGACTGCGCCGCAGGATGATGTGCTGGCGATGCTCCACAGCGGGCGGGTCAGTGTGTGCCTGGCGTTCGCCGGGTTGAGCGTGAACGTGCTGGAGCGCTTTCAGTTTGTCGGCAGCGAGCGAATGATTGCGACGTTGGCGGCGGACAGCCCGTTGTTGCAGGGGCAGGATCTGTTTCTCGAGGATCTGGTGCAGGTGCGGCAGATCGTGGTTGGCAGTCGCGATCTGCCGATCAGCGAAACCCGGCCGCTGGTGGCCGAATCCCACTGGCGTACCGACAACCTGGAAACGGCACTGGAAATGGTGGAAGCGGGGCTGGGCTGGGGCAATTTCCCGCTGTCGGTGGTGCAGCCGTGGCTGGACTCTGGGCGATTGAAACGGCTGAATTTCCGCAACATCGAAAACGGCCTGGTGCTGCCGGTGCACGCGGTGTGGCTCAAGAGCCAGCCGTTGCAGAAGGGCGCGCTGGCTCTCGTGGAGTTGCTGGGCAATTGAGTCAGGTGCTTTCGCGGATTTTCAGTTCGAAGCCCATGTCCTCCACCGGTCGCGCCACGCTGTTGCCGGCCATCAGCGTCAGCATCTGCTCCGCCGCACGCCGGCCGATGGCTTCACGCGGGGTGTTGATGCTGCTCAGACGCGGCACCATGTGCTCCGACATCGGCAGGTCGTTGAAGCCGAGGATCGCCACTTGCTCGGGGATCCTGATCCCGTTGCGCAGCGCTTCGAGCAAGGCACCCTGAGCCAGGTCGTCGTTGCCGAAGAAGATGGCATCGACGTCCGGGTGCGCTGCCAGCAGCTGCAGGAACAACTCGCCCCCCAGGCCGACGGACGATGAGCGCGGGGTCAGCACTTCCAGATCCGGGTCATAGCGACCGGCCTTCTGCAAGGCTTTGCGGAACCCTTCGCCGCGCAGCAGGGTGCGCTGATCGAGTTGCGCGCCGATGTAGGCCAGACGCTTGCGGCCCCGGGACAGCAAATGTTCGGCGGCGGTTTCCCCGGCGCTGAGCTGGGAGAAGCCGACGCAGTTCACCCCGGCGGCGCTGTCCAGTTCCATCATGTACACGCAGGGAATATTGCTGGCCTCGATCATCCGCCGCGAGGTTTCGGTGCGGTCGAAGCCGGTCAGCAGAAGGCCCCGTGGCTGATAGGCCATGTAGTTGCGCAGCAGGTTTTCTTCTTCATCCCGGGAGTAGTGGAAGTTGCCGATCAGCACTTCAAAGCCTTTGGGCGTGAGCACCCGATGAATGGCTTCCAGGGTATCGATGAACAACAGGTTGGCCAGCGAAGGCACCAGCACCACCACCGAATGGCTCTGGGCCGAAGCCAGGGCGCGGGCGGCAGGGTTGACCACATAGTTGAGTTCCAGCGCGGCCTTCTGGACTTTCTCCACCAGTTCGGTGGCGACGGTGCTGACCCCGCGCAGGGCGCGGGAGGCGGTAATCGGACTGACGCCGGCCAGCCGGGCAACTTCATTGAGGGTGGGACGGCCGGTGGTGCGGGTGTTTTTATCGTTTTTTGGGGTGGTCATCGGGCGGCTTGCCAAACAAAAATCAAGGCACTAAGGTAGCGCTGTCCTTATGCAGCTGCAAATGCGTGAGCGAGGTCCTGCCTGATCCTCGCTTTTTGGCGTGGGGACAAAACCTGCTGCAACCCAAAAAAACGACAAGAAGGCGTCGGCAACTTCTGCCTGTGCACTAGAGTCATAGCTAGCGAAGGTAGCGCTGTCTGCGCGCTGAGGTGTTAAATGAATCATCCCATCACCGCCCTGGTCATCATGGGCGTTGCCGGTTGCGGCAAGACGTGCGTCAGCGAGGCCCTGTGCCGATTGAGCGGCGCCACTGCCATTGAAGGCGATACTTTCCATCCGGCCGCGAACATCGAAAAGATGAGCGCGGGGATTCCCCTGAACGACGAAGACCGTGCCGGCTGGCTCGACAGCCTGTGCGACGAACTGCGCCGCGTCGACGCCAAGGGCGAGCGCCCGGTGCTGACCTGCTCGGCCCTCAAACACATTTACCGCGAACGTCTGCGCAGTGCCTTGCCGGGCCTGGGTTTCGTGTTCCTCGAATTGACGCCTGAAGTCGCCGCCGACCGCGTGTCCCATCGCCCGGGGCACTTCATGCCGGCCACCTTGATCGAAAGCCAGTTCGCCACGCTTGAATCGCCGGTCGGCGAACCGTTGACCCTGGCCCTGAATGCTTCGATCCACAGCGTTGAAGAACTGGCGTCGCAAGCTCACGTCTGGTGGCAGGCCCATGGCCTGAAGCAGGCGGTATGAGTGTGATTGTGAAGACAGCGCTGTCCTTTCGGCTTCTGACTAACCCGCTTTAATAACAACAACAAACCAGGAGACACCCCCAATGTTTGGCATGTCCCATGACGCCTATCTGCTGCTCGATGCAGTGGTCACGGTGATCGGGCTTATCGTCCTGATCACCAAATTCAAGCTCCATCCCTTCATTGCCCTGACCATCGCCGCCGCGTTCCTCGGCCTGACGTCCGGCATGCCGATCGGCACCATCATCAAGGCGTTCCAGGACGGCTTCGGTGGCGTGCTCGGTTTTGTCGGCATCATCCTCGCGCTGGGCACCATGCTCGGCAAAATGATGGCCGAATCCGGCGGTGCCGATCAGATCGCCCAGACCCTGATCCGAGCCTTCGGCAAGGACAAGGTGCAGTGGGCGATGATGTTCGCCGCGTTCCTGGTGGGCATTCCGCTGTTCTTCGAAATCGGCTTCGTGCTGTTGATTCCGCTGGTGTTCATCGTCGCCCGTCGCACCGGCGTATCGATCATCAAGATCGGCATTCCGCTGCTCGCGGGTCTCTCCGCCGTGCACGGTCTGGTACCTCCGCATCCGGGCCCGCTGCTGGCCATCGGCGTGTTCGGTGCCGACATCGGCAAGACCATTCTCTACGGTCTGATCGTCGCGCTGCCGACTGCCATCATTGCTGGCCCGATCTTCGGTACGTTCATCGCCAAACACATTCCGGGCACGCCGAATCAGGAACTGGTCGATCAACTGGCCCGTGAAACCGATTCGACCAAGCTGCCAAGCTTCGGCATCACCCTGGTCACCGTGCTGCTGCCGGTGTTCCTGATGCTGCTGAAAACCTTCGCTGATGTGGCGCTGCCGGACGGTCATTTCTTCCGCACCTGGATGGACATGATCGGTCACCCGATCTCGGCGCTATTGCTGGCACTGTTGCTGTCGCTGTACACCTTCGGCCGTAAGCAGGGCATCGGTTCCCAACAGATGCTCAAGTGGCTGGATGCGAGCCTGGCGCCTACCGCTGCGATCATCCTGATCATCGGTGCCGGTGGCGGCTTCAAGCAGATGCTGGTGACCAGCGGCGTGGGTGACGTGATTGGCCACATGGCGGTCAGCGCGCAGATCTCGCCGATTCTGCTGGCGTGGCTGGTGGCGGCGGTGATCCGTATCGCGACCGGTTCGGCCACCGTGGCGACCATTACCGGCGCGGGCATTGTGGTGCCGGTGGTCGGGATGATTCCGGGTGTGAACCGTGAGCTGCTGGTACTGGCTACCGGTGCCGGTTCGCTGATCCTGTCCCACGTCAACGACGCCGGTTTCTGGCTGGTGAAGCAGTACTTCAACATGACCGTGGCCGAGACCTTCAAGACCTGGACAGCGATGGAAACCATCCTGTCGGTGGTGGGCCTGGGTTTCATTCTGTTGCTGTCGCTGTTCGTTTAAGCAGGCACACCGCAAAACAAATGTGGGAGCGAGCCTGCTCGCGATGAGGGCATAACATTCAATGAAAATGTTGAATGTCAGTCCGCAATCGCGAGCAGGCTCGCTCCCACAATGTTATGTGCCCAGCGTCAGGATTTGGTGATCAGGCCATCGGCCCGGAACATCCCGCGAATCCCGCGTACCGCCTGACGAATCCGGTCCTGGTTCTCGATCAGCGCGAAGCGCACGTGATCGTCGCCGTACTCGCCAAAACCGACACCCGGCGAAACGCAGACCTTCGCCTCGGCCAGCAGCTTCTTGGCGAACTCCAGCGAACCGAGGTGCGCATAGGCGTCGGGAATCTTCGCCCAGACGTACATCGAGGCTTTCGGGTTCTCGACCATCCAGCCCAGTTCATGCAGGCCTTTGACCAGCACGTTGCGGCGCTGACGGTACTGTTCGGCGATGTCGCGCACACACTGTTGATCGCCTTCCAGCGCAGCAATTGCGGCCACCTGCAGCGGGGTGAAAGTGCCGTAGTCGTGGTAGCTCTTGATCCGCGCCAGTGCGCTGACCAGCTCTGGATTGCCGACCATGAACCCGATCCGCCAGCCCGCCATGTTGTAGCTCTTGGACAGGGTGAAGAACTCCACCGCGATGTCCTTGGCGCCCGGCACCTGCATGATCGACGGGGCTTTCCAGCCGTCGTAGACGATGTCGGCGTAGGCCAGGTCGTGCACCACCAGCACGTCGTACTGTTTGGCGAGGGCGATAACCCGTTCGAAGAAATCCAGCTCCACGCACTGCGCGGTGGGGTTGGACGGGAAGCCGAGGATCATCATCTTCGGTTTCGGGATCGAGCCGCGAATCGCCCGTTCCAGCTCATCGAAGAAATCCACGCCCGGCACCAGCGGCACCGATCTCACCTGGGCGCCGGCAATCACGGCACCGTAGATGTGAATCGGGTAACTCGGGTTCGGCACCAGCACGGTGTCGCCCTGATCCAGGGTCGCCAGCATCAGGTGCGCCAGGCCTTCCTTGGAACCGATGGTGACGATGGCTTCGCTTTCCGGGTCGATATCGACCTCGTAGCGTTCCCTGTACCAGTTGGAAATCGCCCGGCGCAGGCGCGGAATGCCTTTGGACGTGGAGTAGCCGTGGGTGTCTTCGCGTTGTGCAACCTGCACCAGTTTTTCAACGATGTGCGGCGGCGTGGCGCCGTCAGGGTTGCCCATGCTCAAGTCGATGATGTCTTCGCCACGACGTCGGGCGGCCATCTTCAGCTCGGCGGTGATGTTGAAAACGTAAGGGGGGAGTCGATCGATGCGCGCAAAGCGGCGCGGCGAACCTTGTTCAGCCATTGTTGCCTCGGATAACGTAAGCGCCCGGAACCGTCCGAGCGACGCTGGTCACTGCGGTGACCTGTGGCGGAAGATAAGGGCAGCAGTGGCAGACTGTCCAGCGTGTACGACAACAATTTTTTCCCAAGGAAAACGGTCAATGGAATTCACCAGCGGCTTCTTGCTGAGCCTTTCGCTGTGCCTGGACATCGGCGTGGCCAACATCGCGATGATCACCCTGGCCATGCAGCGCGGCTATTTTCAGGGCTTCGCGCTGGGTCTCGGGACCTGTGTCGGTGACCTGATCTACGCGGTGCTGGCCCTGGCCGGGATGACCGTTCTGCTGCAATACGAAACCGTGCGCTGGGTGCTGTGGATCGGTGGCTCGGCGCTGTTGATCTACTTCGCGGCGAAGATGATTTATTCGGCCATTCATCATGAAGCGCAGCTGGCGCAGGCAGCGGAGGTCGGCCAGAACTCCCATCGCAAGGAATTCTTTCGGGGGATTTTTCTCGCCATGTCGTCGCCGAGCGCCATCCTCTGGTTCGCGGCAGTGGGCGGCACCTTGATCGCCCGTTCCGGTGGCGGCGGCCCCTTGAGCTCGGCGCTGTTCCTCGGCGGCTTCCTGTGTGCCGGGCTGTTGTGGTCGGCGGGCCTGTGCTTCGCCGCAAGTCATGGCGGCAAGCTGCTGGGCGACAAACTGCTGCGCTATTCCTACCTGGCATCTGCAGCGATCTTCTGCTATTTCGCGGTCTACGTGATCGTATCCGGTTATAACGAATTCGTCGGCTCAGGCGCCGCCGAGGCCCTGCATGCGCTGTAAATGTGCGAATCGGGTTTGGCTTCTATACTCCCAGCCGAACCCACTTTTTTCGTTCCAAGGAGTCGAGTCATGGATGAGCAAAAACGCGTCGAAGTGGCTGAACCTCGCTTCGAACATGGACACTTCCTGCTGATTGCAGGTTTTCGCGACCGTTTCACCAAAAAGACCGTTCAGGACATCTCGGCGCTGTGGGAAAAACTGATCCCGCACATCGGAAACATTCCCGGCCAGAAAGGCGAAGTCACCTACGGTGTCTGCAGCAATTTCGACGGCAACGGCGGTTTCGATTACATGGCCGGCGTCGAGATCAGCAAGCTTGATGAGTTCCCGCAGGAAAAGTATCCGTGGATCGAAATTCTCCCACGTCAATACGCGGTGTTCGAACATAAGGGTTCGCTGGATCAGTTGCCGAAAACCATTGATTACATCTACAACACCTGGCTGCCGGCGTCCGAGTACAAAGGGCTGAACGCCCCGGAGCTGGAGCGCTACAGCGCCGACTTCAATCCAAGGCTCAGAACCGGAAAGCTGGAAATCTGCGTTCCGGTCGAAAAGAAAACCTGATGGGCAACCGGCAGCGCGAACCTGTTTCGCGCTGCCGTTCGAGTCCTATTTGCCCTTGATCCGTCGTGCCCGCAACAGGTCGATGCCCAGGGTGATGAAGCCGAAGACGCTGATGCCCAACACCATCAACAAACCGATTTCCACGCTGCTCATAAGCTGTTTCCCCCTTCGGGTGATCAGAGACAGTGCTCAGGAATAGACCGTCCCGATTGCGAAGAAAAGTGCTTATACGCAGGCTTTACGCTGCCCGTGCGGATCGATATGAACACCTTATTCCTTTATTCTTGGCAGCCCCGTTTTCACTGATTTCGAGCCGCCATGAACACCGTCATCCGCCACGTCACCGCCGCCGACCTGGACCGCTGCTACGCCATCGAGACCCTCGCCTACGAAGGCGACGAAGCCGCGACTCGCGAGAAAATCGCCACGCGTATCGCCACCTGGCCGGACGGTTTCATCGTCGCCGAAGTGGACGGGCAGGTGGCCGGGTTCATCAACTCCGGTGCGGCGTTTGATGTGCAGATGTCCGACGAGGCGTTCAAGGAACTGATCGGCCACGACCCGGCCGGACCGAACGTGGTGATCATGTCGGTGGTGGTGCACCCGGATTATCAAGGCCTCGGTCTGGCCAAACGTCTGCTGGGCGAGTTCATCGAGCGCATGCGCGCCCAGGGCAAGGCAACGATTCACCTGATGTGCAAGGAACGGCACATACCGCTGTACGCCGGATTCGGTTTTGCCTACATCAAACCGTCCGAGTCCGACCACGGCGGGATGGCGTGGCATGAGATGATTCTGACCCTCTGAAGAACAGCCCCGGACCTGATTGTTCCCACGCAGAGCGTGGGAACGATCGATGGGCGGTGTCAGTAAAGGGTGTCACGCACCCGCGCCGGGGCCTCGCGATCATAAGCCTCGGCATCAAACTGCCCGTCATTCAAACGCTTGTGAAACGCGCCAGCGGTTGGCAGCGCCGAGCGCGGCAGATGGGTTTGCGGATTCCACGCATCCGAACGCACAAACGCTTTCGAGCAATGGAAGAACGCCGCCTCCACGGTCACCAGCAACACCGTGCGCGCCGGTTTGCCGTTGACTGCAAAGCTTTCCAGCAACTCCGGATCTGCGCTGATGGTTGCGGTGCCGTTCACCCGTAACGTCTCGCCAATCCCCGGAATGATGAACAGCAGCGACACCCGTGGATCGTGGAGCACGTTGCGCAAGGTATCGATGCGGTTGTTGCCCGGGCGGTCGGGCAGGGCCAGGGTGCGCTCGTCGATGATCCGCACAAACCCCGGCGCATCGCCACGCGGAGAGCCGTCGATGCCATCGGCGCCCACCGAGCTGACGATCACCAGCGGCGAGACCCGGACCATCGCCTGATAGTCTTCGTTGAGAAAACCGATCTGCTTGCGCACGGCACGTTCGTGGGGCAAGCCGTAAATGGCTTCCAGCGCTTCGATTGAATCGATCATCGTTGCTCCCTCTACGATTGGAAGAACAGGCCCATGCGCCGCTCGTAACCGATGCGCCCCTTGTACGCTTCGCCGCTGTCGACGAAGCCGTACTTGGCGTACAGCGCAATCGCGGCGTCGTTGTCGGCGTCCACCGACAGTTCCAGCCCTTTGATCTCCGGCCAGGCCTGGCGTGCAACGTCAGGCAGTGCCAGCAGGCAGGCCTTGCCGTAACCCTTGCCCTGAGCCCGGTGATCGACCTGCAAGGCATGCAAGGTGGCGCTGTGTTCATTGGCCCAGGCCGGCAACACCGGTGGGCGCTTGAGCAGCAGGAAGGCCACCGGTACGTCCTCGGCCAGCAACGCAAAACCTTTCACGCCGGGGCCGGGTTTCGACAGCAGCGTGTGCAGGGCGCCGTGGATGTCGCCGGAGAACTTGATTTGCTCCGGGTGGATTTCAATGGCCTCGACCTGTTGGCGTTGGGTGGCGTTCAGGCTTTCGTAAGGTACCAGTCGGGCTGACACGGGAATTTCCTTTTTCCTGCAAAAATGAATCCCGGATTCTAGCGATTTTGTTTGCAAGCGAATTTTTTTGTTCACATTGTCGATACGGCCGATCGCCGAACGACAAAGGGTGTCTTCACAACAAAAAACAGGGAGAACCCCCATGAGTACCCAAGCGCAGATTCAAGCCATCATCGACACCTACCGCCAGGCCGTGATGACCAAGGACGTGGACAAGGTCATGACCCTGTATGCCGATGACATCGTTTCGTTCGACGCCATCAAGGCCCTGCAATTCAAGGGCAAGGAGGCCTACCGCGCCCACTGGATCGCCTGCATGGAAATGTGCCCCGGCCCGCACATCTTCGAGTTTCACGAGATTGCCATCGAAGCCTCGGACAACATCGCCTTCGCCCATTGGGTGGCCAACTGCGGCGGCACCAATGACAAGGGTGAAACCCAGAGTTGCTGGATGCGCGCCACCGCCTGCTATCGGCTGGTTGGCGGAGCGTGGAAAATTGCCCACGAACACTGGTCGGCACCGTTCGATCCGATGACCGGCTCGACCCTGTTCGATGCGAAACCCTGATCTTCAGCCATAGTTGATCCGTCCGATTCAGGAGAACGCCATGAAGTATTTATGTCTGGTCTACAGCGATGAGCGCCTGCTGCATTCGTCGCCCGACAGCCCGGAAGACGCCGAGTGTTGGGCCTATGCCGAGTCGATCCAGGGCAGCGGCCGGATGATCGCCGCCGAAGCGCTGGAATCGGTGCAGACCGCCACCACGGTGCGCATGCGTAACGGCAAGTTGTCGATCACTGACGGCCCGTTCGCCGAGACCAAGGAGCAACTGGCCGGTTTCTACCTGATCGACGCACGGGACCTCAATGAAGCCATTCAGGTCGCCGGCCACATTCCGGCGGCCCGGGTCGGCAGTGTCGAAGTGCGTCCCGTGCGGCAGTTGAATGTCTGAGGTCAGGGTCCGGGTCGAGCAGGTCTATCGCGAAGACTCGCGGCGGATTCTCGCGACCTTGATCCGTCTGCTCGGCGATTTCGACCTCGCCGAAGAAGCCTTGCACGAGGCGTTCTTCGTCGCGGTCGAGCGCTGGCAGCGGGATGGCGTTCCGGACAATCCACGAGCGTGGCTGGTGTCCGCCGGGCGCTTCAAGGCCATCGACGTACTGCGCCGCCGTGCACGGTTCAAGGCCTCGCAGCCGTTGTTGCTGGCGCAACTGGAAGAGCTGGAACAGTCCGAATGGGACGCCGAAGACGTGGAAGACGATCGGCTGCGGCTGATTTTCACCTGCTGCCACCCGGCGCTGGCATCGGATGCACAGGTGCCGCTGACCCTGCGCGAAGTCTGCGACCTCACCACCGAAGAAATCGCCCGGGCGTTCCTCTCGGCTCCGGCGACCATTGCCCAGCGCATCGTGCGCGCCAAGGCAAAGATCCGCGACGCAAAAATCCCTTATCAAGTTCCGGGCCTGAACGAATTGCCCGAGCGTCTCGACAGTGTGCTGCGAGTGATTTACCTGGTGTTCAACGAAGGCTACTCGGCATCCGGTGGCGCCCAGGTGACCCGCGAGGATTTGACTCGCGAGGCGATTCGTCTGGGGCGGTTGTTGCTGGAGTTGTTGCCCGACCCGGAAGTCATGGGCCTGCTGGCGTTGATGCTGCTGCACGAGTCGCGACGGTCGGCGCGCTCATCGCCGGAGGGGGAACTGATTCTGCTGGATGATCAGGATCGCGAACTGTGGAATGCCGGGCTGATTGCCGAGGGCTGCGATCTGGTGGAGCGGGCGCTGACCACCGGACGCTTCGGGCCGTACTGCCTGCAAGCGGCGATTGCGGCGGTGCACGCTGAAGCGCCAACAGCAGGGGAGACGGACTGGGAACAGATCGTCGGGCTGTATGACGTATTACTGCGGGCCGTGCCGTCGCCTGTGATCGAACTCAACAGGGCAGTGGCGGTGGCCAAGCGCGACGGGGTGCAGGCCGGGTTGACCTTGATCGAAGGGATTCTGGAGCGCGGAGAGTTGCAGGATTATCACCTGGCGCATTCGGCGCGGGCGGAGTTTTGTCGGCAGTTGGGGCGGGTCGGGGAGGCTCGGGCGGCTTATACCCGGGCGCTGGAGTTGACGCGGCAGGAGCCGGAGCGGCGGTTTATTGAAGGGCGGCTTAAAGCACTGGAGTGATCCGAAAGGATCATTGGCAATATTGGCCTCTTCGCGGGCAAGCCCGCTCCCACAATTGGAATGCGATCAAATGTGGGAGCGGGCTTGCCCGCGAAGGGGCTATTTAGGTCTGTAACAATGGATCAGGCTTGCTGACGCGTAGCCGCCATCACAATCTCCCGAATACAAACCCCCTGCGGCTGCCCATACGCATAGGCAATCGCCGTCGCCACATCTTCGGCGCTCAGCACCGTGCCGCCCATGTCGTGCTTCCACGCCTGATACCCGGTCTTGATCGCCTCATCCGTGGTGTGGCTCAACAACTCGGTCTCGACTGCGCCCGGCGCAATCGTGGTCACCCGCACGTTGTGTGGCGCCAATTCTTCACGCAGGTTTTCCGACAGGCCATGCACCGCAAACTTGGTGCCGACATACGCCACGTGGTTCGGGAAGGTCTTGCGTCCGGCCACCGAGCTGACATTGATGATGGTGCCGTGCTTGCGCTCGATCATCCCGGCGACCACCGCGTGCACGCCGTTGAGCAGGCCCTTCACGTTGACGTCGAGCATCTGGTCCCACTGCGCCGGATCCTGTTTGCCCATCTCGCCCAGCAGCATCACCCCGGCATTGTTGATCAGCGCGTCGGCCGGGCCGAACTGCGCTTGCGCCTCGGCCACAGCGGCCAGCAAGGCGTCGCGGTCGGTGATGTCGACGCGGCGGTTCAGGGTGTTCGGCAGGGCCAGTGCTTCCAGGCGTTCAATGCGCCGGGCCAGCAACAGCAGCGGGTGACCGGCAGCGCTCAAGCGGCGGGCGGTGGCTTCGCCGATGCCCGAGCTGGCGCCGGTGATGATGATCAATGGCTTGCTCATGGTTGAACTCCTGAAATAAGAAAAACAAATAACCAGATTCGGGACGCAGTATATTTAGCCCGCTGGAGGCTGAAAAATGCCTTATTTCTCTGTCTGCTATCGGAATCTCCTATGGATATCCGCCATCTCAAGGCCTTCCTCGCCGTGTTCGAGGAGCGCAACATCACCGCCGCCGCGCAACGGCTGTTCATCAGTCAGCCCACGTTGTCGGTCACCATCAAACAGCTGGAAGAAGAACTCGGCGCGACACTTTTCGTGCGTCAGCCCCGTGGTGTGGAAGTCAGCGACGAAGCGCGGTTGCTGTACCCGCAGGCGCGACGGATGGTGGCCGAATCCGAGGCGTTGAGCCGGATGTTTCGCGGTCGCGAAAACCGTGCGCCGCTGACCCTCGGCATCGAGGGCGACATCGCTGCCAGTCACATTGAAGCCTTCGTGCGCATGGCTCATCAGGCATTGCCCAATCTGCTGCTGACGCTGGAAGAGGGTTGTCACGGTGATGGTAGGTTGGCGGTCGAGGAAATGTGCTGCGAGGACGAGTTGTTCCTGCCGCTGTGGGAAGAGTCCTATGTGATGGCGCTGCCCCTCGATCACCCGATGGCCAACGCGCAAGCCGGCTGGGCGCCGATCGAGGACTGGATCACCTGTCCGCAGCATCCGTCCCATCAGCGATTGATGGCGCTTTACGGGCGTTCGCCGCAAGCGGTGGCGGGGCATGCCGGGTCACTGCAACAGGCGTTGCACATGGTGGCGGCGGGTGTCGGGGTGGCGATGCTGCCGCAGTCGCTGGTTCGTGGGCATGAGCGGATCATCGTGCGGGCGCTGCACCTGCCGGCACCGACCCGCCGGGTGGGGTTGTGTTATGCGGCGCAGGCGCTGGAGTTGCCGGCGCTGCGCGGGTTGCATGAGTTTTTCCAGCACAACCGGCCACCGGCCATTGCCGTTGCCTGAGTCCTCACTCAAGCATCTTGCCGAGCAACCAGCTTCCCGCCGGCCCCGGCGGGTACAGCCGCGACCACAACGCATCGACGAACACCGGTTTCGGCCAGCCGCGCACGTTCAGTTCAACCAGCGAGTCGTTGCCGAAATGCGCCACCAGCCAGCGCGGCAGGGGTGCCCAGCCAAAACCTTTCTGGGCCATTTCCAGCAGCATCAGATAACTCGGCGCCGACCACACCCGGCCTTTGCCGCGACTGTCATAGGGATTGACGATGGTCGCCAGGCGCAGCTCGCGATGCTGTTCAAGGGCCGTCTGATCGACGGATTTCAGTGTCGCCAACGGATGGTTTCGGCCGACAAACAGGGCGATTTCAGTGCGCTCGGCGACGGTCGCGGTCGCCAGATCCGGCGGGTAATTGTCCTGCATCTCGGCGAACGCCAGGTGCGCGCGACCGCGTTGCACCAGTTCGATCAGGTCATCGCACTCGGCGATCAGACATTCCAGTTCCAGATCCGGATAACGCTGCTCGAAGCCCACCAATGCGGCTTCGAAACGGTCGGACTGATAAGTGTCGGAAATCGCCACCGTAAGTTTCGGCTCGACGCCCTGGGCCAATTGCCGAGCGGTCATTTCCAGTTGGCTGTTGGCTGACAGGATCGCCTCGGCCCGTTGCAGCATCACGTGGCCGGCTGGGGTCAGGCTCGGCTTGCGGCTGCTGCGGTCGAACAGAATCAGATCCAGATCGATCTCCAGACTGGCCACCGCCGCACTGATAGTGGATTGACTGCGCCCGAGTTTGCGCGCCGCCGCCGAAAACGAGCCTTGAGTCGCCGCTTGGACAAACGCCAGCAGCACTTCTTGAGAGGCCATGAACTATCGCCTTGATCGATGGTTACTGATTATGAAGTATCGGTGTAGTGCCGGATCATGGCAACCATCTTCACAGAGGACTTCGGCCATGACTGCCAACAAATCCATCACTGAACGTATTTTCCAGGCCATCGGTTTCGAACTGCTGGCGATCCTGATCTGTACCCCGCTGCTGGCGTGGATCATGGGCAAGCCACTGGTGGAAATGGGCGCCGTTACCATTGCCATCGCTTTGCTGGCCCTGGGCTGGAACGTGGTGTTCAACGGCTTTTTCGACCGGATGCTCAAGCGCTGGAACATCGCCCGCAATGCCTGGGTGCGGGTGCTGCACGCGCTGCTGTTCGAGGGCGGGCTGATCGTGATGGGCGTGCCGCTGATTGCCGGGTGGCTGTCGGTCAGCCTGTGGCAGGCGTTCCTGCTCGATATCGGCGTGTTGCTGTTCTTCCTGCCGTACACCTACCTCTACCACTGGGGTTATGACCTGGTGCGCGAGCGGCTGGTGATGCGTAATGCTTGCCAGGGATAAACACGGTTGTGGCGAAGGAGCTTGCTCCCGCTCGACGGCCAAGCCGTCGCAAAACCCGAGAATATGGTCTGACTGCATTTCCCTGCTCTCGGTTTTGGGGGTGCTTTGCACCCCAGCGGGAGCAAGCTCCCTCGCCACTTTTGCAGGATCAGAGAAACATCCCGCCCGACGCCTCAATGCGCTGACCGTTGATCCACTGCGCCCCCGGCGACAGCAACAGCGCCAGCGCGCCACCAATGTCATCCGGCTGTCCGGCGCGGCCCAGCGCGGTGTTGCTGGCGACCATGGCGTTCAGCGCCGAGTTGTCGCGCACGGCGCCGCCGCCGAAGTCGGTTTCGATGGCACCCGGTGCCAGGATGTTCACGGCGATCTGCCGCGCGCCCAGCTCCTTGGCCTGATAACGGGTCAGCACTTCCATCGCACCTTTCATCGCCGCGTAGGCCGCATAACCCGGCAGGGTGAAGCGGGCCAGACCGCTGGAGATATTGATGATCCGCCCGCCATCGTTGATCAGCGGCAGCAGTTGCTGAGTCAGGAAGAACGGCCCTTTCAACTGCACATTCATCAGCAGGTCGAACTGCTCCGGCGTGGTGTCGGCGAAGGAAGCATGCACGCCAATCCCGGCGTTGTTGATCAGGAAATCAAAGCGTGGTTGCCCGAGTTGTTGCAGCGCTTGTTCGACCCGCACGGCGAAGTCGGCAAAGCCTTCGCTGCGACCGACATCCAGTTGCAGCATCACGGCGTTGGCGCCGAGTGTTTTCAGTTCCTCGACCAGCGATTGCGCTTCATCGGCGCGGCTGTTGTAGGTGCCGATGATGTCCACGCCTTGCGCGGCAAGATGCAGGGCGGCGTTCTTGCCAAGGCCACGGCTGGCACCGGTGATCAATGCGATTTTGCGGTTCATGGGTCTTCCTCGAGAGCGGTGACGGTTGATGCAGCAAAGTTTATTTATCCGCCTTGGGGTGATAAACAGACTGAAACCGGAATCACTGGTCGGTGATTCCGAACAATCAACAGGTGGCCCATGAACAAACTGGAACTGCTGCGCACCTTCGTCCGGGTCAGCGAGTTGTCGAGTTTTACGATGGCGGGAGAGAGCCTCGGGCTGCCGCGCTCGACCGTGTCCGAGCAGGTGCAGGCCCTGGAAACCCTGCTCGGCACACGCCTGCTGCAACGCACCACCCGGCGGGTGCAGGCGACTCAGGACGGCCTCGCGCTGTACGAGCGCAGCAAGGATCTGCTGTCGCACATGGACGAGATCGAGAACCTGTTCCGTCAGGACGAGGCGTCGCTGACCGGGCGGATCCGGGTCGATATGCCGAACATTCTGTCGCGACGGCTGATCATGCCGAAGCTGCCGGAATTCATGGCGCGGCATCCGAATCTGGAACTGGAAATCAGCAGCACCGACCGTCGCGTCGACCTGCTCGCCGAAGGCTTCGATTGTGTGGTGCGCATCGGCGCGCAGCCCGATCAGTCGGTGGTGGCGCGGCACCTGGGGGATTTCAGCATGATCAACTGCGCCAGCCCTGCGTATCTGCAACGCTACGGTGTGCCGCAATCACTTGAAGACCTGGCGCAGCATCGACTGGTGCACTACGTCGGGGTGCTGGGTTCGCGTTCGGAAGGGTTTGTCTACGAGCAGGGCGGCCAGGTCCACCGCGTGCCGATGGCCGGCAGTGTCACGGTCAACAGCACCGATGCCTACGAGTCGGCGTGCCTGGGTGGTTTTGGTCTGATTCAGGTGCCGCGTACCGGCATGAACAGCTATCTGGACAGCGGCGAGATTGTGACCGTGTTGCCGCAGTACACCGCGCCGGCGATGGGCATCTCACTGCTGTATGCCCGGCAGCGGCATCTGCCGTTGCGGGTACGGGTGTTCATGGACTGGCTGGGGGATTTGATTCGTTCGACGCTCTGACTCCTGCCGCAAATCCCTGTGGGAGCAAAGGCTCTCACAGGGATTCCGGTTAATCAGAAGATCTGGGTAAACAGCCAATACAGGCTGCCCGACAGCAGAATCGCCGCCGGCAACGTCAGCACCCACGCCATCAGCAGGTTGCGGATGGTCTTCATCTGCAGGCCGCCGCCGTTGGCGACCATGGTCCCGGCCACACCGGAGGACAGCACATGGGTGGTGGACACCGGCAGGCCGAACATGTCGGCGGCGCCGATGGTCAGCATCGCCACGGTCTCCGCCGAGGCGCCCTGGGCGTAAGTCAGGTGGGTCTTGCCGATCTTCTCGCCGACCGTGACCACGATCCGCTTCCAGCCCACCATGGTGCCCAGCCCCAACGCAATCGCCACGGCAATCTTCACCCACAACGGAATGAACCGCGTGGCGTTGTCGATCTGCTGTTTGAACAGTTGCAGTTTGTTGGTGGTGTCGGCATCGAAGGTGCCGACCTTGTGCTTGTCCATCAAGCGAATGGTTTCACTGGCCAGGTACATGTCGTTGCGCACGTTGCCCATGGCCTCCGCCGGGACTTTCGACAGCGAACCGTAGCCTTTCACCTCGTCGCCAATGTGCCCGGTCAGCGCCGCGAGGGCCGGAACCAGTTGCGGTGTGGCCTGCTTGCTGCGCACGTAATCGGCCAGCACCGGGCGTGGATCGGCCGGGGCCGGCAGCGGGGCGCTTTTCACCAGCGCCTGCTGGGTGACTTCGGCCACCGCTGCGAATTGCAACGTTTGATCGGCGGGCATGGTGCGGTTCAGGGCATAGGCCATCGGCAGGGTGCCGACCAGAATCAGCATGATCAGCCCCATGCCTTTCTGGCCGTCATTGGAGCCGTGGGCGAAGGACACGCCGGTGCAGGTGGCGATCAGCAGGCCGCGAATCCACCACGGCGGCGGGGTGTTGCCGTCCGGCGCCTTGTACAGCGAACGATTCTTCACGAAGGCGCGCAGGGCCAGCAGTAACAGCGCAGCACAACCGAAGCCCACCAACGGCGACAGCAAAAGCGCGTAACCGATCTTGATGGCCTGGGCCCAGTCCACACCGCTAGTGCCGTCGCGACCGTGCATCAGGGCATTGGCCACGCCAACGCCGATGATCGAACCGATCAGTGTGTGCGACGACGAAGCCGGCAGGCCCAGCCACCAAGTGCCGAGGTTCCACAGGATCGCCGCGATCAGCAGGGCGAAGATCATCGCGAAACCGGCGGACGAGCCGACCTGCAGAATCAGCTCCACCGGCAGCAACGCGATGATGCCGAACGCCACCGCGCCGCTCGACAGCAGCACGCCGAGGAAGTTGAAGAACCCCGACCAGACCACCGCGAAATACGGCGGCAGCGAATGGGTGTAAATCACCGTGGCCACGGCGTTGGCGGTGTCGTGGAAACCGTTGACGAACTCGAAGCCCAGCGCAATCAACAGCGCCACGCCGAGCAGCAGAAAAGGGGTCCAGGTGGTGACCACCGTGCCGAGTTGGTGCATGTCGTGCATCAGGCTGTAGGCGGTGAACAGCAGCCCCATCGCCAGCACCGCAAAAAACACCACATACGTGAACGGGCCGGGTTTCTTGTCGAGCGCCGGCCTGCCACTGGAAGCGGAGGCGTGGCTGGCGGTCAGGGAGGGAGTAGCCATGGGCGGACAATCCTGAGCGGGGGAAGGAGTGTTGCCCATGATCGTTGCTAAATATTACAGAGAATCTGCGATAGATCAGTGTTTGGCGGATTAGCCCCGCATTGATATGGACGCACTGTGGAGAGGGAGCTTGCTCCCGCTGGGGTGCGAAGCGCCCCCAAGCCGTTTATCGCAATCTTTAAGGCAACCCGCCCCAAGAACTCTGCGACTGCTTTGCAGCCGAGCGGGAGCAAGCTCCCTCGCCACAGGTGGATCAGTAATCCCCGCGCTTGCGAAACGCCCAGCGCCCGGCAATCGCGGTGAACGTCGCCACCAGCGCCACCAGAATCCAGAACCCTTCCGGATCGGTGGCCAGCGGCACCCCGCCGACGTTCATGCCGAAGAAACCGGCGATGATGTTGATCGGCAACGCCAGCACCGTCACCACGGTCAGGGTGAACAGTGTGCGGTTGCTCTGTTCGTTGACGTTGGCGGCGATTTCTTCCTGCAACAGCTTGATCCGCTCGCCGAGGGCCGTGAGGTCGTTGATGATCAGCGCAAACTCCTCGGTGGACTTGCGCAGCTCCTTGACGTCTTCCTTCTGCAACCAGGACGGCGGTCGGTTGAGCAGGCGCAGCAGCGAGCCCGGTTCCAGCGCCAGCAGCCGTTGCAGGCGTACCAGCACCCGGCGGTTGGCACCGAGTTCGGCGCGGTTGGTCGACAGTCGCGAGGACAGCAACTCGTCTTCGACCTGATCGACGCTCAGGCTGGTCTTGCGCACGATCTGGGTCAGTACTTCGCCCTGGTCGCGCAACAGGTGCACGAGCAATTCCGACGGCGAGCGAAAGCACTCGCCGGCCTTCACCGACGAACGCAGTTTGTCCACCGAGTGCAACGGTTGCAGACGCGCACTGACGATCAGTTTGCTGCGCACGCAGACCCACAGCGTCGACACGTCCGACGACACCATGCTGCTGAGGTTGAACACCACGTCGTTGACCACCGCCAGTAACGCCGAATCCACATGCTCGATGCGGGTCGAGCGCGAACCTTCATGCAGCGCCTCGAAAAATTCCTGGGGCAATTGCAGATGACTTTTCATCCAGCGCTCGCACGCGGCGTGGGCCAGGTTCAGGTGCAGCCAGAGGAATTCGTCGCTGTCGCTGTCGTCCTGCAGACAGCGCAGGGCGGTCGCCGAATCCACTTCGCGCCCGCGCTCGCCCGGGCGAAAACGGAAGCCGTAAAGCAGGCCGAACAGATCAGGATCGCGATGGCTGATATCCAGGCTGTGGTTCATGAAGTCTCGCTGCAGGGAAGGCGTCGATTGCGGGATTTGCAGGTTCACCCGAGCCGCATCATCGCAACGCAATGTGACGTTTTGGTGACGATGAAATGACCTCAAAATCAATGCCTTACCGGCGGTCGGATTTTTCTCAAGAAGTGCTCTGGCACGCCGATCACGCATGAGTTAGGTTGCGCGCCTTCGGCCATGAGCCAAGGTTCGGCGACACGGATGTCCGGCCACAATTCACGCCTTGTCGGGCGTGCCTCATTCCTGTCCCGAGTACCTGCGATGCTGCAAAAATCCTTGAGAGCGCAAATTCTTGCCCTGCTGAGCGGCAGCCTGTTGGCGATGCTGTTGATCGCGCTGGCCTGCTTTCACTTCCTGTCCAACGGCGTGCAAAGCTACAGCCAGTTGATCGCCGGTCCCTTGCACACTTCGCAATTGATCGACGAAGCCAACCTGCAATTCAAGGTGCAGGTCCAGGAGTGGAAAAACGTTTTGTTGCGCGGCAAGCAACCGGCGGACCTGGCCAAATATTGGGGCCAGTTTGAAGATCGTCAGCGTGATGTGCAGAACATCCTCGGTGAGCTGGCCAATCAGAAAGGCCTCGAGCCTTCGTTGAAAACCCGCATCGAACGCCTGCGTGAAGAACACCGCCTGCTTGGCGCTGCGTATCAGAAGGGCCGTGATGCCTACGTGGCTGCCGGTGCCGATCCGGCTGCGGGCGACGTGGCCGTCAAAGGCGTCGACCGCGCCGCCAGCGACCAGATGAGCGAACTGGTGGCCGAACTGCGCAAGCAGGGCACCGAACAGTCGGCGCTGATCAGCGCCAGTGCCGATCGCACCGTGATGCTGGGGATTGTGGTGATGCTTGCCTCCGGTCTGTTGATCGGCCTGCTGAGCCTGTGGCTGGTCAACCGCAACCTGGTCGAGCCGATCCGCAACCTCATCGACTACGTCACCCAGTTGAGCAAGGGCCGTCTGGTCGAGCGTGTCGTCAGCAATCGTCAGGACGAATTGGGTAACCTGGCCGCTGCGGCCAACACCCTGCGCGATTTCCTCGCCGAAACCTTCAATCACCTGCAACGCAGCGCCAAGGATCTGGACAGTGCCAGTGGCGAGCTGAACGCCATCGCCACGCTGATGGCCGGCGGCACCAACGAGCAGTTCAACCGCACCGATCAGGTGGCCACGGCGATGAACGAAATGTCCGCCACCGCCCAGGAAGTCGCCCGTCATGCCGCCGACGCGGCGCGTGCGGCGGACGATGCCGACCAGTCCGCCCAGCAGGGCGAGAAGGTCATGCAGAGCACCATCCACAGCATCACCCAGATGCGTGGCGAAATCGCCAACACCGCCACCGTCATCCGTCGTCTGGAAGCCGACAGCGGTCGTATCGGCAAGGTGCTGGAAGTGATTCGCGGGATTGCCGAGCAGACCAACCTGCTGGCGCTTAACGCGGCCATCGAAGCGGCTCGTGCCGGTGAAGCCGGGCGTGGTTTTGCGGTGGTGGCCGATGAGGTGCGCAACCTCGCGCAGCGCACGGCGGAGTCGATCATCGAGATCAACCAGATCATCCAGAGCGTGCAGACCGGTGCGGTGGATGCGGCCCAGGCCATCGACAGCGGCCAGACCCGAAGCGATGAAAGCGTCGAGCAAGTGACCCAGGCCGGCGCGATGCTCGAGCGCATCACCCATGCGGTGGAAGCGATCCGCGACATGAACCGCCAGATCGCCACCGCCGCCGAAGAGCAGACCTCGGTGGCTGAAGACATCTCGCGCAACCTGACCGAGATCACCTCGATCGCCAGCACTAACCTCGACAACGTGCAGCGCACCGAAAGCGCCAGCCAGAACCTGCACGGCCTGTCCGGACAACTGAACGATGTCACGGCTCGCCTGAGCGTCTGACCCACCAGCGACTGTGTACCGGCCCGGTTACCGAGTCGGTACACAGTCGATCTCAATTCGTGCAGGCCGCCGCCGATGGCCGGTTAACCATAACCGTCATTGGAGAATTTCCATGGTCAGCATCACCTCTGTTTCGATCAATCAGACCGTCACCACGTCCACCGGCAAAACCTTGATAGCGGACGGCGACGGCGGCGTTGCAGGCGTCTGATTCGAGTACGTCGGGGGCGTTGCTCAGTACTTCTGCATAAGTCGCAGACATAAAAAAGCCGCACGATCCGAAAATCGTGCGGCTTTGTCGTGTGGGGCAATCAGTGATCCTGTTTGTTGCTCAGTACCTTGCCGGTGGCCGCATCCAGGTCCACGTCCCATTCCTTGCCATCGGCGGTACGCAGCTCGACTTCGTACTCATAGCCGTTGAAATGGTTGTCCAGGTCGGTGTCGACGATGGTCGCGCCCGGGTGCAGGGCCAGGGCAATCTTGTTCAGCTCTTCCAGTGGCTTGATCTTGCCGGATTTCACCAGCTCAGGGATCTGATCGACACGAACGTCAGCCTGGGCCAGGCCAGCGGTGAGGGTCAGGGCGGCAGCGGTAAACAGGGCAGTCAAAGTTTTCATCGGTTATTCCTTTGGGTGATTCGTTCAAGTGAGTTCAGGTTAATCACCGCAACTTAATTCACCCTTAAAAAACAGCGAGCAGGCCGGACTCCCTGTGAGAGCGAGCCTGCTCGCGTTACTGACGCCCGATTGAAAGATCAGAAACCGTTGTTCTTCAACACCTGATCCACACTGGCGGTGGCCGGGCGTTTGTAGAACTTCAGCAGTTCGCTGGCGCGGTTGGTGAAGATGCCGTCGACGCCGGCAGCCATGACTTTCTCGTAGTCCACCGGCTCATCGACGGTGTAGACGTGCACCAGCATTCCCTTGTCGTGGGTGTACTGGTTCATCCACGGCTGTACCAGGTCCGAATAGCTCTGATCGCCGCCGTGGGTCAGCCTGGCCGAAGGGCCGGTGCCGATGGCGCCCTGAGCCTTGGCGTAGTCGATCCACTGCTTGAATTCAGCTTCGGATTTCGGCTCCTGCTTGCCGTAGAAAACGTTCTTGTCCTTCTCGCCGGATTCGGCAAAGGTCACTTTCGATTTCGGTTCGATGCTGCCCTCACCGACCCACAGCAGCAGGATCTTCGGCACCTGCGGCATTTCCTTTTGCAGCAGTTCCAGGCTGTTCTTCTCGAAGGTCTGCAGGATCACCTTGCCGTTGCTTTCGCCGACGCTGGCGACGTTTTTGGCCGGTTTGGCGCCGGCCGGAATCAGCCAGCCACGGGCCTGGAGCTTTTCCTTCAGGTCGTGCTCGATGCCCGGGAACAGTTGCGGCTCCTTGGTCTCGATGTACAGGCCAGGTTTGTGCTGCGGATTGGCCTGGGCGATGTCGATGATTTCATCCAGGGTCAGAATCTGCAGGCCGGCGTAGGAAGGGCGGGCGCGATCCGGGTAGGCCTTGTTGTACCAGCTGCCGGCATCCAGGGTTTTCAGCTCGGCCATGGTGAAGGCATTGGCCGGGCTGTCCTTGCGGTCCGGGAACTTGGTGGCGACGTCGGTGGTGCGTTGCAGGTTGTTGTCGTGCAGGGCGAACAGCACGCCGTCCTTGCTGCGCTGCAGGTCCATTTCCAGGTAGTCGGCGCCGAGGTCGCGGGCCAGTTTGTAGGAGGCTGCGGTGGATTCCGGTGCGTCGAAGGAGGCGCCACGGTGGGCGATCACTGCCGGGCGCGGAATGCCCTCTGAGGCTGCAAGCGCAGCTGGGCTCGACGGGTTGGCAGCGTGCGCCTGGCCGAGGCCGAGCATCAGGCTCAGCAGCAGAGCGCTTTTGGTAAACGTGGCGGGCATATCGAGGTCCTTTCGCAGGGATTTTCAAAGATGTCCCTTTTAGCAACTCAAACGAAAACCTGCTATCGCAAGACCGACATAAACGTACTGAAAGCGAAAAAATCCGCACTTTTGTGCGTTCGTTTGCAGTACGCTTGGCCACGGCAACCACCCCGGCAGAGGGGGTGCCTCAACGCCCTGCGTGTAGACCATCGATCCTTTTCGTGAGGTTTACCATGCGCATCACATCTCAACTCATCTGCCAGGCCGCCGACGACCTCAAGGGTTTTGTCGGCCTCAACCGCAAGACCGGCCAGTACATCGTGCGATTCAGCGAAGACGCGTTCGGCATGGACGTGGCTGATGACGGCATCATGCCCGCCAGCGAATTTGTCTGGTCACCGGCCTCCGGACAGACCATGACCCTCAAGCGCGAGTCGATCCAGTTGCTGCTCGATCAGCACATCGACGACCGGATCAACATCACCGAGCCGTTGCGGGTGTACATGCAAAAACGCGAAGTGCCGGAGATTGTGGCGGTGCGCAGTCTGGTGAAGGGCTGACTATCCGAATCGATAATCGCGCTCCACTTTGCACACTCGCGTATGACATGCCGAGTACCAGGTCGAACGTCCGCGCTCGCGAATGGCCTGGTGCTCGGGATGGTTTTTCCACGCCAGAATCGCCGCTTCACTGCTCCAATAGGAGGCCGTGATCCCGAGCCCGTCCGCGCCCCGGGCCGACTCTACGCCCAGAAATCCCGGTTGTTCTCGGGCCAGTTCAAGCATGCGTTCGGCGGCTTCGGCATAGCCCTGATCGCCTTCGGTGCGGGTCGATGTGAAAATCACCGCGTAGTAAGGCGCCTTTGGGGTTTTGGCAATCATCCCCGTTGCTCCGCGCAAGCTTCGACGAACACCCGCACCAGCGGCGGCAATTGCCCTTTGAGCGCAGCACGTTCCGGTTGAAACAGAGTCGCGACGAAGAACACATGGTTTTTCAGTTCGATGGCACGCAAATCACCGGTCGAATCGTGGCCCACGGCATGCAGGTCATGGGTCAGCAAATCTCGTTCGAACTGCGGATTCACTCCATAACGGCAGCGATACCCTTCACGAATCTCGGACATGTCGTACGCCTTGGCGATCAACGAACCGGGCACCAGATGAATACTGTCCACCGCTTCCACCAGCGAGCAGGTCAGGGGCGAGAGCACGGCGCGGCTGGCATCGGGCGAGGTTTCGCCATGTTCGGCATCGGCCCATCCGAGCACGTTGCGGGAAAACTCCAGCACCGCGTGTTGAAAACCGCCGCAGGTGCCGAGGAACGGTCGCTGCTGTTCGCGCGCAAAACGAATGGCCCGTAGCGCGCCCGCTTCGCTTTTGTAAGGACTGGCCGGGACGCACCAGAAACCGTCGAAGCCGTCGAGCGGTGTATCGGGGTGAATGGCGTCCGTAGCCAGCCATTCGAAATCCACGGGACGGCGAAGGTATTGCGCCGCCAGCCCGAGGGCGACAGGGATGGCTTGATGGGCGGTGACTTGCGGGTCGTAGTCACCGATCAGGGCGATGCGCAGAGCTCTGGATTCCATGAGTGTTCGCTGTGCTTGTTGAGGGATGGCGCTCACTATAGATTGGCGTTCATGCACTCCATATGGGCGTTTTCCCAAGTGATCAATGCAGCGACGCACTATCGACTCGACTTCCCGGATCTGGCACTGATTCTCGCCCTGGTGCGTGGCGGCTCTCTGGCCCGGGCCTCGCAGCTGTTGAAGGTCGATGTGTCGACGGTGTTTCGCGCCGTGCGCCGACTGGAAGCCGCGCTGGGTCAGCAGTTGTTTGAAAAAAGCCGCGCCGGTTATCTGCCCACCACCCTTGCGCAATCATTGGCGGAGCAGGCCGAACGTGCCGAGCAGGCACTCGAAGCGGCGCGCATCGGCGTGGAGCAGGGCGGCGAAGTGGTCAGCGGTACGGTGCGCCTGACCTGTACCGATTCGGTGCTGCAATGCTTGTTGCTGCCGGCGCTGGCGCAGTTCATGCCGAACTACCCGGCGCTGACCATCGAACTGAGCACCTCCAACGATTTCGCCAACCTCAGCCGTCGCGATGCCGACATCGCCCTGCGCCTGACTCGTACACCACCGGAACATCTGGTCGGACGGGAGCTGGCGAAAATTTCCTACCGGGTCTGTGCCAGTGAGCGTTATCTGCAAAAGGTCGATGCATCCGATCTGGCCGTCATGACCTGGATCGCCCCGGACGATTTCCTGCCCGATCATCCGACCGTTGTCTGGCGTCGTCAGCACTTGCCGGGCGTGATGCCGGGCTATCGCTGCAACAGCATGCTCTCAGTGACTGAACTGGTGCGTGCCGGCCTCGGTGTCGCGGCGTTGCCGGACTTTCTGATCACCGAAGGATTGCATGCGCTGAGCGAGCCGCTGCATGGCTACGACACCGCGCTGTGGCTGCTGACCCGTCCGGACTGCCGAGCGTTGCGCTCGGTGGTCACACTGTTTGATGAGCTCGGGCAGGCGTTGCGTTTGTCATGATGGCGGGTCATGTCTTCGGTTGTTGTTCCTGTTGCAAGATGTGCTGATGCAACTCGCGGGTGAGGATTTCGATCCGTTCGGTCAAGTCCTTGGTCATCTCGGTCAGGCGAGTGTTCTGTTCCAGCAATTCGAGCAGTTGGGCGGTGTTCTTCGCCGCTTCCGCCTGGCGCTCGCTGTTGGCCACCGCTAGTGCTTCGCGATGCTGCGCGTCGGCCTCCGATTGCGCTTTGTCCCGTGCCGCCTGGCGAGTCTGGGCCAACAGAATCAGTGGGGCGGCGTAGGCTGCCTGCAGGCTGAACGCCAGATTCAGCAAGATGAATGGGTAGGCATCGAACCGGGTTACGCCCGAGACGTTGAGGCCCATCCAGACCACGACGATCAGCGTCTGCGCGCCAAGAAACATTGGCGTGCCGAAAAAACGCGCGAATGCTTCGGCGCGCAGAGCGAATTTGTCATTGCCGAAGGTTGTGTTCAGGTGGGCGTGAGGGCGGTGGAATCGCAGATGATCGATAGAAGCGTTTGCAGGGTATTCGGATTTTTCTGTGTTCATGACGGGCTCGGCAGGGCGTAGGACTTTGGCTCACTATAGCCCTGCGCCAAGGGTCAGGCGCCGGTGTGACTCAACGCGATGCTGATCGTATTACGGCCGGTGTGTTTGGCGGTGTACAACGCCTTGTCAGCGTCGTCCAACCAATGCAGCGCATCCGGGTAGGTCGATTGAAAACGCGCCAGGCCGATGCTCAGGCTGACCCGCATTTGCGGTACATCGGGGTGGCGGTACTGATGCAGGGCCTGACGCAATTGTTCCATCAGGGCTTCGGCTCTGCCGAGTGGCAGATTGGGCAGGATCACGCAGAATTCGTCGCCGCCGTAACGGCCGGCCAGTGCGTTTTCACCCAGCAGGGATTTGAGTTCTTGACTCAGTTGCTGAAGCACGGCGTCGCCGACGATGTGTCCGTAACTGTCGTTGATCACCTTGAAGTGGTCGACGTCGATCAGTGCGAGTGTGGCCTGATGGTTGTGTTCGCGGCACTGCTGGAACTTGAGGTGCAGCAGGTCTTTCCAGGCGCCGTGGTTGAGCAGGCCGGTCAGGCTGTCGGTGCGGCTCAGGGCACTCAAGGTGCGCTTGTGTTCGGCGAGCTTGATCGCCAGCCGATAGCAGACCGTGCCCAGCGCCAGCGGATAAAGGGTGAGCATCGGCAGGCACGCCCAGACCTGGGTCTGTGTGGCCGTCAGCGTGAATCTGACCCCGAACAGCGACCACCCCAACAGCACGCCGATCACCTGGGCAAGGGCACCGAGCAGGAACAGACGTCGGCCGCCGGCGGCGACATTGTTCATGGTCATCATCGACAGAATGGTCACGGTGACCAGCGGGTTGAACTGAAAACACGCGGTCCAGAAACCACCGAACACCGAGTCATACAGCAGATTGCGGCGCTCGGCGCGATAGGGGAAAGCCGAGCGGATCGACCATTGATAGGCCACATGGGGCCAGACAAAACCATTGAACAGCAGCAGCGTCCAGATCCATGCTGGCATGTTCAATGGATACAGCGCGGCGCCGACGCTGAAGAAACCGATGCCCAATCCAAGGGCACGTGGCAAGTAGATACGTCTGGCGAATGACAAGCCTTTGCCGCGTCGGTTTTCCATGATGTTCTGCGCCAGATTCATTCTGAAACACTTTGCAGTGTAATTCTTCAGAGCGACCGTTCATCGGTCAATGACAGACATTGTCATTTATTCCAGCGGGAAAATTCAGTGTCCTTGTGAGCCAATTACGCGGCGCAGACCTGTTCTAGAGCTGGTAACAGGCCAGGAACATGTCCAGCGCGGAATCGGCCACGGCCTTTTGCGCGGCCGTGTCGAGAGAGGGCTGGCCCATGGAAATCTGCGGCCAGAACGCGAAGGTTTTGAGCAGGCCTTGTAACTGATGCGCGGCAAACTCCGGGTCGACCGGTTTCAACCGACCATCCGCCTGGGCGGCGCGGATCCACACGGTCACGCTTTCCTCGCGTTCACTCATGCGCGTCACCATGTTCTGCGCGCGCTCGGGCGAGTGGATCGTGGCGGCGATGGCGACCCGGGCCAGATCCATGAAATTATCGTCCGCCATCATCTGCAGTTTGGCCAGCAGCATCGTTCGCAGTTGATCACGCAAAGGCTGATCGGGCTGATACGACACAGCTTGCTCGGTGCTGATCCGTGCCCACAACTGGTTGAGAATTTCGGCGAACAGCTCTTCCTTGCTCGGAAAATGGTTGTACACCGTGCGCTTCGACACCCCGGCGCTGGCCGCGATTTTGTCCATGCTGGTGACCTCGAAGCCGTTAGCCCGGAATTCGGAAATGGCCGCCAGGATGATGGCTTCGCGTTTGCGGTCGGTGAGGCGCGTTGGAGCTGTCATAAATTCGATTCGGCAAGAATATGGAGGAAATTACACTCGGCAGTTTACTTGTCATCCGGATTCATGCAACCTAGAAAGTACACCGATCAGTGTAATGTTGCGTTAATCGGTGCCACCTAAAACCAGATGTCCGGCTGATGCGTGCGTGCCTTGGCCATTATCGTCCCACCGTGGAAAACCGTGAATTGCGCGGTTTCTCTGGAGTCATTCAGTCATGGCCAAATCAATTTCCTCCGCGGTCAGTCCTGTACCTGAAGCTTCGCGCCAGGCCGAAGGGACATTCCGCAACCACGCGCCGGTGCAGCGCGAAGGTGTGCGCAAGATGCTGCGCATCATGTGGAACATGATCTTCAATAAACCGCACAACACCCGTCCGGCGTCAGCCATTCCTGTGCAGCCGCTGACCCGTGCCGACCTGATTGCCGCGCCGAACCACAGTGTTTACCGCCTCGGCCACTCGACCCTGCTGCTGAAACTGCAAGACAAATTCTGGATCACCGACCCGGTCTTCGCCGAGCGCGCCTCGCCCGTGCGATGGGCCGGCCCGAAACGCTTCCACCAGCCACCGATCAGCATCGACGAGTTGCCGCCGATCGAGGCCGTGATCCTTTCGCACAACCACTACGACCACCTCGACTATGCGGCGGTGCTGAAACTCGCGGACAAGGTCAACCTGTTCCTCACCCCGCTGGGCGTCGGCGACACCCTGATCAAATGGGGCATCGATGCCACCAAGGTCCGCCAGTTCGACTGGTGGCACGGCACAGAAGTCGCCGGCATCCACTTCATCGCCACCCCGTCGCAACATTTCTCCGGCCGTGGCCTGTTCGATGGCAACCAGACCCTGTGGGCTTCGTGGGTGATCATCGACGGCGACAAGCGGATTTTCTTCAGCGGAGACAGCGGGTACTTCAACGGCTTCAAACACATCGGCGAACAGTTCGGTCCGTTCGACCTGACCCTGATGGAAACCGGCGCGTATAACGTCGAATGGCCCCACGTGCACATGCAACCGGAAGAAACCCTGCAGGCCCACATTGACCTCAAGGGCCGTTGGCTGTTTCCGATCCACAACGGTACGTTCGATCTGGCGATGCATGCATGGCATGAACCGTTTGACCGCATCCTCGCACTGGCCTGGGAACGCAGTGTTTTCATCACCACCCCGCAAATGGGCGAGGCGTTCAACCTGGCACAACCGCAACGTGGGGATGCGTGGTGGTTGGCGGTTGAAGGGGAGAGTGAGGTGGTGGTGCAGGAGGCCTGACTCCCTGATCCAGGTTCGCCTCAAAGAGGCGAACCGAATCACTCCGCCATTGCATAGTCCCCACGCACTGACTCAACTGTGGAACCATTGCTCGTCGAACGCCCCGGCGCAAACCCCGGAAAGAACACCAACCCCTGCGCCTCGAACCGATACGTCAACGCCAGCCGCGCCGCATCCGCCACGTCCTGCTGCGCTTCGAACCGCTGAATGTCGTCAACCGAAACCCCGGCTTCCCGCGACAGTTGCTCAACGCTCCAGCCCAGGATCTCTCGAGCCTGGACGCAATGGGTCGGGGTGAACTGGAAAAGGGCGATACGTTCGAGGATGAGGTTCATCGCTGAAGAGGCCATGGTGTGCTCCGGGCTCGAGAGTGCTGATGGAAAATGTACTGTGTTTTTGTACAGTTGTTTTCGGCCGGGATCAAACGCATTTTTTGATTTGCCCTAGTTCGCCACCTCCAACCAGACGGACGGTGCCTGACCGAGTATCCGACGGAACATCGTCGAGAACGCCGCCGGGCTGTCATAGCCGAGATCCAGGGCAATCCGCGTCACCGCTTCACCCGCCGCCAGCCGTGCCAGCGCCAGCACCACACAGGCGCGCTGGCGCCATTGACTGAAGCTCAGGCCGGTTTGCTGGCGGAACAGTCTGTTGAAGGTGCGCAAGCTTACGTGCAGTTGATCGGCCCATTGCAGAGGCGACTGATGGGCATTCGGCTGATGCAGAAAGGTCTGACACAGTTCGAGCAATCTTCCGTCAGACGGCAGCGGGATATGCAAGGGAAGTGGCGCACTCCGCTGCAATTCATGCAGCAATAAATCGATCAGCACCCCGTCACGCCCGGCCACGTCATAGGTCAGTGGCAGCTCCACCGCTTCCATCAGCAAGTGCCGCATCAACGGCGACACATTGATCACCTGACAGCACTCGCCCAGATCCACCGCCTCCGGCTCGATATACAAACTGCGAGTGCTGACCCCCAGCATCAACACCTCATGCGCCACTCCCGGCGGAATCCACACCGCCCGCTGCGGCGGCACCACCCAGTTGCCGTCATGGGTGCTGACCTGCATCACCCCGGTCGCGCCGTACAACAATTGCGCCCGCCGATGCGTATGACGTGGCAACAGATAGCCGTGGGAATAATCCGTACCGATCGCCACCACCGGACGCGGTGTGTCATCCAGCAGATTGATCGAAACATTGCGCATGAGCGGCCCGGCGATTGGCGTAAACGCAAACATTATTGGCTGACTTGCTGAAGCGGGCCAAACGTTACGGCTCTATCGTCGACCGCTTCCAAACAACGGACGGCGTACCATGTTCTACCTACTGCTGACACTCTTCGGCTGCCTGACCGGCGTCACCGCCGTACTTTTCGGATTCGGCGGCGGCTTCGTGGTCGTACCGCTGCTGTACCGCATGCTCACCGCCAGCCACGGCGCCGACGACCCGATCAGCCAATCCGCCATGCACATCGCCGTCGCCACCTCGACCTGCGTGATGATCGTCAACGCCCTGGTCGCCACCCACAAACACCACCGCGCCGGCAACCTGATCCGTGAGTATCTGTGGCCCTTGGGCGGATTCATTGGATCAGGTGCCATCGTGGGTGCCATCGCAGCCGTGTGGGTCAGCGGCGAAGTCATTCGCTATGCCTTCATCGCCTATCTCGGCGTGACGATTGTCGACTGCCTGCTGCGAAGGGGATTTCTTACGCAGTCCGAAGGTGCCATCCCACGTCGACTGGGAACGGTGGAGACGTCCGGCGGTGGTGTAGGCATTGGCGCCATTGCGACCTTCCTCGGCGTAGGAGGAAGCGTCATGACCGTGCCATTGCTGCGCCGTTGCGGGTTGAGCATGTCCCGGGCGACGTCGATGGCCAATCCGTTGAGCGTGCCGGTGGCGCTGGCGGGCACGTTGACCTACATGGTGATGGCGCGGTTCAGCGAGACAGACCTCGGGCCATGGTTTATCGGGTATGTGGATCTGTTGGCGTTTGCAGTGCTGACGCTGGGCTCGATGCTGGGGATTCGACTGGCCACGCCGTGGATCGGACGGATACCGGATCGGGTGCATGCGTGGGTGTATATCGCGCTACTCATCATCGTGATGCTGGGCATGACACTGAAGTAGCACCTCGATTCCCGCGCGCATCCTCTGCATACTCCGCAGCCTTATTCACTCAGGGATCGATCCATGCTCAAGGGACTGTTGCGCCTGGCGCCATACGCTGCCGTGTTGTTTTCACTGCTTTCCACCGCTCAGGCTGACGACGGCAGGCGTGTGTTCACCGGCACGCTGGGCACGACGCCGATTGTGGTCGAGCTCAATACGCAGCAGGTGGATGAAGTGACCGGTCGTTACTTCTACGAAAGTACCACCGCGATTTGGCCCTCAGCGGCGCACTGCAGGACAGCACGCTGACGCTGGTTGAAGGCACCAATCGCTACGGTGCCCGCCAGCGAACCTTACGAATATCTGCGGTTACAGGGGCTAAAGCTCAAAGCCACGAAAAAAGAAGATTTCATGGGCTACCCCCTTCAATGGTGGACGGAGCCCGAGTCGAAGATTGCCTTGTTTATCGTGGAATCCAGCCTGCCGAAAGATGACGTGCAGCGGGTCAACCAACAGGTCTGTACCTCGGCGCCTACTTTGCTCGCGTCGCCTGCGCCTGCGATGCGCCGGACTGGTCAGTCCTGCCGTACTCAGTCGTCAAACAACACCCCGGCGCCGTCAAACTGCAACTGCCCCAAGGCTGACCATCACGCCAGACCCGGCGCTTCACGAATGATGAAGTGATCCAGGTTCTCGATATTGGCATTGAAGACCTCGAAAGGCTTTTCGGGGTTCTTCTTGCTCGGCACCTGTTTCAACTCCGGCGTCACACCATAGAAGAAGCAGAACAACGCCTTGTCACTGTCGATGGCGTGCTTGATCTCTTCCAGAAACGCCTTGCGCTTGCGGTAGTTGTCGATCAGCTTTTTGTTGAGATAGACACTGACCGGATAAGGTTTTTTCTTGATGTCATCCGGCTTCTTGAACCAGACCTTGTCTTCGAAATCGATCCGGAAACTGGCGCTGTGGAAGTCCTCGATTTTCTTGATCCGGCCCCAGTAAATCAGCCCCTTGTTGTCCGTCAGGTACTCGATTTTCTTGAAGAACGAACTGTATGGCGCCGTATGCTCGCCAATCTTCAACGGCATGCGCTTGAGCAAATCCTTGTCCGCGAAGTTCGATACAAAACACTCCACGGGGTGAGCGAAGACACTGGTCTTGTCAGGCGCCGTCTCCCGACTCGGCGATTCTTTTGAGGGGGTAGCCACCACCCGCACCGGATCATCCCGCAACACATCCGCCACTTCAGTAGGCGCGGCAGGCTTGCGTACATACTCACGGCGCGTCAGCAACAACTCCGACGGGAAATGCTCCTCACGCCCGTCATCCGCTTCCCCATCCGCCGCCTCAACCCCCGACGCCGGCGTCTTCACACTCACATACGGACAACCTGCCACATGCTGCGTACCGGGCAGATTCTTGAAGTGCGGCGTGCGCACGTAATTCACGTTCTTGGCGTTGAACGTACCCAACTCGTTGGAGGCATCGAACGCCGAACGACAGGCGTCGTTGGGGCACTGGAAATGCTCCTTGGCGGAATCGAACGCCACCGTCTCATCGAAATTGAGATCGCGAACGTCATAGATCGACAACCTGTCGTCGAGGCTGAGGCAGTAGGCGAGGTCGAATTTCATGGTGGGGCTCGGGTCCTTGAGTGGGGGCGGGGTATTAATAGCGGGAGGTACGTGTTGGCGCACCTATTAATTCACCTTAGTAACCAGCTTCGTCATGTTTTCGGCCCGTTTTCGGTGTCTTGGAAGGCCTTTCTTTGCGACAAGGACTCGATCGCTGCTTTCTAGGTGTTGTTTTGAGTTGCGAGTGAGAGTCTTCTGTGGATTGTGTAGGAGATTTCCTGGAATTTGGTAGTCTTCATCCTCTGGTAGGGAGGGGAGTGGATGCCAGCTGTAATTGCCGAAAATGATGAGTCAAAGTGGGACGACAAAACAGGAGTTTCTTATCACTTTCCGAAGCAGTACCGAGCGATTCTGGCTGAAGGAACGAAGGTGCTCTATTACAAAGGGAAGATGACAAACAGGGCTTTTTCAGGGCAGCGTCTGAGTACTGAACCTCATTATTTTGGGGTTGCTCGAATAGGTAAGGTTTACGCAGATGTGAACAGCAAGCAGGGGGATTGGTTTGCTGTCATTGAAGATTTCAAACCATTTGAATCTGCGATCCCGATCAAAGCCGATGGGGAGTATTTTGAGCAGATTCCTGTAAATCTTAAAAAAAATTATTGGCGGAATGGTGTTCGCCCAATTGGTGAAACCGTATTCGACCAAATCTTATCCCGAGCGGCGTTGAAGTCGGTTCCGATTGATCAGCTCAGTCCAACCAATATCACGCAGGAGTTTGAAACCAAGATCGTTGGTACTGAAGGGAAAAAAGTAATTTACTACGGTGTTAGATATGAGCGCTGTCCAAAGCTGAGAGCGCAGGCAATCGCTATTCACGGGCTTCAATGCAAAGCCTGCGATTTTGACTTTGAGAAAGCATACGGAGCTCATGCAAAGGGTTTTATTCACGTGCATCACGTGAAACCCATTTCTGAATTTGGCGAGAATCAGGTTGTGGATCCCGAGACTGATTTGATCCCGCTTTGTGCAAATTGCCACGCGATTGTACATAGAAAGCCCCAGCAGCTACTGAGTGTTGAACAATTGAAAGGTATTCTCAGTGGGCGTTGGGTTTTTGACGATTTAACCTAAGGTGCAAAATGGATTAACAGAACAGCTACCGAGAATTGAGAACCCACGTCAGTTGGGACTGTCAGCCGCCCATAAAAAAGCCCCGATAAAATCGGGGCTTTTGCTTTCTCAATTCGATGACTCAAGCAGCAGTCTTCAAATCGTGGCGAGCGAGACGATTAGTCCCAGCTCAGCGCACCACCAGTTTGGTATTCGATCACACGAGTCTCAAAGAAATTCTTCTCTTTCTTCAAGTCCATGATCTCGCTCATCCAAGGGAACGGGTTAGTCGTCCCTGGGTACTCTTCCTTCAAGCCGATCTGCGACAGGCGACGGTTAGCGATGAACTTCAGGTAGTCCTCCATCATCGCCGCGTTCATGCCCAGTACGCCGCGAGGCATGGTGTCACGCGCGTATTCGATTTCCAGCTGGGTGCCCTGCAGGATCATCTGCGAGGCTTCTTCCTTCATTTCGGCGTCCCACAGGTGTGGGTTTTCGATCTTGATCTGGTTGATCACGTCGATGCCGAAGTTCAGGTGCATGGATTCGTCGCGCAGGATGTACTGGAACTGCTCGGCGACGCCGGTCATTTTGTTGCGGCGGCCCATGGAGAGGATCTGGGTGAAGCCGCAGTAGAAGAAGATGCCTTCCAGTACGCAGTAGTAGGCGATCAGGTTGCGCAGCAGTTCCTTGTCGGTTTCGACGGTGCCGGTGTTGAATTCCGGGTCGGAGATGGCGCGGGTGTATTTCAGGCCCCAGGCGGCTTTTTTCGCGACCGACGGGATCTCGTGGTACATGTTGAAGATCTCGCCTTCATCCATGCCCAGCGATTCGATGCAGTACTGGTAGGCGTGGGTGTGGATCGCCTCTTCGAACGCTTGGCGCAGGATGTACTGGCGGCATTCCGGGTTGGTGATCAGGCGGTACACGGCCAGGGCCAGGTTGTTGGCCACCAGGGAGTCGGCGGTGGAGAAGAAGCCGAGGTTGCGCATCACGATGCGGCGCTCGTCGTCGGTCAGGCCTTCCGGGTTTTTCCAGAGGGCGATGTCGGCGGTCATGTTGACTTCTTGCGGCATCCAGTGGTTTGCGCAGCCGTCCAGGTATTTCTGCCAGGCCCAGTCGTACTTGAATGGCACGAGCTGGTTGAGGTCGGCGCGGCAGTTGATCATGCGCTTTTCGTCAACGGCGACACGGGCGGCGGAGCCTTCGAGTTCGGCGAGGCCTTCGGCGACGTCGAGCGAATCCAGTGCAGCCTTGGCGCGGGCAACGGCAGCCGAGTCGGTGGCGGTCACGGCGCGGGCTTCGAGGGCGGCGGCACCGCCGGCGCTGTCGAGGCGGTCCATGGTGGCTTCGGCAGCGCGGCCGGCGTTAGCGCCTTTCACTACTGCTTCTTCACTGTCTTCTTTGTCGAATTCGTCCCAGCTCAGCATGACGTGTCGTCTCCTGCGTGAGGGCCTGTGCCCGTGTGAAAACTGATGGGTTGGTTTTTCACACGGCCGTACAGGCCGCGTTGGATGTCGTTTTTTGCAGCGGTGCTACGCAGGCAATAAACAGAAAATTTTTTCGGGTTTCCGAGAGCCTCTGACGGGCGCGAGACAGCGTTGACGCTGCTGCGGGGCTTCAGAATGGCTTTGATCCCTGTAAGGGAATATTGCTGACCCGATGGGGCGGCATTATAGGGAAAAAAACACGGCTGTGCTGAGGCGAATCCGCGCATTGCGCGGTCGGGGAGGCTGGTTTTTCGACGAGAGCGAGGGTTTACAGGGCTTTGCCGGGGATAGATTTTTTTTCGAAAAAATCTCGCAATTGTGGATTTGCTCAAAAAACGAACAAAAAAACACTATTTTCACTACATGTTGTGTTTTGCAAGAGCTTTTTGCAGCTCCAGACACAACTGAGCCCGACCGAAGCCGGGCTGGAATCGACCCTCGATGTTGCGCCGAGCGGTCCGATCCGGTGCAGTCTCAAACCATCAATTGGTACAGCCGTTACCCATCACGCTGTAACGCAGGATGTGACGCTGGCCGGTGGAGTCGTCGTACTCCATTTTCATCGGTACCACTTCGCAGACATTCGGAACTTCGCTCATCGATACAACTTTGGCGATGTCCAGGTGAGTGGAGTAAGTGTATTCCTCGATGGCCGGTTGTTGCTGTGCGACATCAGTCGGGACCTCGTCTGCCATGGCGGTTGCGCACAGACTGCTGAGGGCCAGAACCAATAAAGCTTTCATTTGAAATTTACCTTCTTGAGGTCGAGTGGGGTCACGCAACCTTTTTGGGGTTGCGTGTGGAACTTCATCGTTTGGGTTTGTTACTTCAGAGCTGGATTAACGGCCTTCGTGGGGGCTGTAACCTTGTTAATCACTTTGCCTTGTCGGCGAGGCAGATTTTAGGGAGACGGGGTGGGGGTAAACAGATGCGGTTTTGATAAACACCTTTGGCAGATTTGGTAACAATCGCCGCCGAGCCACAGGAATCAGGGCTTGCGGGGTGCTCAAGGGGAAACATCGGGATTATCGCCACGACCTGTAGGGGCTTGTTACTACCATCGTCGAATGGTTCTATACGGTCGCCCCGGCTACAACAGGGTCATACAAAAACAACTATTACACCGAGGTAGGAAAGATGAGTGCGGCTTCTCTGTATCCCGTTCGTCCCGAGGTTCTGGCCAATACGCTGACCGACGAGGCGACCTACAAAGCCATGTACCAGCAGTCGGTCGTCAACCCTGACGGTTTCTGGCGCGAGCAAGCCAAGCGTCTCGACTGGATCAAGCCTTTCACCACGGTGAAACAGACTTCGTTCGACGATCACCATGTCGACATCAAGTGGTTTGCCGACGGCACCCTGAACGTTTCCTACAACTGCCTCGACCGTCATCTGGCCGAGCGCGGCGATCAGGTCGCCATCATCTGGGAAGGCGACGATCCTTCCGAAAGCCGCAACATCACCTACCGCGAACTGCACGAACAGGTCTGCAAGTTCGCCAACGCCCTGCGTGGCCAGGACGTGCACCGCGGTGACGTTGTCACTATCTATATGCCGATGATTCCCGAAGCCGTGGTCGCCATGCTGGCCTGTGCCCGGATCGGTGCGATTCACTCGGTAGTGTTCGGCGGCTTCTCTCCGGAAGCCCTGGCCGGTCGCATCATCGACTGCCGCTCGAAAGTGGTGATCACCGCTGACGAAGGCATCCGTGCCGGCAAGAAGATCTCCCTCAAGGCCAACGTCGACGACGCCCTGACCAACCCGGAAACCAGCAGCATCCAGAAAGTCATCGTGTGCAAGCGCACCGGCGGCGACATCAAGTGGAACCAGCATCGCGACATCTGGTACGAAGACCTGATGAAAGTGGCGGGCACCGTTTGCGCGCCGAAAGAGATGGGCGCCGAAGAAGCGCTGTTCATCCTTTATACCTCCGGCTCCACCGGCAAGCCGAAGGGCGTGCAGCACACCACCGGCGGTTACCTGCTGTACGCGGCCATGACCCATGAGCGCGTGTTCGACTACCGTCCGGGCGAAATCTACTGGTGCACCGCCGACGTCGGCTGGGTGACCGGTCACTCCTATATTGTTTACGGTCCACTGGCCAACGGTGCGACCACGCTGCTGTTCGAAGGCGTGCCGAACTACCCGGACATCACCCGGGTGGCGAAGATCGTCGACAAACACAAGGTCAACATCCTCTACACCGCGCCGACCGCAATCCGCGCGATGATGGCCTCCGGCACCGCTGCTGTCGAAGGCGCGGACGGCAGCAGCCTGCGTCTGCTCGGTTCGGTGGGCGAGCCGATCAACCCGGAAGCCTGGGACTGGTACTACAAGAACGTCGGCAAGTCCCGTTGCCCGATCGTCGACACCTGGTGGCAGACCGAAACCGGCGGCAACATGATGAGCCCGCTGCCAGGCGCTCATGCCCTGAAGCCGGGTTCGGCGGCACGTCCGTTCTTCGGTGTGGTGCCGGCGCTGGTGGACAACCTCGGCAACATCATCGAGGGCGAGGCCGAGGGCAATCTGGTGATTCTTGATTCGTGGCCTGGTCAGGCCCGTACCCTGTACGGCGACCACGACCGTTTCGTCGACACCTACTTCAAGACTTTCCGTGGCATGTACTTCACCGGTGACGGTGCCCGCCGCGATGCCGACGGTTACTACTGGATCACCGGTCGCGTGGACGACGTGCTCAACGTGTCCGGCCATCGCATGGGCACCGCCGAGATCGAAAGCGCGATGGTCGCTCACCCGAAAGTCGCCGAAGCGGCGGTGGTGGGTGTGCCGCACGACATCAAGGGGCAGGGCATTTATGTCTATGTCACGTTGAAAAATGGTGAAGAGCCGAGCGAGCAGTTGCGCCTGGAGCTGAAGAACTGGGTGCGTAGGGAGATCGGCCCGATCGCTTCGCCGGACGTGATCCAGTGGGCGCCGGGGCTGCCGAAAACCCGTTCGGGCAAGATCATGCGCCGCATCCTGCGCAAGATCGCTACCGCCGAGTACGAAGGCTTGGGCGACATCTCGACGCTGGCCGACCCGAGTGTGGTGCAGCATCTGATCGATACGCACAAGACCATGAACGTCGCGTAAGCGAAGGGTCTGAAGGCTGAAAAGCCCCGCCCGGCATCGCGCCGGTCGGGGCTTTTTGTTTTCGATCACGCCACGTTGATCGTTCCCACGCTCTGCGTGGTAACGCCTTCTTGGACGCTCTTGGGACGCGGAGCGCCCCGGGCTGCATTCCCACGCGGAACGTGGGAACGATCAGTTACTGGGTGTGGCCGGGTTCAAGGTGAGGGGGGATTTTCGGCCAATAATTATCGAATTGCTCCGTCAGTCCATTCCTGTTGTTACCCGCCAGCCTTCAAGTAACCGAATGTGTAACCGCCCGCCCCGCAACGGGGCAATGAGAAACGTATCGCCCCGTTTCGGCGCCTCAAAACTCCGGTGAAAAATAAGACATCACCCCGCGCTTGCCGGATTAGAAGGGTTTGCGAATAATAGGCCCGCAATTTGCAGCATAGATCGGTTCACTGTCTTTTGCTCTTGCATGAAATTGCGGAGCTGTCAATGTGCTCAGGCGAGCTTCTCGGTGCTTCTGTAATTTGTTGTCGCATTGAAGAAATATCGGCTTCAGACCTGTCGTTAGAATGCCGATCACTCGCTCGTCGTGGCTCATGTTGAAATCGCTTCGGGTTTCAATGGGAGAAATCCTACGGACGCAGCAGCGCTTTTCCGTTCCACCCATTCGCATATTGGGCTGTCGCTCACTCTGCCGTTTTTGCCCTTTACCGATGGAGTCCCAAGATGAAGAAACTTGTGCTGCTTGGCGCCCTGGCACTGTCCGTGCTGTCCTTGCCGACATTCGCCGATGAAAAGCCTCTGAAGATCGGTATCGAAGCGGCTTACCCTCCATTCGCATCCAAAGCCCCGGACGGCAGCATCGTCGGTTTCGACTACGACATCGGCAACGCCCTGTGCGAAGAAATGAAGGTCAAGTGCCAGTGGGTCGAGCAAGAATTCGACGGTCTGATCCCGGCACTGAAAGTGCGCAAGATCGACGCGATTTTGTCGTCCATGTCGATCACTGAAGATCGCAAGAAGTCCGTGGACTTCACCAACAAGTACTACAACACCCCGGCCCGCCTGGTCATGAAGGAAGGCACCGTGGTCAGCGACAAGCTGACCGAGCTCAAGGGCAAGAACATCGGCGTGCAGCGTGGTTCGATCCACGAGCGTTTCGCCCGCGAAGTCCTGGCGCCGCTGGGTGCCGAGATCAAGCCGTACGGCTCGCAGAACGAAATCTACCTCGACGTTGCCGCCGGTCGCCTCGACGGCACCGTGGCGGACGCCACCCTGCTGAACGACGGCTTCCTGAAAACCGACGCCGGCAAGGGCTTTGCGTTCGTCGGCCCGCAGTTCACCGATGAAAAGTACTTCGGTGACGGCGTAGGCATCGCGGTGCGCAAGGGCGACGCCCTGAAAGACAAGATCAATACTGCCATCGCGGCCATTCGCGAAAACGGCAAGTACAAGCAAATCCAGGACAAGTACTTCGACTTCGATATTTACGGCAAGTAAAGACGTCGCTCGACCCGTCCGAAATGGCGCAAGCAACAGGATCTCTGCGGTTTGCGCCATTTTTTCATCCCAACTTTCGAGGACCTGAATCATGTTGAAAGGCTACGGGGCTGTCATCCTCGATGGCGCTTGGCTGACGCTTCAGCTCGCCTTGTCGTCCATGGCCCTGGCCATCGTTCTCGGGCTGATCGGCGTCGCGTTGCGCCTGTCGCCAGTGCGCTGGCTGGCCTGGCTGGGCGATCTGTATTCCACGGTGATTCGCGGAATTCCCGATCTGGTGCTGATCCTGCTGATCTTCTACGGCGGTCAGGACCTGCTCAACCGTGTCGCCCCGATGCTGGGCTATGACGAGTACATCGACCTGAACCCGCTGGCCGCCGGTATCGGCACCCTTGGTTTCATCTTCGGTGCGTACCTGTCGGAAACCTTCCGTGGCGCCTTCATGGCGATCCCCAAGGGTCAGGCCGAAGCGGGCATGGCCTACGGCATGAGCAGCTTCCAGGTGTTTTTCCGGGTGCTGGTGCCGCAGATGATCCGTCTGGCGATTCCGGGCTTCACCAACAACTGGCTGGTGTTGACCAAGGCCACCGCGCTGATTTCCGTGGTCGGTCTGCAAGACATGATGTTCAAGGCCAAGCAGGCGGCCGACGCCACCCGCGAGCCTTTCACCTTCTTCCTCGCAGTGGCGGCGATGTACCTGGTGATCACCAGTGTCTCGTTGCTGGCGCTGCGTCACCTTGAGAAGCGCTACTCGGTAGGCGTAAGGGCGGCTGATCTATGATCTTCGACTACAACGTCATTTGGGAGGCTCTGCCGCTGTACCTCGGCGGTCTGGTCACCACCCTCAAGTTGCTTGCATTGTCGCTGTTCTTCGGTCTGCTGGCGGCGCTCCCCCTGGGGTTGATGCGCGTGTCCAAGAATGCCGTGGTCAACGGTGTGGCGTGGCTTTACACCTACGTGATTCGTGGCACGCCGATGCTGGTGCAGCTGTTCCTGATCTACTACGGTCTGGCGCAGTTCGAAACCGTACGTGAAAGCTTCCTCTGGCCATGGCTGTCCAGCGCCACGTTCTGTGCGTGCCTGGCGTTCGCGATCAACACCAGCGCCTACACCGCCGAAATCATCGCCGGCAGCCTGAAGGCCACGCCGAACGGCGAGATCGAAGCGGCCAAGGCCATGGGCATGTCGCGCGTCATGATGTACAAGCGCATCCTGCTGCCGTCGGCCCTGCGCCGGGCGCTGCCGCAGTACAGCAACGAAGTGATCATGATGCTGCAGACCACCAGTCTGGCGTCCATCGTGACCCTGATCGACATCACCGGTGCGGCCCGTACCGTCAACGCGCAGTTCTACCTGCCGTTCGAGGCGTACATCACTGCCGGCGTGTTCTACCTGTGCCTGACCTTCATTCTGGTGCGCCTGTTCAAGCTGGCCGAGCGTCGCTGGCTGAGCTACCTGGCCCCGAGGAAGCACTGATATGGAACGCATCGACCACGTTCTGCCGTGGAGCCATCTGGGCAGCGAGCGCCGGATTTCGGTGTTCCGCTACGGTAGCGGTGAGCGCAAGGCCTACATTCAGGCCAGCCTCCACGCTGACGAGCTGCCCGGCATGCGCACCGCCTGGGAACTGAAAAAACGCCTCGGCGAACTCGAAGCCAAAGGCCTGCTCAATGGCATCATCGAGCTGGTGCCGGTGGCCAACCCGCTGGGTCTTGGCCAGTTGCTGCAAGGCAATCATCAGGGCCGTTTCGAGGCCGGCAGCGGCAAGAATTTCAACCGTGATTTCGTCGAACTCAGCGCGCCGGTGGCGGCGAAGGTTCAAGGGCTGCTCGGTGATGATCCCCATGCCAATATCCGTCTGATCCGTCAGGCGATGGCCGATCATCTGGCCGCATTGCCCGAGGCGAGCAGCCAGTTGCAAGGCATGCAGCGCATCCTGCTGCAACATGCCGCCACCGCTGACGTGGTGCTGGATCTGCATTGCGACTGCGAAGCCGCGCTGCACATGTATGCGTTGCCGCAGCACTGGCCGCAGTGGCGTTCCCTTGCCGCGCATCTGGATGTGAAAGTCGGCCTGCTGGCGGAAGATTCCGGTGGCAGCTCGTTCGACGAAGCCTGTTCGCTGCCATGGCTGCGTCTGTCGCGTCTGTTCCCGGATGCGCAGATTCCGCTGGCGTGCCTGGCGACCACCGTTGAACTCGGCGGTCAGGCTGATACCACACCCGCGCAGGCTGAAGCCTGGGCCGAAGGGATTCTGGCATTCCTTGCCGAGCAAGGGCTGATCCGTGGCGAGTGGCCGAGCGCCGGGCGCGAACCGTGCGAAGGCATGCCGTTCGAAGGCACGGAATTGCTTCTGCCGCCGCATCCGGGCGTGGTGAGTTTTCTGCGCAGGCCCGGCGAGTGGGTTGAAGCCGGTGACAAGATTTTCGAAGTGATCGATCCGCTGTCGGATCGGGTCAGCACGGTGTGTGCTGGTACGTCCGGGGTGCTGTTTGCCATTGAGCGGCTGCGTTACGCCCAACCCGGTTTCTGGCTGGCCAAAGTGGCGGGGCGCGATGCGCTGCGCGACGGCCCTTTGCTCAACGACTGACTGTTTTTGTGAGAACCGACCGCATGTACAAACTTGAAGTCCAAGACCTGCATAAACGCTATGGCAGTCACGAAGTGCTCAAGGGCGTTTCCCTGAAAGCGGCCGCCGGCGATGTGATCAGCATCATCGGCTCCAGTGGCTCCGGCAAAAGTACTTTCCTGCGCTGCATCAACCTGCTCGAGCAGCCGCACGCAGGCAAGATCCTGCTCAACAACGAAGAGCTGAAACTGGTTGCCAACAAGGACGGCGCGCTGAAAGCCGCTGACCCGAAGCAGCTGCAACGCATGCGTTCGCGCCTGTCGATGGTGTTTCAGCATTTCAATCTGTGGTCGCACATGACCGCGCTGGAAAACATCATGGAAGCGCCGGTTCACGTACTGGGCGTGTCCAAGGCCGAAGCCCGCGAGAAAGCCGAGCACTACCTGAACAAGGTCGGCGTGGCCCATCGTAAAGACGCGTTCCCGGGCCACATGTCCGGTGGTGAGCAGCAGCGTGTAGCGATTGCCCGTGCGCTGGCGATGGAACCGGAAGTGATGCTGTTCGACGAACCGACTTCGGCCCTCGACCCGGAACTGGTCGGCGACGTATTGAAAGTCATGCAGGCCCTGGCTCAGGAAGGCCGCACCATGGTGGTGGTGACCCACGAAATGGGCTTCGCCCGTGAAGTGTCGAACCAACTGGTGTTCCTGCACAAAGGCGTCGTGGAAGAAAGCGGCAACCCGCGTGAAGTGCTGGTCAATCCGCAATCGGAACGTTTGCAGCAGTTCCTCTCGGGCAGCCTCAAGTAATCGTTCCCGTTATGCACCCAATCAGGTCATGCTGCATGACCTGAGGGGCGGATCCATTTCCTCTGTGGGAGCGAGCCTGCTCGCGATTACGGTGGTTCAGAAGCAATGATGCCGGCTGACACACCGCTTTCGCGAGCAGGCTCGCTCCCACAAGGGATCCGCACCGGTTTCAGGATTTGTGTTCATTTTCGGGCTAGCATTGGCCCTTGCCTTCATCACCGTTTTTCGTTTCGGATCGCCCACCATGACTGCCCATCGAATTGGTTTCCTGATTTGGCCCAGCACTAAAGCTCTGACTTTGGCGCTGGCAGAGGAGGCCTTGCGTGTTGCCCAGCGTGTGCATCCGGAGGTGGTTTACGAACTCTCGTTCCTGCAGGCCGAACCGCCGCTCGAAGGTGAGTGGCAACTGCCCGGTGAGCCCTGGGCCGGCAAGCTCGAAAACTTCCAGAAACTGTTCCTGCTTGCCGATGAGCCGCCGGCTACCCTGGCGCCAGCCCTCAGCAGCGCACTCAAGCAACTGGTACGCACCGGTTGCGTGATCGGCGGTCTGTCGGCCGGTGTGTATCCACTGGCGCAACTCGGTCTGCTCGACGGTTACCGCGCTGCCGTGCACTGGCGCTGGCAGGACGACTTCGCCGAGCGCTTCCCGAAAGTCATCGCCACCAGCCATTTGTTCGACTGGGATCGCGATCGCCTGACCGCGTGCGGCGGCATGTCGGTGCTCGATCTGTTGTTGGCCGTCCTGGCCCGTGATCACGGTGCGGAACTGGCCGGTGCGGTTTCCGAAGAGCTGGTGGTCGAGCGCATCCGCGAAGGCGGCGAGCGGCAGCGCATTCCGTTGCAGAACCGACTGGGCTCCAGCCATCCGAAGCTGACGCAGGCCGTGCTGCTGATGGAGGCCAACATCGAAGAGCCGTTGACCACCGACGAAATCGCCCAGCATGTGTGCGTGTCCCGACGTCAGCTGGAGCGGATCTTCAAGCAATACCTCAACCGCGTGCCGAGCCAGTACTACCTGGAGCTGCGTCTGAACAAGGCGCGGCAAATGTTGATGCAGACCAGCAAGTCGATCATCCAGATCGGCCTGTCCTGCGGTTTCTCTTCAGGGCCGCATTTCTCCAGCGCCTATCGAAACTTCTTCGGTGCCACGCCGCGGGAAGACCGCAACCAGCGGCGCAGCAGCAGCCCGTTCGAGTTGTCGTCGGTGCCACCGGAGCGCGGCTGATCCTTGAGTCACAGCGCCATAGATCATGGCGCTGTTGTTTCAGGCTCTGTTCAATCTTCCATCTCGACACTGGGGCGAGTCGGCATCGTCGGATGTTCCAGCACGCCGTCAACGTTCAGTGTCATCCCCGTTTCCTGGTAGTAAGCGCGAATTCGCTGCATGGCCCGCGCGGAGAAGGGATTGCCGCGAAAGTCATAGCGATCACCGACGTAGGCAGGCACCTCCATCAGTTCGTCAGGCATTTCACTGATTTCATTGCCTGACAGATCCACCTCCATCCAGTTGAAGTTTTCGAGCACGCCTTTCGGGATTTCACGAATGCCGGTGGTGCTCAGATCGAGATCCGTAAGCCCTCGGAGATTGGTGAGGTCAGGCGTCAGCCCGAGCGGGTTGTCGTGCAGATGCAGCAGATCAAGGTTGTCCAGTGTGGCCAGTCCCGCCACATCGCGCGGCGACAGCGTGAGATCGCATGCCGGCAGGCTCAACGTGTTGAGTCGTCTCATCTGGAAGATGGCCTCGGGGATATGGTTCAGTTCATAGCCTTGTATATCAACGCTTTCAAGATTGCGAAACGCATCGAGGAATCGGCCGATCCTTGGTGAATAATCACTGGTGCTGACCAGATGCAGGTCCGAAACGTGGCCGAAGTCGGCACTCAGCGTCGGCAATTCACCACGGATCGGTAGTCTGAAAACGAAGTGGTGTTCACGCGCGTCCGCCCCCTCCACCGGTGTTTTGCGCCAGCAAGTCAACAATGCCTCCTTGAACGTTGACCTGTTCTGTTCCTCCAGCAGGCGCTCTTCGAGTGTGAGGGGGAGGCCGGTCGGGTGATGGTCGGGTATGTCGGCTTCCCAGGTTGCCAGATCTCCCAGCAATCTGACGAGTTCAGCCTCCCGACGGGCCAGTTCGACCCGCCCGTCGTTCAGTGTGCCGTCGAGCCGATAAATGAAGGCGCTGGCCTGTTCGTCGTTGAGCGCAGGATAAAGTGTGCGGGCGCGTGCGATGTCTGCTGGCTCGGCCAAAACGCCAAGGTCTTCCCCGGTTCTGTGGTAGTAAGCCTTTATCTGCTCTCGGGTGGCGGCACCGAAGGGATTGTTGTTGAAGTCAAAGCCTTTGCTGGCCGCAGCGGGCAGATTGAAGATTTCCGGGGGGAGCTCAGTCAGGCGATTGCCGCTGAGAATGGCTGTTTCGAGCCAGGGCGGATCCAGCAAGCCTGGAGGCAATGCCGAGATCCCGGTGTTCGCGAGGTCGAGGAATTCAAGATTTGGCAGCGTGCGCAGATCGAATGACCGGCCCAGCGGGTTGTTGTAAAGATCGAGCCTCACCAGATCTTTCAGTGACGAAAGCGTTGCAATCCCTTCGTCATCCAGCACGATCTGGCAGTTGCTCAACACCAGTTGCTGCATATCCGGCATTTCCCTCAGTGCTGGCGGAATTTCTACCAGTGCCAGATCCCGTAACTCAAGGGAGTCGAGCCCGGTGAATCCGCGCAGAAAACCCGTGTCGGCCCGCAACTGAGGATTGCCGGTGATCGACAGTGTCGTGACATGTGCGAAGTCTGCTCGCAAGGCGGGCAGGTCACCGATGAATTGCGGATTCAGACCGAGAGCGGCGGTTCTCGATTCAGGACTTTCCGCAGATCTTTCGCGCCAGAACGATTCGATCTCCAGTCTGAACATCATGCGACTGGCCCGCTCGATATTTCGGTCGCTCTCGGTCAGGAGAATGTCACTGGCAGGGTATCGTTCAGGGATATCGGTCTCCCATTGTTCAAGGTCACCTTCAAGTTGCCGCAGCTCGGTCTCCCAGCGTCGGATCTGTAGCCGACCGTCTTCGAGGGATCCCGGAAGCAGATACAGCACTCGATCGGCGTCATCCTTGTCCAGGGACGGGAACAGCGCACGGAGACGATCGATGTCTTCGGGGGGCATCGAAATGCCGAAGCTCTGCCTGAACTGCCGATAGCACGACTTGATGCGTTCGCGTGTGGCAACTGACAGTGGATTGTCGGCAAAACTGAACTGCCTGGGCGTGCGGCCAGGGATATCGAAGAGGATCTCGGGCAGTTCGCGGAGCCGGTTGCGATCGAAGTGGGCGACAACAAGACGGGGATGATCGAACAGACCGTCGGGCAAGCTCGATATCCCGCCATCGATCAGGCGCAGTTGTGTCAGGGCCGGAAGCGTTTCGAGTCCGGGTGGTGTCCCCAGCGGGTTTGCACTCAGATTCAGGTATTGAAGGTTGCTCAGGGAGGCCAGGTTGGTTCGGCTCTCGGGTGTCAGTGTCAATCGGCAGTTTTCCAGCACCAAACGTTCGAGTGGAGGCGTGCGCAGGAAGGTCAGCGGGTTTCGCTCGAGACCGAAGTCGTGCAATTCCAGATGACGCAACGTTGAAAAAGGTTGAAGAAACGCGTCGATGCCGCTCAGTGCTGCGTTGCCTGTCAGTGATATTTCGCGAATATGGCTGAAATCTGTGCTCAGGGTGGGAAGTTCACCGATGAACGCAAGGCTGGCAACCAGCGAGTCTCCACGCTGTCTGGGGTTGTCCGGCAGTCGGGCTCGCCACAATGCTTGCATATGATCGGCAAAGACTGTCCTGGCCGCGTATTCGGCAAATAATTGTGGCGGAGCCAGCGGTCGAGCCTCGAGAGGGTGGATCCGGGGAACGGCCGTTTTCCATTGTTCAAGGTCCGCCGAGAGCTGTTCGATCTCCGCTTTCCAGTGCCTGAGCTGCGACCGGCCATGCGCCAGGTCACCCGGCAAGCCATAGAAGACATCGCTGGCTTCCTCACTGTCCAGAGTTGGGAACAGCGCCTGGGTGGCATCGATGTCTGCCTGTTCGGCAAGCACCCCGAAATCCAGCCCGGTTTCACGGCTGTAGCGTTTGATCCTTTCACGTGTGTCGAGGGTCAGTGGATTGCCGGAAAAGTCGAATCCTTCGCTGGCCGATGCGGGCATTTCAAACAAGGTTTCGGGCAGCTCTCGGATCTGATTGTCACTGACAATGGCTGTTCGCAATGTCGGGTGAGCGGACAAACCTGCCGGTACATCGCTGATACCGGTATGAGACAGATCCAGGTAATGCAGTCCGGTCAGGCTGCTGACATCGGGGGCGCGACCCAGAACGTTGTTCGGCAGCTCAAGGGATTCGAGTTCACGCATCTCTGCCAGTGCGGCTTGTAGTTCGCCGGTGAGTTCAACGCCACAGTTATTGAGCAGCAGCGTATTCAGCTCAGGCAGGCTGGTGAGTGTTTCCGGCAACCGATCCAGGGTGAAGTCGTGGAGGATCAGGCGCTTCAGTCGGGGAAAGCTCTTGAGGAACGGTGCGGTGGCCTGTATTTGCTTGTTTCCGTTCAGGGACAGCGCCGTGATATGACTGAAATCGGCCGACAGGGCAGGCATGTCACCGATGAACGAAGCCTGTGCCGAGAACACGTCCGCTCTTGTCAGTGGCTGTGCGGTCGATCGGTGGCGCCAAAGCCGCTCGATCCTTCCGGCAAATATCTCTCGCTCGTAGAACTGGTTGAAGTGTTCGTTGGGCGGCAGCAGCTCGCCCGTGAGCGGATTGCGGTTCGGTGTGCCCCGGGCCCAGGCGGCCAGGTCGGTGGTCAGTCGGGCCAGTTCGTTCTCCCAGCGATCCAGCTGCAGGCGGCCTTGCGCCAGGGAACCGGGCAACTCGTAGATCAGTTCGCTGGATTGACGATCGTTCAGGTCGGTGAACATTGCCTTGACCCGGTTGATATCCGCTTGCTCGGGACGTACGCCCAGGTCGCTGCCGGTCCGTCTGAAATAGACCTTCACTTTTTCACGTGTGGCAACGGAAAGTGGATTGCCTAAAAAATCGAAGCCCGCTGTGGCGGACGCTCCCCGTTCGAACAATGAATCAGGCAGTGTGGTGATCTGGTTGTCGGTGAGCCAGGCGCTGATGAGTCGGGGATGATTCAGCAGACCGGGCGGAATATCGGAGATTCCCGTGCTGGACAGATTCAGATGCGTCAGGTTCGGCAGGAAACTGACATCGAACAGCGTGCCCAACGGATTACCTTCCAGGTCCAGCGCGATCAGCCCGTTGAGGGAAAACAGCAGTGCCTGGTTCGGCGGGGTAAGGATGATGCCGCAACTGTGCAACGTCAGTTGCTTCAGCTCCGTGAGTCCTGTCAGGCGCGGCGGCAGTCTGTGCAGGTCGAAATCACGCAAATCCAAACGGACCAGCCCTGAAAAACGTTCGAGAAAGGTGTTCAGCGCAGCCGATGCGCCACTGCCGATCAGTTCCAGATCGCCAACGTGGCTGAAGTCCGCCGTGAGAGCCGGCAAATCGCCCACCACCGGTTGTGAAAAGCGCATCTGGTAGCCGTGGGGAGCTCGCATTTCCCGCCGCCAGCATCTGCGCAATGCGTGGGCGAATGTCTGTCGATCACGGATGGCGGCCATTCGTTGTTCGGTCGACAGTCGGTTGCCGTCCGCCGGGTTGATTTCCGGAAACTCGAGCATCCAGTGATTGAGGTCGCTATCGAGTTGAGCGTATTCAAGTTGAAGGCGCGACAGCTCGGCGATCGCACCATTTGGATGGCCCTCGAGTCGTCTGGCCAGGGTGGCCTGTTCCGCTTCGGATATTCTCGGATAGACCTGCCTGATCCGGTTCGCCAGTGTACGGGGCATTCGCTGGCTGGCAGGCGGGTTGCGTGAATAGCCATCAGTGCCCAGCAATCTCAAGTTATCCACGACGGGAGGCGGTACCGGATCGGGCAGAATTGCCAGTCTGAGTTCGGTGCGGGCCAGCGGGTTGTCGCGGATGGCTTGCCTGAGTTTTTCTCCTTCGCCGATCTGCAGGTTCAACGCCTGCCGCTGTGCGTCCGGCAGGGCTTGCAGGACGGCCGTGTAGAAGTCGGTGGGGCCGGACAGCTCCAATCCCTGTTCATCAAAAGGCTGCCATAGATTGTCGGCTCCGAGCGTCAGCACTTTCCGGATCGACGCCTCCATGGGGCCGGTGCTGTCGAGTGCGCGGCCCTCTCGGGATTGCGCGCGGACTTCCAGCCGCACATCCGCGGACCACCCCGGCAACAGTTGAAGACTGTGCAACGCCAGGGTGTCGGAATCGGGATTGCGCACCGAGTCAAGTTCCAGTCCTTCATAGGCGCGGGTGATGCGCAGTTCCTGCCTGGCGTGCGCTGCCAGAAGCCGTTGCCGTTCAGGCCAGTGCCCTCTGCTGATTTCCACAAGCTCCGTGCCGGTGGCCGTGTGCAGCAGTTCTTCGGTGATTCTGGCGGGCAGTTGCGGTTCGTGCAGGGTCGCCTGTCTGACCATGGCCTCGTCGCGATGCTGGAGTGCCTGATAGCGCACCTCGAAAAGTGAGGTGCGATGCTGGCGGGCGATCTGTGCGAGTCTGCTCCTCAGCTTGCGGGTGCGCGCCTCGAGGGCCAGCCTCTCGCCGAATTCCTCTTCCAGCAGTGTGTTGATTTCCGGTTCGCTGAGGGTGTGCAGCAATGTCTTGAGCAAGTCGTCCTCGGAAAGCCTGTCCTGACGAATCGCTGTCAACGGGAGCTGTTGATTGTCGGAGGACTGCCAGACGATCTCACCTTGTTCGTCGATGAAGCACAGTCTTCGGGTGTCCGGCCACAGTTTCTGACTCTTGAGAAGCTCGAGCTGGAGCAGTGGGTCCGCCTTCAGGTAATCCTCGGGCCTGTCGCTGGCGATCCGTTCAATGAAGTCTTGCAGCTGCTGATCGATCCTGAAGCGCTGGATGCTGTCAGCCAGCAGCGGTGGCACGCGTTCCTGCTCGACGTGCATTTTGCGCAACGCATCTTCCGGACAGCCGCTGACCTTGAGGATCCGCTCGCGTCTGGCGGGGGAGAACGATTCGATGCTGTTTCCCAAGCGTTGCAACGCAGTGGCGGCGTCCCATTCGAGCGGTTGCTCAAGCTCGGTGTGAAAGGCGCCTTCATGGTTATGACGCACGATGGGGCGGTAGGCATCGTCACGGGTCGGATGCTCGATATACAGCTTGCCGGGATGTTCGTGAGCACTGACTTCGTAATGGGCCTGGTCAATGGGGAGCAGTTTTTTGCCCTGGTGCAAGAGCAGTCCTGACGGCTCGGTCACGACGCCATGGGCGGGTTGAACCTGTCGCGCGTACGGTCGCAGGTCGGGCTTCCAGTACAGCGTCTTGCCGTTGCGCAATGTCACGGGCTGGAATCGGTCAATCAGTGAAACCAGCTCGGCCGGCAATATTTTTGGCAGCTCCTTGATGGCGATGGTACCGCCGATGCCGAAGGCTCCGAGCTGGATCAGCGACTCCAGTGCGCCGAACATGTGTTCGGCCACTTCGGTGCTCAGTCCTTCGGCCCAGTCAACGACACCCTCGAATACTTCGTCGAGAAATTGATAGGCCATGTACGCCATCATCATTTCGCCCAGAAAGGGCACGAAGGGCATCAGTACGAACGAGGCGAATTCGAGAATCGAAGAGGCGATCCGGGTGAAGGAATCCCACATCGCCCAGCGTGCGTTGCGATCGACCGTGGCGGTCGGGACTGCGATCGTTGCAGCGTCATTCAGGATTTTGTCCAGTTTTCGCTCATAAAGGTGATCCAGCAACGGGCCTTCGATGGGTGTGGCGGCGAATTGCAGATCGGGGGTGTCGATGGGGGTATCCCGCCATGCCGGCAATGAGCTGCCGGGTTCAGAGATGTGCCATTTCACCCGGCTCAGGCGTTGCCCGAGGTCGGCGAAGAAGTGCCCGCGCTGGTCATGGGCCACGAAGCGGCTGAAAAATTTCTGATACTCCGGGTTGCGCAGCTGACGTGTCAGCTCGCGCATCAAGTCTGCCGTCGAGGCGTATTCCTTGACCGGATGCTCGGGATCATCCGGTACATAGGCCACCACCCTGACCGGGGTGCGGGCCTGCTGCGGATCCGGTGCGAACAGAACGATGCCGGTCAGCTTCGACGACATCATGGCCAGGTCATGACAAAGCAGCGGCTGGCCTTCGACACGCATGCCTTGCAAACCGTCGAGCAAACCGCCGATCAAGCGTGCGTACAGCTCGCTCACATCGCCATTCATTCGCGCCATTTGCAGGGCGGTCTGCATCGCAGTCTTTTCGCTGGCGTCGATATGCAGGCGCAGTGCCGAACCGGCGACCGGGTCGTTGAGGCCCAGATTTTCTTCCAGAAACTTTTTGTAGCGGGCGCCGATGTCCAGTTCCCGGCACAGTCTGGTGAACGCTGCGATACCGATTTGCGCCTTGATCTGCGGCAGGTTTTCGAACCGGCCCGACGGACCGGGTCTGGTAATGAAAGTCGATTCGCTGGAGTAAGCATCGGATTCGGTTTCGTCTTCGTCGAAGTTGTGCAGCGCAGCATCGAGCAGCGACACCGTCCAGGTCCGGTTGCCGGTGGTTATCGGGAACCCGCGTGCTTTCACCGGGATGTAGAGGTGAAGGAAGGTATTCCTGACATCCAGGTCGAGACTGAATCGGCTCTTGAGTGCCTCGGTCAGGATCGGCTCGGCGTAGGTGGCGGCATCCTTTAGCGGCTCCAGTGTCTGGTCGAGCCTGTTCTGTGCACTCATGCGTCGGCCGATCAGGGCTCTGAGTTCCTCATGCTGTGCCTTCGATGCTTGCTTGAGGGCGCCGGTGAGTGGGCGGCGGTTGTGTTTCAAGGCCTGGCGTCGGGCGGCCGAAGCCTTGCCGAGCCATTCGGGGAAGGCATTTCTGAGGGGTTCGTAGTGTTCGGGGGGATTGAGCGGTGTGTGGGCTGCAATTTGTCCGGTGGATGCCTGCATCGGGTCTGTCCATGTACGTCGGGAAGCCGTCAGCAGACCAGAGAACGCTGCGGCGGATGCGGTACATAGGTATGACAGACCAGCGCCTGCCAATTGATATGCTCACAGGCCTGCTGCAATTGTCGGCGACGGTTTAAACTGCGCCTTTGCGACGCTATATGTCGCATTGCCGTAAACCCGGGAAAATCCGGGGTTTGCGCTATAAGAAGTTGTCGCTTGGCGACAAGGCCGGGCAGAAAACTGTCCTTACAATCCCACCATCGCTCGCCAGTTTCAGGCGGGTGGCCCTCATCAGGAGACTCCGATGTCCGTTGAGCACGCTGCGGTACAACGCGCCGATTTCGACCAGGTTATGGTTCCCAACTACGCGCCTGCCGCTTTCATTCCGGTGCGTGGCGCCGGTTCCCGCGTCTGGGATCAGGCCGGCCGCGAGCTGATCGACTTTGCCGGCGGCATCGCCGTCAACGTATTGGGCCACGCGCATCCGGCGCTGGTCGGTGCGCTGACCGAACAGGCGAACAAGCTGTGGCACGTGTCCAACGTGTTCACCAACGAGCCGGCGCTGCGTCTGGCTCACAAGCTGATCGACGCTACCTTTGCCGAGCGCGTGTTCTTCTGCAACTCCGGCGCCGAAGCCAACGAGGCCGCCTTCAAGCTGGCCCGTCGTGTCGCATTCGACCGTTTCGGCAGCGAAAAATACGAAATCATCGCCGCGCTCAACAGCTTCCACGGTCGTACCCTGTTCACCGTGAACGTGGGTGGCCAGTCGAAGTACTCCGACGGTTTCGGCCCGAAAATCACCGGCATCACCCACGTCCCGTACAACGACCTGGCGGCCCTGAAAGCCGCTGTTTCGGACAAGACCTGCGCGATCGTTCTGGAACCGATCCAGGGTGAGGGCGGTGTGCTGCCGGCCGAGCAGGCTTACCTGCAAGGCGCCCGTGAACTGTGCGACGCACACAACGCGCTGCTGGTGTTCGACGAAGTGCAGACCGGCATGGGCCGCACCGGCAATCTGTTCGCCTACCAGCATTTCGGCGTGGTTCCGGACATCCTGACCAGCGCCAAGAGCCTGGGCGGCGGTTTCCCGATTGCTGCGATGCTGACCACCGAAGCGCTGGCCAAACATCTGGTCGTCGGTACTCACGGTACTACCTACGGCGGCAACCCGCTGGCATGCGCCGTGGCTGAAGCGGTGATCGATGTGATCAACACCCCTGAAGTGCTGAACGGCGTCAACGCCAGGCACGACAAATTCAAGACCCGCCTGCAACAGATCGGTGAAAAGTCCGGCCTGTTCACCCAGGTGCGCGGTCTGGGTCTGCTGATCGGTTGCGTGCTGAGCGATGCCTGGAAAGGCAAGGCCAAGGACATTTTCAACGCCGCCGAAAAAGAAGGCCTGATGATCCTGCAGGCCGGTCCGGACGTCATTCGCTTCGCCCCGAGCCTGGTGATTGAAAACGCGGATATCGACGCGGGCCTGGACCGCTTCGAGCGCGCCGTGGCCAAGCTGACTCAAGCCTGAAAGACCCTTCGGCGCCCGGTACTTTCAGGCGCCGAACCCAATTTTGATGCCGGGCGAGTTCCATTGTGGGAGCGAGCCTGCTCGCGAAGAGGGCGTGTCAGTCAACATTTTTGCTGACGGATAGACTGCTTTCGCGAGCAGGCTCGCTCCCACGGTGTCCGGCGTTTTTTCTGTGAGTTTATGAGAGAAAGGAGTGACACCATGCTGGTGATGCGCCCTGCGCAAATGGCTGATCTGGGCGAGGTACAGCGTCTGGCTGCGGACAGTCCGATCGGTGTCACTTCCTTGCCGGATGACGTTGAGCGCCTGAGCGACAAGATCGCGGCGAGCGAAGCCTCGTTTGCCGCCGAAGTGAGCTTCAACGGTGAGGAGAGTTACTTCTTCGTCCTTGAGGACACCGCCACCGGCAAACTGGTGGGCTGTTCGGCGATCGTCGCTTCGGCCGGTTACTCCGAGCCGTTCTACAGCTTTCGCAACGAGACCTTCGTGCACGCTTCCCGCGAGCTGAAGATCCACAACAAGATTCACGTGCTCTCGCAATGCCACGACCTGACCGGCAACAGCCTCCTGACCAGTTTCTACGTGCAGCGGGATCTGGTCGGTTCGCCCTGGGCGGAGCTCAACTCCCGTGGTCGACTGCTGTTCGTCGCCAGTCATCCGGAACGTTTCGCCGATTCGGTGGTGACCGAGATCGTTGGCTACAGCGATGAAAACGGCGACTCGCCATTCTGGGATGCCATCGGTCGCAACTTCTTCGATCTGAACTACGCCGAGGCTGAACGTCTGTGCGGTCTGAAAAGCCGTACCTTCCTCGCCGAGCTGATGCCGCATTACCCGATCTACGTGCCGTTGCTGCCGGACTCCGCTCAGGAAGCGATGGGTCAGGTGCACCCGCGTGCGCAGATCACCTTCGACATCCTGATGCGCGAAGGCTTCGAGACCGATCACTACATCGACATTTTCGACGGCGGTCCGACCCTGCATGCGCGCGTTTCGGGGATCCGTTCGATCGCCCAGAGCCGTGTGGTGCCGGTGAAGATCGGCGAGCCGGTCAAGGGTGCCGGTCGCCAGTATCTGGTGGCCAATGCCCAGTTGCAGGATTACCGCGCGGTATTGCTGGAGCTGGATTACGCACCGGGCAAACCGGTGACCCTGGATCTGGAAGCGGCCGAAGCCCTGGGCGTCGGTGAAGGTGCCAGCGTGCGCCTGGTGGCGGTTTAACGCCTTAGCGAGTTTCACGGGTGGCCGCGGCGGCCCGTTTGAGGAGATAGCATGATTGTTCGTCCCGTACGCAGCAGCGATTTGTCCGCTCTGATCGACCTGGCCCGCAGCACCGGCACCGGCCTGACCACCTTGCCGGCCAACGAAGAGCGCCTGACCCATCGGGTCGGCTGGGCCGAGAAGACCTTTCGCGGCGAAGCCGGGCGTGGCGACGCGGATTACCTGTTCGTGCTCGAAGACGACAACGGTCGGGTGGTGGGGATTTCCGCCATCGCCGGCGCCGTCGGTCTGCGTGAGCCCTGGTACAACTTCCGTGTGGGCCTGACCGTCAGCGCCTCGCAGGAGCTGAACATCTATCGCGAGATCCCGACGCTGTTCCTGGCCAACGACCTGACCGGCAATTCCGAACTGTGCTCGCTGTTCCTGCACGCCGACTACCGCACCGGCCTCAACGGTCGCATGCTGTCCAAGGCGCGGATGCTGTTCATCGCCGAGTTCCCGGAACTGTTCGGCAACAAGATCATCGCCGAGATGCGCGGTGTGTCCGATGAAGCCGGTCGCTCGCCGTTCTGGGAAAGCTTGGGCCGGCATTTCTTCAAGATGGAATTCAGCCAGGCCGATTACCTGACCGGCGTCGGCAACAAGGCGTTCATCGCTGAACTGATGCCGAAATTCCCGTTGTACACCTGCTTCCTGTCTCCGGACGCGCGCAACGTCATCGGTCAGGTGCATCCGGACACCGAGCCGGCACTGGCGATGCTCAAGAGCGAAGGTTTCAGCTATCAGGGCTACGTCGACATCTTCGACGCAGGTCCCGCCATCGAGTGCGAAACCGGCAAGATCCGCGCGGTGCGCGACAGTGAGGCGCTGGTGCTGGCCATCGGCACGCCGGGCGACGACGCCACGCCGTTCATCATCCATAACCGCAAACGCGAAGACTGCCGCATCACGGCTGCGCCGGCCCGTCTGGCCGCCGGTACGCTGGTGGTCGATCCGCTGACCGCCAAACGTCTTCAACTTAACGCTGGCGATCAGGTGCGCGCCGTGGCGTTGTCTGCTGCCCGGGAGTCGAAATAATGAATTCGCTATACATCGCAGGTGAGTGGCTGGCCGGTCAGGGCGAGGCCTTTCAATCGCTGAACCCGGTGACCCAGCAAGTGCTGTGGTCGGGGGAGGGCGCCACTGCCGCTCAGGTCGAGTCCGCCGTGCAGGCTGCTCGTCAGGCGTTCCCGGGTTGGGCCCGGCGTACCCTGGAAGAACGCATTGGTGTGCTTGAAGCTTTCGCCGCCACGTTGAAAAAACACGCCGACGAACTGGCCCGCACCATCGGTGAGGAAACCGGCAAACCGCTCTGGGAAGCCGCGACCGAAGTCACCAGCATGGTCAACAAGATCGCGATCTCGGTGCAGAGCTACCGCGAACGTACCGGCGAGAAGAGCGGCCCGCTGGGCGACGCCACCGCCGTGTTACGCCACAAGCCTCATGGTGTGGTCGCCGTATTCGGCCCTTACAACTTTCCCGGCCATTTGCCGAACGGTCACATCGTGCCGGCGCTGCTGGCCGGTAACAGCGTGCTGTTCAAGCCGAGCGAACTGACCCCGAAAGTCGCCGAACTCACAGTCAAGTGCTGGATCGAAGCCGGTCTGCCGGCCGGCGTGCTGAACCTGCTGCAGGGCTCCCGCGAAACCGGTATCGCCCTGGCGGCGAATCCAGGTATCGACGGTCTGTTCTTCACCGGTTCCAGCCGCACCGGCAATCATCTGCACCAGCAGTTCGCCGGGCGTCCGGACAAGATCCTCGCGCTGGAAATGGGCGGCAACAACCCGCTGGTGGTCGATCAGGTCGCGGACCTCGACGCCGCGGTTTACACCATCATTCAATCGGCATTCATTTCCGCCGGCCAGCGCTGCACCTGCGCCCGTCGTCTGCTGGTGCCGCAAGGCGCGTGGGGTGACAGCCTGCTCAAGCGTCTGGTGGAAGTCAGTTCGACCATCGAGGTCGGCGCGTTCGACCAGCAACCGGCGCCGTTCATGGGATCGGTGGTTTCCCTCGGCGCGGCGAAAGCGTTGATGGATGCCCAGGCGAATCTGTTGGCCAACGGCGCCGTGTCGCTGCTGGCCATGACTCAGCCGCAGGCGCAGTCGGCGTTGCTGACCCCGGGCATCATTGATGTGACGGCGGTTGCCGAGCGTTCCGACGAAGAGCTGTTCGGCCCGTTGCTGCAAGTGATCCGCTACACCGATTTTGCGGCGGCGATTGCCGAGGCCAACGACACGGCATTTGGTCTGGCGGCTGGTCTGCTGTCGGATTCCGAAGAGCGCTATCAGCAGTTCTGGCTGGAAAGCCGCGCCGGGATCGTCAACTGGAACAAACAACTGACGGGCGCGGCGAGCAGCGCGCCGTTCGGTGGTGTCGGCGCTTCGGGCAACCATCGCGCCAGCGCCTACTACGCGGCGGATTACTGCGCTTACCCGGTGGCCTCGCTGGAGACCCCGAGCCTGGTGTTGCCGGCGGCCCTGACGCCTGGCGTGAAGATGGCGTGATGCCAATTCGCGAGCAGGCCGCGCCGCGGTCTTGATGAATAGTTACTGAAGCCTATAACAACAGATTCTCGTGGAGCCTCGCTGATGAAATCCTTTGAAGTCAATTTTGACGGTCTGGTGGGGCCGACCCATAACTACGGTGGCCTGTCCTACGGCAACGTTGCGTCCCAGAGCAACAGCCAGCAGTCTTCGAATCCGAAGGAAGCGGCGCTGCAAGGTCTGGCGAAAATGAAAGCGCTGATGGAAATGGGCTTTCAGCAGGGCGTTCTTGCACCACAGGAGCGTCCGGACGTGGCCGCTCTGCGCCGTCTGGGTTTCAGTGGCAGCGACGCCCAGGTGATCGAGCGCGCCGCGAAAGATGCGATGCCGCTGCTGGTCGCCAGTTGCTCGGCGTCGAGCATGTGGGTGGCCAACGCCGCCACGGTCAGCCCGAGTGCCGACACTGCCGATGGTCGCGTGCATTTCACCGCCGCCAACCTGAACTGCAAATACCACCGCAGCATCGAGCACCCGACCACCAGTCGCGTGCTGGGCGCGATGTTCGCCGATCAGCAGCACTTCGCTCACCACGCGGCGTTGCCGGCGGTGGCGCAGTTCGGCGATGAAGGTGCGGCCAACCACACGCGCTTCTGCCGTGAGTACGGCGAGGCTGGCGTCGAGTTCTTCGTGTTCGGTCGCAGCGCTTTCGACACCCGCTATCCGGCGCCGCAGAAGTACCCGGCGCGCCAGACCCTCGAAGCGTCGCAAGCGGTTGCCCGCCTGCATGGCCTGCGTGACGACGGTGTGGTCTACGCGCAGCAGAACCCGGCAGTGATCGATCAGGGCGTGTTCCACAACGACGTGATCGCGGTGGGCAACGGCGAGGTGCTGTTCTATCACGAGGACGCGTTCCTCGACACCGAACAGATGCTGGCCGAACTGCAAGCCAAACTGGCCAGGGTCGGCGGCAAGTTCCAGTCGGTCTGCGTGCCGCGTTCGGCGGTCAGCGTGGACGATGCGGTGCGATCCTACCTGTTCAACAGCCAGTTGCTGTCGCGTCCTGACGGTTCGATGCTGCTGATCGTGCCGGAAGAATGCCGTGGCAACGAGCGCGTGTGGAATTACCTGCAAGGCCTCACCGGCTCCGGTGGCGTGATCCGCGAAGTGAAGGTCTTCGACCTCAAACAGAGCATGCAGAACGGCGGTGGTCCGGCGTGCCTGCGCCTGCGTGTCGCGCTCAACGAGACCGAGCTGGCGGCCGTCAACCCGGGCGTTATCATGACCGCCCCGTTGTATGGCTCGCTGACTGCTTGGGTCGAAAAGCACTACCGCGACCGCCTGACCGAAAGCGATCTGGCGGATCCGCAGTTGCTGATTGAATGCCGGACGGCACTGGATGAACTGACGCAAATCCTTAAACTGGGCGCGGTTTATCCATTCCAGATCAATTGATGGCCGGCGCGCTGCCTGAACGCGGCGCGCGGCTTGTCTCCCCAACAGAGCGTAAGAAAGACATGAGCGATTCCCTGCGGTTGATCCTTGAAGACACCGACGGCAAGCAACTGGAAACATCCTGCACCCGCTTCGCGGTCATGTGGCAAGGCAAGGAAGTCTGGATTCAGCAGGATGGTCGTGGCCAGTTGCTGATCGGCGTGGACGTCGAAGAAGGCGACGAAGAATACGCCAACCTGCTGTTGCGTCCATTGGCGACTAATCTGGTAAGTCTGCAACTGGAGATGGAACCGGCTGACCTCGGCGACGATGACGGCCATGTACACGGCCCGGATTGCAACCACGACCACTAAGGAAACCGCTCTATGCTCGCCCTCGGCAAACTGCTTGAACTGACCCTCGCCGGCCGCGAACCGGCGGAGAAGACTCAACTGACTGTCGAAGGCGTGCGCATGCGCTGGCTGAGCGAGGGTGCGCTGGAAGTCCGGCCACCCGAAGCGCGCGACAATGGCCTGGACCTGCTGCTGTCGGCAGGCATCCACGGCAACGAAACGGCCCCGATCGAATTGCTCGACCGGTTGTTGCATGACATCGCCCGCGGCGACCTCAAGCCGCGCGCACGCATTCTGTTCCTGTTCGGCAACCCGGAAGCGATTCGCAAGGGTGAGCGTTTCATCGAGCAGGACGTCAATCGGCTGTTCAACGGCCGTCATGAGCAAAGCAGCGGTTACGAAGCCCTGCGCGCCTGTGAGCTGGAGCGCCTGGCCGCGAGTTTCTTCAGCGTGCCGGATCGTCAGCGCCTGCACTATGACCTGCACACGGCGATTCGCGGTTCGAAGATCGAGCAGTTCGCGTTGTATCCGTGGAAGGAAGGGCGCCAGCACTCCCGTCTTGAACTGGCCCGCCTGCGCGCCGCCGGCATGGAGGCGGTCCTGCTGCAGAACAAACCGTCGATCGTGTTCAGCTCCTACACCTACGACAAGCTGGGTGCCGAGGCTTTCACCTTGGAGCTGGGCAAGGCGCGGCCGTTCGGGCAGAACGCCGGGGTCAATGTGTCGCGGCTGGAAAACCGTCTGAAACAGATCATCGAAGGCACCGAGCCGGAGATGGCCGAAGCGGGCCTGGACGGCCTGCAACTGTTCAGCGTGGCCCGGGAAATCATCAAGCACAGCGATGCGTTCCGCCTGAACTTGCCGGCGGACATCGAAAACTTTTCGGAACTGGATGCGGGCTATCTGCTGGCCGAGGATCTGGCCAATACCCGCTGGATCATCGAAGAGCAGGGCGCGCGGATCATCTTTCCCAATCCCAAGGTCAAGAACGGCCTGCGGGCGGGCATTCTGATCGTGCCGGCCACCGACGATAATCTCGCCTGAAACCAAATCGCCCCCACGCGTTGCATGGGGGCGATTGTTATTGCATCAGACCGCTACGGCACGCGGCTCGGTGCGGCGCAATGCACGCACTTTCTGCAGCGTGTCGGCGCAGGTTCTCGCCGCTTCCTGACCCTTGTACACGAAATGCTCGAAGAAGAACTTCTGGTGTTCTTCGCCGGCATGGAAGTGGTGCGGGGTCAGAGATACCGAGAACACCGGCACTTCGGTTTCCAGCTGAACCTGCATCAGGCCGCTGACGACCGACTGGGCGACGAATTCGTGACGATAGATCCCGCCGTCCACCACCAGGGCCGCGGCGACGATGCCGGCATATCGACCGGTCCTGGCCAGCAGCTTGGCGTGCAGGGGCATTTCAAAGGCGCCGCCGACTTCGAAGAAGTCGATGTCCGATTCCTGATAGCCCAGGGCGATCATTTCCGCGACGAAACCTTTACGACTCTGGTCGACGATTTCCTTGTGCCAGCAAGCCTGGATGAACGCGACGCGCTCGCCGTGAGGGTGTTTGTTTTTGCTGTCGATAGCGGTGGGTTGCATGTTCTGACTCCTGTTTGTGTGAAAAACAGGGCGTTATGAATCGAAAGGGATTCAAGGGTGCGCACGCTCGCGCAAGCACGGCGGACGGCCCTTTGGCGTCAATCCCGTTCTCTCTTCATCCGGACTGTGACCGTCGGCCCCGGAATCACACCGGGTCTGCTGACCTTGCCGCCGCTCACGGTTTCTGCCGTGCCGTCACCAAGCGCTCGCGGGCTATGCGCATTGCGCGCAATTACCGCCGGTGGGGAATTGCACCCCGCCCTGAGAACGTTTCGCCGCCCTTTTGTCGGGCGGCGCAGCGTTTTTAACACAGATCGACGGGCTGTGCATTGCGCCTTTGTGATGATTGCCATCGGATTTTTCGAAGCACGAAACGACTTTTCCTTGCGCAAGGGTTGATTAATCCGCGCCATGCCTGCAGTAATTCCCCTTCGAAAAGGGATTTCCCCTGCTGACTTGAGGCCAGGTTCATGAGCGTTATCGATCTTCGCAGCGACACCGTCACCCAACCGACCCCCGCCATGCTGGACGCGATGACCGCCGCGGCTACCGGTGATGATGTGTATGGCGAAGATCCGACGGTCAATCGTCTGGAAACCGAACTGGCAAAACGGCTGGGTTTCGCCGCGGCGCTGTTCGTCCCGACGGGAACCATGAGCAACCTCCTGGGCTTGATGGCGCACTGCGAACGCGGTGACGAGTACATTGTCGGTCAGCAGGCGCACACCTATAAGTACGAAGGCGGGGGTGCCGCAGTGCTCGGTTCTATCCAGCCGCAACCGCTGGAGGTGCAGGCTGATGGCTCGCTGGATCTGGATCAGGTGGCCGCAGCGATCAAACCAGACGATTTCCACTTCGCCCGCACCCGTCTGCTGGCGCTGGAAAACACCATGCAGGGCAAGGTATTGCCGCTGGAATATCTGGCCCGGGCCCGCCGGTTCACTCAGGACAAGGGCCTGGCCCTGCATCTGGACGGCGCGCGGCTGTACAACGCGGCGGTGAAGCTTGGGGTCGATGCCCGGGAGATCACGCAACACTTCGATTCGGTCTCGGTGTGCCTGTCCAAAGGCCTCGGTGCGCCGGTCGGCTCGGTGCTCTGCGGTTCGGCCGAGTTGATCGGCAAGGCGCGGCGCCTGCGCAAGATGGTCGGCGGCGGCATGCGTCAGGCCGGATTGCTGGCGGCGGCGGGTTTGTATGCGCTGGATCACAACGTCGAGCGTTTGGCGGATGACCATGCCAATGCGCAGTTTCTGGCCGAAGGCCTGCGCGCAGCTGGCTTCACTGTCGAGCCGGTGCAGACCAACATGGTTTACGTACAGATGGGTGATCGTGCCGAGGCGATCAAGGCGTTTGCCGCCGAACGCGGCATCAAACTGAGCGCTGCCGCCCGTCTGCGGATGGTCACCCACATGGACGTCAATCGTTCGCAAATCGAGCAAGTGATCGCGACATTCGTCGAGTTTTCGCGCAAGTGACAGTGTTAGCCACCCAATTGACCGTTTCTATCGTATAAACACGCTGTACCCCGCGCGCAGGGCCGATATAATGCGGCCCTTTGCCGTCGTTTCGTCTGTTGACGTTTCGTACAGGCCTTTGGCCGCAGCCTCCGTGGAAGAACCTAATGAAAAGCGCAGAAATCCGTGAAGCCTTCCTTCGCTTCTTCGAAGAGCAAGGTCACACCCGTGTAGCCTCCAGCTCTTTGATCCCGGGCAATGACCCAACCCTGCTGTTCACCAACGCGGGGATGAACCAGTTCAAGGACTGCTTCCTGGGCCAGGAAAAGCGCGCGTACACCCGCGCCGTTTCCAGCCAGAAATGCGTGCGCGCCGGCGGCAAGCACAACGACCTGGAAAACGTCGGTTACACCGCCCGTCACCACACTTTCTTCGAAATGCTGGGTAACTTCAGCTTCGGCGACTACTTCAAGCGTGACGCCATCACTTACGCCTGGAACTTCCTGACCTCCGAGAAATGGCTGAACCTGCCGAAGGAAAAGCTGTGGGTCACCGTTTACGCAAGCGATGACGAGGCCTACGACATCTGGACCAAGGAAGTCGGTGTGCCGGCCGAGCGCATGGTGCGCATCGGCGACAACAAGGGCGCGCCATACGCCTCCGACAACTTCTGGACCATGGGCGATACCGGCCCGTGCGGTCCTTGCACCGAGATTTTCTACGATCACGGCGCCGACATCTGGGGTGGCCCACCGGGCTCGCCGGAAGAAGACGGCGACCGCTACATCGAAATCTGGAACAACGTGTTCATGCAGTTCAACCGCACGGCCGATGGCGTGCTGCACCCGCTGCCGGCCCCGTCGGTGGACACCGGCATGGGTCTTGAGCGGATTAGTGCCGTGCTGCAGCACGTTCACTCGAACTATGAAATCGACCTGTTCCAGAGTCTGCTGGCCGCTTCGGCCAAGGCCATCGGCTGCAGCAACGACAATCAGGCTTCCCTGAAAGTCGTGGCTGACCACATCCGCTCCTGCGGTTTCCTGATTGCCGATGGCGTGCTGCCGTCCAACGAAGGCCGCGGCTATGTGCTGCGTCGCATCATTCGTCGAGCCTGCCGTCACGGCAACAAACTGGGCGCCAAGGGCAGCTTCTTCTACCAGATCGTTGCCGCTCTCGTGGCCGAGATGGGCGACGCCTTCCCTGAGCTGAAATCCCAGCAGGCACATATCGAGCGCGTTCTGAAAGCCGAAGAAGAGCAGTTCGCCAAGACCCTGGAGCAGGGCCTGAAGATTCTCGAACAGGATCTGGCCGAACTCAAAGGCGATGTGGTGCCGGGCGACGTGGTGTTCAAACTCTACGACACCTACGGTTTCCCGATGGACCTGACTGCGGATATCGCCCGCGAGCGCAGCCTGACCATCGACGAAGTCGGTTTCGAGCGTGAAATGGAAGCCCAGCGCGTCCGTGCACGTTCTGCCAGTTCCTTCGGTCTGGACTACAACAGGCTGGTCAAGGTTGATGTCGACACCGAGTTCACCGGTTACCACGCCACCAGCGGTTCGGCGAAAGTCGTTGCGCTCTATAAAGATGGCCAGTCCGTGGACGTTCTGAGTGAAGGGCAGGAAGGCGTTGTGGTTCTGAACCAGACGCCGTTCTACGCCGAATCCGGCGGCCAGGTCGGCGATTGCGGTTACCTGCAGGCCGGCAGCAGCCGCTTCGACGTGCGTGATACCACCAAGACCGGTGGTGCGTTCCTGCATCACGGTGTGTTGGCGTCGGGCAGCCTGATCGTTGGTGCGCCGGTGGAAACCCACGTCGAAGCCGACGTGCGTCACGCCACTTCGCTGAACCACTCGGCCACGCACCTGCTGCACGCCGCCTTGCGCAAAGTGCTGGGCGATCACGTTCAACAGAAGGGTTCGCTGGTCGACAGTCAGCGCCTGCGTTTCGACTTCAGCCACTTTGAAGCGATCAAGCCGGAGCAACTGAAGGCGCTGGAAGACATCGTCAACGCCGAGATCCGCAAGAACTCTGCGGTTGAAACCGAAGAAACCGACATCGAAACCGCCAAGCAGAAAGGCGCCATGGCTCTGTTCGGCGAGAAGTACGGCGACAACGTGCGTGTGCTGAGCATGGGCGGAGATTTCTCCGTCGAGCTGTGTGGTGGTATCCACGCCACCCGTACCGGTGACATCGGCCTGCTGAAGATCATCAGCGAAGGCGGTGTGGCATCGGGTGTGCGTCGTATCGAGGCAGTCACCGGCGCTGCGGCGCTGGCTTACTTGAACGCTGCCGAAGAACAACTCAAGGAAGCGGCCAGCCTGGTCAAGGGCAGCCGCGAAAACCTGATCGACAAGTTGTCGGCTGTACTGGAGCGCAACCGTGCGCTTGAAAAACAGCTCGAACAATTGCAGGCCAAGGCAGCCGCCGCTGCCGGCGACGATCTGTCTGCTTCGGCAGTGGACGTCAAGGGCGTGAAGGTTCTGGCCGTGCGTCTGGATGGTCAGGACGGCAAGGCGCTGCTGGCGCTGGTCGATCAGCTGAAAAACAAACTCGGCCGCGCAGTGATCCTGCTCGGCAGTGTCCATGAGGAAAAGGTCGTACTGGTTGCAGGCGTAACCAAGGACCTGACTGGCCAACTCAAAGCCGGTGATTTGATGAAGCAGGCTGCTGCGGCGGTTGGCGGGAAGGGCGGTGGTCGTCCGGACATGGCGCAGGGCGGCGGTGTCGACGCCGGCGCACTGGATAGCGCACTGGCGCTGACCGTTCCATTCGTCGAGCAGGGTTTATAAGACGGTCCGTCGGGCCCGCAGTCTAGTGGCGGGCCCTGCAGCCGTTCGAGTGATTATTGGGCGCCCTTCATGGGCAGAGGCGGCTTTGAAATGGCTTTGATCGTACAGAAATTTGGAGGCACCTCGGTCGGCAGTGTCGAGAGAATCGAGCAGGTCGCCGACAAGGTTAAGAAATTCCGCGATGCTGGCGATGACCTGGTGGTTGTGCTGTCTGCAATGAGCGGCGAGACCAACCGTCTGATCGATCTGGCCAAGCAAATCAGTGGCGAAGATCAACCGGTTCCGCGTGAACTGGACGTGATCGTTTCCACCGGTGAGCAGGTGACGATCGCCCTGTTGGCCATGGCGCTGATCAAGCGCGGTGTGCCGGCGGTGTCGTACACCGGTAACCAGGTACGGATCCTGACAGACAGTGCGCACAATAAAGCGCGTATCTTGCAGATTGATGACCAGAAGATTCGTGGTGATCTGAAGGCCGGTCGTGTGGTTGTGGTTGCCGGTTTCCAGGGCGTAGACGAACACGGCAACATCACGACTCTGGGCCGTGGCGGTTCCGACACCACTGGCGTGGCATTGGCTGCTGCATTGAAGGCTGACGAGTGCCAGATCTACACCGATGTCGATGGTGTCTACACCACTGACCCACGCGTGGTATCGGTCGCTCAGCGTCTGGACAAGATCACCTTCGAAGAGATGCTGGAAATGGCCAGCCTCGGCTCCAAGGTGCTGCAGATCCGTGCGGTGGAGTTCGCCGGCAAGTACAACGTTCCGCTGCGCGTACTGCACAGCTTCAAGGAGGGTCCGGGCACCCTCATTACTATTGATGAAGAGGAAACCATGGAACAGCCGATCATTTCCGGCATCGCTTTCAACCGCGATGAAGCCAAGCTGACCATCCGTGGCGTGCCAGACACCCCGGGCGTGGCATTCAAGATTCTCGGCCCGATCAGTGCCGCGAACATCGAAGTCGACATGATCGTGCAGAACGTCGCGCACGATAACACCACCGACTTCACCTTCACCGTGCACCGCAACGACTACCAGTCCGCGCAGACCGTGCTGGAAAACACCGCTCGCGAGATCGGTGCCCGTGAAGTCGTCGGCGATACCAAAATTGCCAAGGTCTCGATCGTCGGCGTCGGCATGCGTTCCCACGCAGGTGTGGCCAGCCGCATGTTCGAATCCCTGGCAAAGGAAAGCATCAACATCCAGATGATCTCGACCTCGGAAATCAAGGTTTCCGTGGTGATCGAAGAGAAGTATCTGGAATTGGCCGTGCGCGCCCTGCACACGGCTTTCGAACTGGATGCTCCGGCCCGTCAGGGCGAGTAATCCCGGTCAATAAAGGGCGCGGTCTGACCGCGCCCTTTATTTTTTGAATGGCGCGAGCCCTGAACTGTTCTTTTGCTCGCGCTGGTCAATACTCAGGCATGTAGGGCTACGATCGCTCCGGTTGTAGGTCGGGTGCCTTTTTTTTGCAGACTGTTGTCCCTGAAATGATTCGCGTGAGGAGAAAGGTATGCTGATTCTGACTCGTCGGTGCGCAGAAAGCCTGATTATCGGTGATGGCGAAATCACCGTGACCGTGCTCGGCGTCAAAGGAAATCAAGTGCGTATCGGCGTCAATGCACCGAAAGAGGTGGCCGTGCACCGTGAAGAAATCTACCTGCGTATAAAGAAAGAAAAGGACGAAGAACCAAGCCATTAATTTTTATCGATTTTTTTGTTTGCAAACGGGGAAGAAGCTGGTTAATATACGCCCCGTGTTGCGGAGAGCTGGCCGAGTGGCCGAAGGCGCTCCCCTGCTAAGGGAGTACACCTCACAAGGGTGTCGGGGGTTCGAATCCCCCGTTCTCCGCCATTATTTGCTTAGTACGTTGTAATCTGGCTTTTTCTGTAAGTTGTTGAATTTATTAGAAAAAGTGGTTGGAATAGAGATTAGACGGGCTATAATGCGGCGCAACAAATGCACTCGTAGCTCAGCTGGATAGAGTACTCGGCTACGAACCGAGCGGTCACAGGTTCGAATCCTGTCGAGTGCACCATTTAAGAGTCAGTTACCGCAATGTAAATGACTCGGCTTCAACCAGGTGTGATCTGGTCTAACAAACACAAATGCACTCGTAGCTCAGCTGGATAGAGTACTCGGCTACGAACCGAGCGGTCACAGGTTCGAATCCTGTCGAGTGCACCATTTAAGGGTTAGTTGCAGCAATGTAAATAACTTGGTTTCAGCCAGTTGTGGTCTGGTCTAAAAACACAAAATGCACTCGTAGCTCAGCTGGATAGAGTACTCGGCTACGAACCGAGCGGTCACAGGTTCGAATCCTGTCGAGTGCACCATATACCAGAAAGCCCGCGTTTAACGCGGGCTTTTTGCTGTCCGGGATTTGAGTTTTCCTGTCACACATCCTTTCTCATCGAAATCGATCAGCGCACTCCGGCCTCGCTTGAGATTATAGCTATAGCTTGTTGAAGAATTTCGGATGCTGATCTTGTCGGGCTTGCCCAGTGCGCTTTCGACGTCCTGCTGGTTCATGCCTGCGATGATTCGCTGATTGATGATTGCTTCGCGCTTTTGTCTTGCGTCGATCAGATCTCCACATTTGTCGAATGTGCGCCCCACGATGGCCATTTCTCGTTTTCTGTTATTCATCCCGGATATTTCTTCGTGCCGGGCTTCGGGTATCAGGGCCACGGTCGAGCCGGGTGAGTAGGGATGCACCTCTTGAATTGAAAGGCGTTCATCGTTTGCGCAGCTCAGCGTGGTGAACGTAAGGCTGCCGTCCGGGGCTTCACAGCGATGAAATGTTGTTGTGTTCCCTGTAGCAGGGAGGCAGAGCAGGGTGGTCAGCATGAGTCGGGATGTTCTTGATGGCATTCGGCGTCCTCCATGACGATCCTCATCAAGCGTAGCCGGCAGTTTTTTCACCGCCGGTGTGTTTTCTTTTCAGGATGAGTCGTCGCACTCTGGAGAATCAGGACAGCGCTCAGCTTTGTCTCGCAAGCGCTTGTTTCAGGCTGGATTTTTTAACGTTTAAAACCGTCAGGCGGTGTATCATTGCGCCCGTCAGCCCCGCCGGGGCTTATGGAAAACCTCCATGGACTTACCCAGTAGTTACTCAATACTCAGTTTTACCAATCATGAATTGACTGATTGATCCTTCCGGCGTGCCCCGCTGCTGGGAGTGGAGTTCGCCTATGTCAGAAATCGAAGTAAAGAAAACACAGGAAAGCCTGCAGGATCGCCTGGCTCAGGTCGTTGAGCTACTGCAGCGCCAGCGAGTTGTCGAAGACCTGACTCACCGCCAGGAAGGCGCACATCATGACCGGGTCGAGAACCTGGTTCACCGGCAAAATCTCGTCGAGCTGCAACGCAAGCTCGATGATCTGCACTCCGCCGACGTTGCCTACATTCTTGAAGCTTTGCCGCTGGACGATCGTCTGACGCTCTGGCAATTGGTCAAGGCTGATCGCGACGGTGACATTCTTCTCGAAGTATCCGACTCCGTCCGTGAAACGCTGATCGCCGACATGGACGATCACGAACTCCTGGCCGCCGCCAAGGACATGGATGCCGACGAACTTGCTGACCTGGCCTCCGAGCTGCCGCGAGACGTCGTCCATGAACTGATGGAGACTCTGGATCAGCAACAACGCGAGCGCGTGCGTTCGGCCCTGTCCTACGACGAGGAGCAGGTCGGTGCGCTGATGGACTTCGAGATGGTGACTATCCGTGAGGATGTCAGTCTCGAGGTGGTTTTGCGTTACCTGCGTCGTCTCAAAGAGTTGCCGGGTCATACCGACAAGCTGTTCGTGGTCGATTACGACGGCGTGCTCAAGGGGGTGCTGCCGATCAAGCGTTTGTTGGTCAATGACCCGGAGAAACAGGTTTCCGAAGTAATGGCCAGCGATCCGGTGAGTTTCCACCCGGACGAAGATGCCTACGACGCCGCTCAGGCGTTCGAGCGTTATGACTTGATTTCGGCCCCGGTGGTCGACAAGAACGGCAAGCTGATCGGTCGTCTGACCATCGACGAAATGGTCGACCTGATTCGTGAGGAGAGCGAAAGCGAAGTCCTCAGCATGGCGGGTCTGCGTGAAGAGGAAGATATTTTTGCCTCGGTCTGGAAATCCCTGCGCAACCGTTGGGCCTGGTTGGCGATCAATCTGATCACCGCTTTCGTCGCATCCCGTGTGATTGGCCTCTTCGAAGGTTCGATCGAGAAACTGGTGGCCCTGGCAGCACTTATGCCGATCGTGGCAGGTATTGGCGGCAACTCAGGCAACCAGACGATCACCATGATCGTTCGGGCCATGGCGCTCGATCAGGTCAGTACCGGCAATACGTCGCGCCTGATGCGCAAGGAGCTCGCTGTAGCGTTGATCAACGGCCTGGTTTGGGGCGGTGTGATCGGTGTAGTGGCGTACATGCTGTACGGCAGTTGGTCGCTGGGCGTGGTAATGACGGCTGCAATGACGCTCAACCTGTTGCTGGCGGCGCTGATGGGGGTTTTGATCCCTATGACCCTGGCCAAGATGGGGCGCGACCCGGCAATGGGAGCCAGCGTGATGATCACGGCCATGACTGACAGTGGCGGTTTCTTCATCTTCCTGGGATTGGCGACGATTTTTCTTCTTTGATTTTCCATATACAAACAGCCCGCCGAATGGCGGGCTTTTTTTCGTCCTTGAAAAGCTCGAGCAGGGAGCAAAAAAAAGCCAGCATTCATGCTGGCTTGAGATGTTCGGTTTGACTCAGGATGCGTCTGCGGCCATTTCGGCGTCGTGAGCGATCAGAGAAACCAGCGCGTTCTGCTGGCGATGGGAGAGTTGGCGGAAGCGTTGCAGCAGTTCGCGTTCGTGCAGCGACAGTTCAGGGCTGTCCAGACGCATGCTCAGCTCTTCGCCCAGTGCGCCTTCCTGAATGAGACTCTGCTCAAGGCGTGCAATGATCTCGGAGTTCATGCTGCGATGATGATTGCGAGCCACCTCGGCAATGCGTTCACGCATTCCGTCTGGCAGACGTACGACGAACTTGTCAGCCGTACGGCTGGAATAAATTGCCTGTTTCAATGGGCGCATATATTTAACCGGTTAGTTCAGGGGAGCGGTTCTCGGGATTGGCCGCAGGATGAGGTGTAGGACATGCATCCGCGCCAAATGGTTCAACCTGAATTGTTAAGAGGCTCGCATCTTGCCTCAAAATTGCCAGATCATTGGCGTCAATTCTGTGACAAATATTGATCCGGGTAAAGGCGTAATGCCAGCACCAATTATCAGAAATGCGGACTGGTTTGAAAAGAATGCGCCGGCCCGTATCGCTGACCGCGTCCTGAAGCGCACGAACGGATGCCCGAAGGCGTCAGACCGTGCATGCTATGCGGGATAAAATCCTTGTTCCTTACCTTGTACAGGATAGTGGCAAATGGCCGATTTACCAGGGGCAAATCCCCGCCGGAGGGCGTTTTCAGGATGGATGGCAGGCTGATTTATCTCATGGGGCCATCCGGCTCCGGCAAGGACAGTCTGATCGAGGCTGCGCGTGAGCCGTTGCGTGCGCTGAACTGCGAAGTGATGCGTCGGGTGATTACGCGCTCGGCTGAATCGGTGGGTGAAGATGCGATTGGCGTAACGCCGCAAGAGTTCGAGCAGCGTGAGCGCGCGGGTAAATTTTCGCTGGCGTGGCGGGCCAACGGTCTTGCCTACGGCATCCCTGTCGAGATGGATGAGTGGTTGAAAGCCGGGAGACACGTACTGGTAAATGGCTCTCGTGCGAACCTCAGGCAAGCGCTGGAAAGCTATCCGTCCCTGGTGCCTGTGCTGCTGACGGTCCGGGATGATGTCTTGCGTGAGCGCCTGCTCAGACGTGGCCGGGAGACGCTTGCTCAGATCGACGCAAGGCTTGCCCGCAATACGCTGTTCAAGGAAAGACGCTCAACCGACAAGCCTGTGCATTTGATCGACAACTCGGGTGAGCTGGCGGATGCCGTCGGTCATTTGCTGGAACTGGTAACGCTCAGCGCAGGACAGGATCAAACTTGATCTTGCGCCCGGCCACCAAAGCCAGCGCAAACAGAACGGCGAACACACCGCAGCCAATCAGTGGCAGGGAGATTTCCGTCCTTTCGAACAGCGAGAAATGCAAAACACCGCTCAAGACAGCGAGGATCAATAATCCCAGGGCGGATCTGGACATGCGGTACTCCCGAAAATGATTCAAAACACCAGGCGTTCGGACAACTGAGCGGTCGGTACCTGATCCGACTCGCTGACGTCATGCGCAGCAAAGTCATGTTGATCGTTCATCACCGCCCATTGTGGCGCCTTCTGCACTTGCAGGTAATGCGGCATACGCTGAGTCACGGCTTCGTTGTGCTGGGGGATAAAATGAAAACCCACCAGCGTCATCAGAGCCATTGCATTTGCGAGCAAGAGGAAGCGGTTCATGAGGCGATGCTCCGTTTTGTTCTGTTGCAAGAACCGGAAGCAGCCGTCGTGCCAATAGTCTAACCGCTGTTAAGTCCTTTAAAAACAAGCATTTGGAAGGGTTTTTAACACGGTGGGAATTGCATTCTGCAATGATGGCTTTTTTGAGGTGTGCAAATTGCACGGCAAAACATCCCACGATATTGCAAGGCGCCTGCCTACACTTTAAAAAACCAGCGGATGACATGACAAATCAGGGCCTGGCCGTTAACATGCACGCCGTCTGTCGTACCGGCAGTTCCGTGTCTCAGTAGCTCAATTGGATAGAGCATCCCCCTCCTAAGGGGAAGGTTGGCAGTTCGAACCTGCCCTGGGACACCACATATTCGAAAGCCCCACGCAGAGTGATCTGGTGGGGTTTTTTGTTGGGTTTGCCAAATCACCTATAACGTCTCGGCGCCACCTTCGGCTTTGCCGACTGAAGTGCTGATCCGGGTGATATGTCGACGTCCGTTGACCGTATAGCCTCGCTCCTGGCCTTCAGCTTCTGGTTTACGCAGGGTCAGCTGGGCAAAAAGCCCGGTCTTTTCATCGTAGCTGCCGAACCAGTTGATCAGTCTGGCGACGAAACAATCTTCACCAATGATCACGGGGAAGTCAGCGACAGGCTCGATCGCGTAATAGCTCGCACCGTAGCTGTAGTACTCCTCACTGTCCCTGGCGGATTGGGGAATGGGGCAGAGCGGTTGTTTGTGCCGGCCTGTCACCCCGGCCGTTGCGTTCACGTTTGTCACGGCGTTGGCGAGCACTTTCTGCAGGGACGGCTCCAGTTCGTAGGCTTTACTGCTGTCCTCAAGGTGCTGAGTACGTGGAATGGTCAGTCGATAGTCGTAGTGCACGCTGACAGTCGGCACTTGCCTGTTGATTTTCAGGGGATTGAGCAGGAAGACCTGATCTTCGCCGTAACTGCCGTTTCGATAAGCGAAATAGATTCTTCCATGACTGCCGATCAGGTAGGCGGACTGATTGGCACCACGATCATTGGTATAGAAAAGAACGCTGTCGTTACTGGTCTCAGGGGCAATTTCAGCGGCTCTCCTGATAAATCTGCTGTCGACCCGACGCCAGGTTTCCGTGTAGTGAAACATCCCGGTGCCGCCCGCGTAGGTTTCCACGATAAGGTCGCGCTGACCGTCGCCATCCAGATCCATCAGGGTGTAGGAGGTTGGACCTGACTCCGCTGCTCCCTTGATGTCGGATGCTTGCAGTGCTTTCCATTCGGCTTGCGTGACGCCTTTGGGGATGGTGGTGGGAAAGAGTGGTTGCTCGTCTTGATCCAGCTCAGCTGAAAACGAGCTGCCGACTTCGCCAAGCGTGAGAGAATCCAGCGCCCGCTCCAGCGCAAACTCCGGATGCTCCTTGCTCATCTCCCGAACCCGCAGTTGCAGATCCTCCATAACCTGCCTGTCAATGTCGTCCGGCTTATAGGCAACGGCTTCGATCCACTGCCCGTGCAATACCTGCAAGCGATCCTGATAGCGCTGGTTCAGGCAACCGATGTTGTCGGCACATTGATCGCGCGCCTTCAGCCACTGGCGCTGGGCTTTTTTCACTTCGGTCTGTATCGGAGTGGCCGACATCAATTTCCGGTAAGTCGCCCCCATCCGTGCATCCAGCTCATACAGCGATTTCTCTGCGCAAATCGCATGTTCCACAGCACTTGCCGCTTTTGTGCAGTCCATTCCGGTCGCCAGTGCCTGCTGGAAAAACAGCAGCGCACAGGTCGACACGATGTAGCGTCCTTTGATGTACACGATAAAAACCTTGAAAGCAGGAGGGTGGGAACAGGCGCGCAGGGTAATCGCTGTGCAATGAATCTTGAACCCCCGCTTCAAGAGAACCGCTGATCCGGCCGATAACCCATTCGGTGACTTCAGAGTCGCACGAAATCGCTTGATAGCATTTGGCCGGCAGCTATCATCAGCGCGCCTGAAATGTGCCCTCGGTCCATCCTCTTCAATTGCCTGGAAATCTTCGATGCTGTCGTATCACCAAAAGAGTTTTCTGATCGTCGATGATTTCTCGGATTTCCGCAGTTCCGTGCGCTCGATGTTGCGCGAGTTGGGCGTCAAGGACGTGGACACTGCCGACAGCGGTGAGCAGGCGCTGAAAATGTGCGCGCAGAAGTCCTACGATTTCATTCTTCAGGACTTCCACCTCGGTGACGGCAAGAAAAACGGTCAGCAGGTGCTGGAAGACCTGATGATGGAGAAGCTGATCAGTCACGAAGCGGTGTTCGTGATGGTCACCGCCGAGACCAGTCAGGCCATGGTGCTCAGCGCCCTGGAGCATGAGCCGGATGCTTACCTGACCAAGCCCTTCAATCGCGTCGGTCTGGCCCAGCGCCTGGAACGTCTGGAGCAGCGCAAGACCCTGCTCAAGCCGATTCTGCAAGCCCTCGACCGTGGCAAGCCGGTGGAGGTGCTCAACGCCTGTATCGCCCTGTGCAAGCAGGATATCCGCTATTCGCCGCTGTGCCTGCGCTACCGCGCCGATGCCTTGCGCGACATGAATCAGAACGAAGCGCTTGAGCGCCTGTATGACAGCATCATCGCCGACCGGCCGTTGCCATGGGCTTTTGCCGGGCTGGGCAAGTTGCTGTTCAAGCGTGGTCAGGTGGCCCAGGCCAAAGGCGTGTATGAAAAAGCCCTGAAAGTATTCCCTATGATGCCGGCGCTGTACGACGGCATGGCCGATGTGTTGGTGGCAGAGGGCGATACAAAAGGCGCACAGAAGGTGCTGGAAGAGGCGATCCGCCTGTCGCCGCTGGCGGTTCGCCGTCAGGCGCTGCTCGGCAAGCTGGCGATGACCAACGAAGATTTCGACACGGCCTCGCGCGCCTATCGTCAGGCGGTGGCGCAGGGCGCGCAGTCGCGCTTCAAGGATCCGGAAAGCAACCTGGGGCTGGCCCATGCGCTGATCAGCAAGGGCAGCGAAAAGGGCCTGGATACCCGTACGCGGCTGGAGATCAACACCACCCTCAGTGCCGTGGCCAAGGAAAACCCGAGCGATCCCGGTTTGCAGATCCGCGCGCGTCTGATGAAGGCCACCAGTCTGCTGCTCAACGATGCCGAAACCGCTGAGAAGCTCACCGAGCAAGCACTGATGCGTCTCGACGGCATGGAGCAGTTCATGAGCCCGGAAGCGGCATTGCTGGTAGCCAAACAATTGCAGATGCTCGGTCAGACCGAGGCGGGCACGTCGATGCTCAAGAGTTGCGCGGAGATTTACGGCGATGACCCGGCGGTGATGAAAGACATCGCCAAGCTTACCGACGACCCGACTATTCTCAGTTCCAGCAACGCTGCCGCCGACCTCAACCGACAGGGCGTGCGTGTGTACAAGACCGGCAATCTGGCGGAGGCCCGCGAGGTCTTCCGCAAGGCGCTGAAGATGCAACCGAAGAACATCAGCATCGCGCTGAACATGGCGCAGTCGCTGTTGCACGGCACCGACACCAGTGTGCCGTCGGCGGAGCTGGAAGAATGTCGGGCCTGCCTGAAAATGGTCGGCCTGATGCCCGACACCGACGCGCGTTATCCGCGTTATCAGAAGCTGAAAAGCAAGGCGTTTGGCGAATGAACCAAGACGAGCAGGCACTGGATTTTTCCACGGTGATCGCCTCCACCGTGCACGACATGAAGAACTCCCTGGCGATGTTGATGCAGGCCCACAGCCAATGGCTGGCGCGCCTGCCCGAAGCCGAACGGCAGTTACCGGAACAGGGCGTGATCGATTTCGAGTTCGCCCACCTCAACGGCATGCTGGTGCAGTTGCTCGGGTTATACAAACTCGGGGTCAACCAGATGCCGTTGCAGCCGGCCTATCACGAACTGGACGATTTCATCGAGGCGCAACTGGCGTCCCATCAGGAGGTGTTCGCCAGTCGTGGAATCATCGCAACCTACGAGGTCGATCCGCTCAGTCCCCTGGGGTTCTTCGACCGTGAGCTGATTGCTTCGGTGCTGGGCAACTGCATCAACAACGCGATCCGCTATGCCCGTGAATCGTTGCTGATCACGGTCAGCGATGAGGCCGGGCAGCTGGTGCTGAGCATCAGTGACGACGGCCCCGGTTATCCTGCCGAAATGCTCGAGCGCCAAGCCGACTATGTGCAGGGCATCAACCACAGCAGCGGCAGTACCGGCCTGGGTCTGTACTTCGCCGGGCGTATTGCGGCGCTGCATCAGCGCAACGGTGTCGGCGGTCGCACCGAGATCCGCAATGGCGGGCCGCTGGGCGGTGGCGTGTTCAGCATTTACCTGCCCTGAGGCGTGGATTCGTCATCCTGAGGTCTTTTTGTTGGCCGCTGCTTGAAATTCCGAACAGGCGAGGCCTATGTTGTCCGGGTCGCCGTTCGCGGCTCGCACAATAACAAGGATTGCGTCATGACAACCGATGGCCAGCGTTCACTCGCGCAGCGATTGACGGGCATTGATGAGATTGAATGTGTCACGCCGGATTTGAACGGCGTGCCACGGGGCAAGGTGATGACCGCCGAGGGTTTCCTCGAAGGGCGGCGTTTGCAGATGGCCCGGGGGGTGCTGCTGCAATGCATCATGGGAGGCTATCCCGCTGCACGGTTCTACGGCAGCGATGACGGTGACCTGGCGCTGGTCGCCGACCCTGCGCAGATCCACCCGCTGCCGTGGAGCGATGAGCCACGTGCCCTGGCCATCTGTGACGCCGACGAGCTGAGCGGCGAAAGCTCCAACCTGTCGACCCGTGGCCAGCTCAAGAAAGTCATCGCCCGTTATGCGGCCCGTGGTCTGGCGCCGGTGGTGGCGACCGAGCTTGAATTCTTTGTGTTTGCGCCGAACACCGATCCGAACCAGCCATTCCAGCCGCCAGTCGGCCTCGATGGTCGGCGCGAGGATGGTCACTCGGCGTTCAGCGTCAGTTCCAACAATGGCCTGCGGCCGTTCTTCAGTGAAGTCTACAAATGCATGGCTGCGCTCGGTTTGCCGCGCGATACGTTCATGCACGAGATGGGCGTCAGCCAGTTCGAGATCAACCTGCTGCACGGCGATCCGCTGCTGCTGGCCGACCAGACTTTCCTGTTCAAGCATCTGCTCAAGGAAGTTGCGCTCAAGCATGGCCTGACCGTGGTCTGCATGGCCAAGCCGCTGGCGCACACGCCGGGCAGCTCGATGCATATCCATCAGAGCATCGTCGAGACCGGCAGCGGCAAGAATGTGTTCAGCGACGAGAACGGTCAGCCGACCTCGATGTTCCGTCACTTCATCGGCGGACAACAGGCTGGCATGGCTGATTTCACGGCGCTGTTTGCGCCGAACGTCAACTCTTACCAGCGCCTGTGCCACCCGTTTGCATCGCCGAACAATGCCTGCTGGTCCCACGACAACCGTGCGGCGGGTCTGCGAATTCCGGCCAGCTCTCCGGTCGCACGTCGGGTCGAAAACCGTTTGCCGGGCGCCGATGCCAACCCTTACCTGGCCATCGCTGCGAGCCTGGCGGCCGGCCTGTATGGCATTGAGCATGAGCTGGAGCCGAGTGCGCCGATCCAGGGTGAGTTCGACGTGCCGGACAATCTTTCGCTGCCGTGTACGTTGCACGCTGCGATCGATCGCCTCAAGCGCAGCCAGCTGGCCCGGGAACTGTTCGGCAACGAGTTCATCGAAGGCTACGTCGCTTCGAAGACCATGGAACTGACCAGTTTCTTTGATGAGATCACTCCCTGGGAACGGCGCGTTCTGGCAGCCCAGGCCTGACGAAATGTCGTCATCGGGCTATCGTTCGATAGCCCGACACTTACCGCAAGGAGCCGCTCGGAACGCCGATGCGCCAAATCTGGAAATCCTTTCGAGCGCTGTATTTCGCCTCGCTGATGATGTTGATCGGCTCGGGCCTTCTTTCTACTTATCTGGCGTTGCGCCTGGCAGCCGATCACGTCGACGGCCTGTGGGTCGGTGCCTTGATGGCGGCCAACTATTTTGGCCTGGTGCTGGGCGGCAAGATCGGCCACCGCCTGATCGCACGGGTCGGCCATATCCGCGCCTATTCGGCCTGTGCCGGGATCGTCGGTGCGGCGGTGCTGGGCCACGGTCTGGTGGACTGGCTGCCGGCCTGGCTGGTGCTGCGGACCGTCGTCGGCCTCGGCATGATGTGCCAGTACATGGTGATCGAGAGCTGGCTGAACGAACAAGCCGACGCCAGCCAGCGTGGCATGGTATTCAGCGGTTACATGATTGCCTCGTATCTGGGGCTGGTGCTCGGTCAGTTGATTCTGGTCATGCACCCCGGGCTGGGCCTGGAACTGCTGATGCTGGTCGCCCTGTGTTTTGCCTTGTGTCTGGTGCCGGTGGCGCTGACCCGGCGGATTCACCCGGCGCCACTGCATCCGGCGCCGATGGAGCCGCGCTTTTTCATCAAGCGTGTGCCTCAGTCGCTGAGCACAGTGCTCGGGGCCGGGTTGATCATCGGCTCGTTCTACGGTCTGGCGCCGCTCTATGCGTCACAACAGGGGTTGACGACCGAACAGGTCGGTCTGTTCATGGGTACGTGCATTTTTGCCGGGTTGCTGGTGCAGTGGCCGCTGGGCTGGTTGTCCGATCGTTATGACCGGGCTCTGCTGATCCGCTGTTTTGCCGGGTTTCTGGCACTGGCTGCGCTACCGTTGGCGATCCTTCCGCAGGTGCCGCTGGAGATTCTTTTCGTCGTCGGCTTCCTGTGTTCTCTGGTGCAGTTCTGTCTGTATCCGCTGGCGGTGGCGTTTTCCAACGACCATGTCGAAGGTGAGCGGAGGGTGTCGCTGACCGCGATGTTGCTGGTGACTTACGGGGTCGGCGCCAGTGTCGGGCCGTTGCTTGCCGGCGTGTTGATGAAGCTGTTCGGCAGTCAGAGCCTGTATGCGTTCTTTACGTTCTTCGCTCTGGTGCTGGTCTGGCGGATCCGGCCGAAGGCCGTGACCAATCTGCATCAGGTCGACGATGCGCCGCTGCATCACGTGGCGATGCCGGACAGCATGTCCAGTTCACCCTTGGTAGCCGCGCTCGATCCGCGGGTCGATGAACAGGTGGTGCAGGAGCAGATGCAGGCGACGGTCGCTACCGAGCCGGTACCTGATCCCGAGCCGGAACCGGCGGTAGAGACTGATACCGGCAACGACAATTCTGCGCCTGACATCAGTGGCGCCAAACCTTGATCCCGGAAAGGTATCAGGCATAAAAAACGGGCAGTCACCACAAGGTGCTGCCCGTTTTTTTAGGGTGCGGACGGATCAGAGATCGTCTTTGTCGAAACGCCGCGCTTCGCGTTGCAACTGGTAGACGAAACGCTCGACGTTGCGCGCGGCCGGGCCGCTGATGTTATGAAAGCGCAGGCCGGCGAAGGTGATGTTGAGCTTTTCTTCGAAATGCAGGTAGCGCAGCTCCACGGCGGCCGGCTGGTTGCCGAACAGTGGCGGGGCGATCAGGCGGTCGTAGACCTGGCCCAGTTGCAGGCGCTCGGTGATGTCGCCTTCGAAGCGCAGCTTGCAACCGGTGGCGGAGATGTCCAGCAGTTTGCCACCGAGAGGCGACTTGAGTTTTTCGCCGCCCAGTTCGACGCTCACCAGGTCGGTCAGCTTAAGTGCGGCACGGAAGGCGTTGCGGCGTTGGTGATAGACCACTTCGCTGGGCATCTGGCCAATATAGTAGCGGTCGCCGTCCGACTCCTTGATATCCAGTGTGCCGTTGTATTCCCAGGCAATCCGCACGCCGTCATGAAAACCCTCGACCTTGAACGGCTCGCCGGCCAGCAGGAAGCGCTCGCCGTCACGGGGAATCATTTCATCCAGGGCAATGGTGGCGGTTTCCCGGTCGACCTTGATCAGGTAGCTCTGGAAGCGCTGGCTGCGTTCGTGAAAGGTAATGATCAGCGGATCGTGGCTCTCTTGCAGCTGGCGCAGGTTGCTGGAGATTTCCAGAGGCGTGGTGAGCACCTTTGGTGGCTGCGGAGAATCATCCGCGCTGAGGACGTTGGACACGTTGAATCAATCTCCAGACAAAATTTGACTACGGCTGGCCATTATTTTGCCAGCATGTTTCGCGCGTTGATAGGGCGCACGCATGGAAGAAAGCATCACGCCTGGCTGAGCGCGCGCGGTTTCTGCAGTTTGGAGAAAGTGCCGCTGGCATCATAGAGCGCTGGAGGCTCGCCACCGGTGAGGATTTTCAGCTGATTGGCCGTGGCGGCCTGTTGCACCACGATCGATTGACCATTTTTCGCGTTGGCGACCTGGCACTGGGCGATCAGATCGGTCAGCACATCGCTTTGGCTCAGCAGTTGTTCGCCGATGCTCGACTGGCTGGCCAATTGCTCCAGGCCCTGACGATCAAGCGACAGATTGAGACTGGCGAGGATTTCGCTGCGTTTGCGGCCATGCTGCTCGAGCAAAATGATCAATGCCTGTTTGCGCGCCAGAATTTCTTCCAGCAGGGGCATGTCGCGACCGTGCAAGGCGAGGGACTCGGTATGCAGCAACTCCAGCAGTTGTTGAGCTGGAGCAAAGTCGTCGGTGATCAGTTGCAATAAAGTAGTGTCGTGCATGGCTGGCCTTGGGTTTTAAGCGTCCAAAAGCCTGGCGCAGGCCAAGGCCTAGCGCTGGGCTTCGAAGTTGAGCAGTTTGCTGGCTACACGGTTGCTGTCGACTTTATAGCTGCCATCGGCAATCGCTGCTTTCAGCTCGGCCACGCGGGCTTTGTCGACAGCAGGTTGATCGCGCAGCTTGTCAGTGACCTTCTGCAACTGTTGAGCCTCATTGCTGAGGTGTACCGATTCCCCGCTTTTTGCGGTACTGGCCTGTTCGGCCGGGGTATTCAGCGGCGCGGAAGTGCCGGATTCGGCAGTTTCCTTGGGCGCGCTGGTACGTGTACTGCCCGTAAGTGACGAGGAGCTGTTCAAACGGCTGAAATCGATGACCATGTTAAAAACCTCTGGGAATTTGGACGCTTGCCATGTTCTCGGCCATCCCATGGAAAACTTTAGGCTCTTTTACCAATGAGCCTGCATGCGCCGTACAGAACCTGCTGCGGCACAGTTTAGGGAACAGCCGGGGTCGGCGCCAGTTTTCTCCTTGCCTGTTTTACATGGCCACTTCCACCTGGCCCGGCGCCATGACCTGCGCCTTGATGACCCGTTGGGAGTTGAGGTTTTTCACTCGAATCTGTTCTTTCAGGCCGCCGTTGGACAGGGCTTCGCCTGGCATGCGCACGGCGAGTGTGCCGCTGCGGGCGGTAATCACCACCTGATCACCCTTGCGAACGACTTCCGCCTGTTCCAGGTGTACCAGCGTCAGCACCTGGTCGGCGACCGTTGGTCGGGTCAATTTTTGCCCGACAGCTTCGTCTACCGACGTCAGGAAACCCTGATTGATCTGGCTAACATCATGCTCGCGCAACGTCACATCCTGAGGTTCGATGATACCGGCGCGCTTGAGGGGGCGAGTGGTCGTCACGACCTCGCGAAACAGGCGGACTTGAGCGGGCACGAACACGGTCCAGGGGGATGCGCCTTCACAACGGACCTTGACCGTTACGCGGCCCAAAGGGCGCCCCGGGCTCTCCAGTGACGCTGTCAATTCCTTGTCGCACATAGGCATGCGCATGCGCGGATCGAGCTGCTTGACCTCGATTTCATAACGCCCTTCTGTTTGACTGGTAGCCAAATAGTCTTCTACGGTGAATTCAAGAAAGCCCTGAGTGACGCCGATAAGCATGTCAGGCAAGGTAACCGCATCAGCACTGGCAGGGCTGCCCGCAAAAAGCAGGTAAACGGCGGACATCGCGCAAAGCCCTCTGCGGAGGGGGGATGTCAGACGTCGGAAAAATGTCGTTTGAGTGTTCATACGGGTTAAAAAGCAAGCGCCGTGCCGTTTAGCAATGAATGTGCGTCGCAACAACACTTGGCGTTGGTGTAGGAGTCTGGGCATGGCTGGTGTAATGGATTCGGTGAACCAGCGCACGCAACTGGTAGGGCAGAATCGCCTGGAGCTGTTGTTGTTCCGTCTTGACGGCCAGCAGCTCTACGGGATCAACGTGTTCAAGGTTCGGGAAGTGCTGCAATGCCCGCAACTGACGCTGATGCCCAAGTCCAGTCCTGTCGTGTGCGGGGTGGCGAATATCCGGGGGGCAACCATTCCGATCCTCGATCTGGCAATGGCGACCGGCTCCGGGGCGTTGAAAGACAAAAACAGTCCGTTCGTGATCATCACGGAATACAACACCAAGACCCAGGGTTTCCTGGTGCACTCGGTGGAACGTATCGTCAACATGAACTGGGAGGAGATCCATCCGCCACCCAAGGGCACCGGTCGCGATCACTACCTGACCGCTGTGACTCGGGTGGACAATCAGCTAGTCGAAATCATCGACGTCGAGAAGGTGCTGGCGGAAGTGGCCCCGACGCCGGAAGCGATTTCGGTCGGCGTGGTGGATGTCGAGACCCAGAGCAAGGCGCTGTCGTTGCGGGTGCTGACGGTCGATGACTCGTCGGTGGCGCGCAAACAGGTGACACGTTGCCTGCAGACGGTGGGTGTCGAAGTGGTGGCGCTGAACGACGGCAAGCAGGCGCTGGATTACCTGCGCCAGCTGGTCGACGAGGGCAAGAAGCCGGAAGAAGAGTTCCTGATGATGATTTCCGACATCGAGATGCCGGAAATGGACGGGTACACCCTCACGGCGGAAATCCGCAGCGATCCACGCATGCAAAAGCTTCATATCATCCTGCATACTTCGTTGTCGGGTGTGTTCAACCAGGCGATGGTCAAGAAGGTCGGCGCCGATGACTTCCTGGCCAAATTCCGTCCTGACGACCTGGCATCCCGGGTAGTCGACCGGATCAAAGCAGCAGATATCAGCTAGGGGCCTTCTGCCCCTGGCGGTCAACACGATTTAAGAGGCGGCATCATTTGTCTACGGGTAATTTGGATTTCGAACAGTTCCGGGTCTTCCTGGAAAAAGCCTGTGGCATTTTGCTCGGTGAAAACAAGCAGTACCTGGTGTCGAGCCGTCTCAACAAACTGATGGAGCAGCAGGGCATCAAGACGCTGGGTGAGCTGGTACAGCGCATCCAGACCCAGCCGCGCAGCGGTTTGCGCGAGCAGGTGGTCGATGCCATGACGACCAACGAAACCCTGTGGTTTCGCGATACCTATCCGTTTGAGGTCTTGAAGAACAAGGTGCTGCCCGAGGCAATCAAGGCCAGTCCCAACCAGCGTCTGCGGATCTGGTCGGCGGCCTGTTCGTCGGGTCAGGAGCCTTATTCGCTGTCGATGTCGATCGACGAGTTCGAGCGGACCAATATCGGTCAGTTGAAGATGGGCGTACAGATCGTCGCCACCGATCTGTCCGGCAGCATGCTGACCAACTGCAAGACCGGCGAGTACGACAGTCTGGCGATCGGTCGCGGTCTGTCTGCCGATCGTCTGCAGCGCTACTTCGATCCGAAAGGGCCGGGACGCTGGGTGGTCAAGGCACCAATCAAGAACCGGGTGGAATTCCGCTCGTTCAACCTGCTCGACAGCTACGCCAGCCTGGGCAAGTTCGACATCGTGTTCTGCCGTAACGTGCTGATCTACTTCTCCGCCGAGGTGAAGAAGGACATCCTGTTGCGTATTCACAGCACGTTGAAACCGGGTGGTTATCTGTTCCTCGGCGCTTCGGAAGCGCTGAACGGTCTGCCGGATCATTACCAGATGGTCCAGTGCAATCCGGGGATCATTTACCAGGCGAAGTGACTGGCAGCGGCGATTCAAAAAAACGGGAGTCCTCTGGGCTCCCGTTTTTTTATGCCTGACCGTTTTCAAGGTGAGGGCAAGCGGCAGAAAAGCGGCAGCCGGCGGAAACCCGTTGCCGCTTTTCTGGCATCGCCGCCTTGCCGGGGCCCTTCAAAGCCCCGGAAACCGGGGCTTTTTCAAACTGGCACGCGGCTTGCTATAACCCGATTACGAAAAACCGGACACCTGAAGGTTCCCGACATGAGCATCAGCTTCGATAAAGCGCTCGGAATTCACGAACAAGCCTTGGGCTTCCGCGCCCAGCGTGCTGAAGTCCTGGCCAACAACATCGCCAACGCCGACACCCCGAACTACAAGGCTCGGGATCTGGACTTCTCCAAAGTGCTCGAAGCACAGAGCCAGAAGAACGCCAACGGCACCATCGCCCTGAACATGACCAACAGCCGTCACATCGAAGCTGAAGGCCTGGGCAACGGCGACGAGTCGCTGATGTATCGCACACCGATGCAGCCATCGATCGACCAGAACACCGTCGATGCCCAGCTTGAGCAGTCGAACTACGCGCAAAACGCCATCGGCTTCCAGGCCAGCTTCACGCTGCTCAACAGTAAATTCAAAGGGCTGGTTTCAGCCTTGCGCGGAGAATAATCCATGTCCCTGTCCAGCGTTTTCAACATTGCCGGCAGCGGCATGAGCGCACAGAACACCCGTCTCAACACCGTGGCGTCGAACATCGCCAACGCCGAAACCGTCTCGTCGAGCATCGACCAGACCTATCGCGCCCGTCACCCGGTGTTCGCCACCATGTTCCAGGGCGGCCAGAGCGGTGGCAGCGATTCGCTGTTCCAGAACCAGGATGCCGCAGGTCAGGGCGTACAGGTGCTCGGCGTGGTCGAAGACCAGAGCAACCTCGAGGCGCGCTACGAGCCGAATCATCCGGCCGCCGACGCCAAGGGCTACGTGTACTACCCGAACGTCAACGTGGTGGAAGAAATGGCTGACATGATTTCCGCGAGCCGGTCCTTCCAGACCAACGCCGAAATGATGAACACCGCCAAGACCATGATGCAGAAGGTATTGACCCTCGGTCAGTGATAAGGGGCGACTGCCATGAGTGTGACCGATACCACCAGCAGCCTGACGATGAAGGACATCCTGGCGAACTCGTCGAAAAAGACCAGTTCGACCACCGGTGACGGCATCGCTTCGGCTACCAACAGCTCCACCGGCGGCCAGACCCTGGGCAAGGATGCGTTCCTGCAACTGCTGGTCACCCAGCTGAAAAACCAGAACCCGCTCGATCCGCAGGACAACAGTGCATTCGTTGCCCAGTTGGCGCAGTTCAGCAGCCTCGAGGGAATTACCACCCTCAACAGCACCGTCAGCTCGCTGGCCGGCAACTACAACTCGTCGCAAGCCCTGCAGGCTTCGTCGCTGGTCGGCCGTAACGTGATCGTGCAGACCAACTCGGTCCAGCTCGACGATCCGAGCAAAGGCATGACCGGTTCGGTCACCGTGCCATCGTCGATTGCCGGCGGCACCGTCACCATCAGCGACAGCAGCGGCGCGGTCGTTCGTACCATCGATCTGGGCAGCCGCGCCGCGGGCAGTGCGAGCTTCACCTGGGACGGCAAGGACAAGGACGGCAACCTGGTGAAGACCGGTACTTATACCGTCAAGGCCAACGCCTCGATCAATGGCACCTCGACGGACATGGCGACCTACCTGCCGGCCACCGTCACCAGCGTGACCATCAGCCAGACCGGCGGCGAGCTGATGCTCAACCTGTCCGGCAAGGGCACCGTCGCCCTGTCCAAAGTACAAACCATTGGTATATAGAGCCGACTAACCGGCACAAAGGAGTGGAATATGTCTTTCAATATCGGCCTTAGCGGTCTCTATGCAGCCAACAAACAACTGGACGTGACCGGCAACAACATCGCCAACGTCGCGACCGCCGGTTTCAAATCGTCCCGTGCCGAGTTTGCGGACGTCTATTCGGCGACTCGTCTGGGCAGCGGCAGCAAGGTCATCGGTAACGGTGTGCGCCTGGCCAACGTGTCCCAGCAGTTCACCCAGGGCGACATCAACAACACCGGCAACGTGCTCGACATGGGCATCAACGGCTCGGGCTTCTTCACCCTGAGCGACAATGGTTCGATCACCTACACCCGTGCCGGTACGTTCAAGGTCGACAAGGACGGCTTCATCACCAACACCGACTACACCTCGCGCCTGCAAGGTTATGGTGTGGACGCCAACGGCAAAGTCATCAACGGCGTGTTGACCGACCTGAAGATCGACACCTCGAACCTGGCGCCGAAGTCCACCTCGCTGGTCACTTCGACCATCAACCTGAACTCGACCGCTCCGGTGATCGACGACACTGTACCGGCAGGCAAATTCGATCCAACCAACACTGCCACCTACACCAAGTCGTTCAGCACCCCGATCTATGACAGCCAGGGCAACTCCCACGTCATGGATCAGTACATGGTGAAAACCGGGGCCAACACCTGGAAGGTCTACACCCTGGTGGACGGTCGTAACCCGGATGCCACCGGCAGCGATCCGAAAACCACTGCACCGGTGGCCTCGACCATGAGCTTCGACAGCACCGGCAAACTGACCCAGGTCAGCACCCCGGATCCTGCGAACCCTGGTACACCGATCATCAGCAGCGACCTGAAACTCACTGGCTGGGTGCCGGGTACGGTGACCAATGGTGTATGGACTGCCAACGGCGCTTCAGCGAACCCGGCCGGCATCACCATCTCCATGGCCAAGACCACTCAGTTCAACGCCGACACCGCGCGTTCCATCCCGACTCAGGACGGTTACGCCACCGGCCAGATCACCAACCTGACCATCGATGGTACCGGTACGCTGTTCGCCAACTTCAGCAACAACCAGAGCAAGGCCATCGGCCAGGTTGCACTGGCCAGCTTTACCAACGAACAGGGCCTGCAGCCTGTGGGCGGCACTGCCTGGAAGGAAACCTTCGCTTCGGGTATCCCGGGCTACGACGCACCGGAAACCGGTACTTTGGGTTCGGTCGTGTCCAACTCGCTGGAAGAATCGAACGTCAACCTGACCAACGAGCTGGTGGACCTGATCAAGGGCCAGAGCAACTATCAGGCGAACGCCAAGACCATCTCGACCCAGAGCACCATCATGCAGACCATCATTCAGATGACCTGATGTTTGGTTGTTCAAGGAGCCCCTCTTTTTGAGGGGCTTTTTTTTTGTTTGGCGTGGCGTTCTTGGAGACGGCCATGCTGTTTTGGGTTTGGGTGTATATCCGTTGCTTCGGGTGTGGCGGCTGGCGGTTTCGCCCTTACGGCGAGTCCCTTTGGCAAACGCCCCAAAGGAACCAAAGGTCTGGGCCCCTGCGTTCGGCACCTCGCCTAGGCTCGGTGTTCCTTCGTTCCGGGATTCATCCGGGGGCATCGCCTCCGGTTTGCTTCGCTGCACCTCCTCTCGATGTGTTTGGCTTCGCCAAACGGCGCTACGCGCCCACCCCCGGATAAACCCTCCACTCAGCCTGCCGAAGGGGCCGGCACGTCAAAAGCGGTACTCGAGCTAACGCTCATTGTGTTGAGTGGTAGAAAGCCAAAGCCAAAGCCAAAGCTGGGTTGGGGATATTCTTTTTTATAACTCGAGTTCATCTCGGTATTTCACTTCGGCATACATCTTCCTGGCGACTTGATCGGTTCTTGCTCCCATCCAGGGTGAGGGCGCTTTAGCTTTTCCCGCAGGCAAAAGAAAACCCCCGACAAACCAGAAGTCTGTCGGGGGCTTCTCGATCAGGCGTTTCGCAACGCCTGATTCGGCTCAGCTTATTGGCAAGCTTCGCAATCCGGCTCGTCGATGGCGCAGGCCTTCGGTACCGGAGCAGGGCCGGCAGGCGCTGCCAGGACCGAATCGTCACCGTGGTTGCCGCCCGCGGAAACCGCGTTCAGCTTGCCGGTGTTGATGGTCGACTTCTCGGTGCTGGTCGCGGCCAGGGCACGGAGGTAGTAGGTGGTTTTCAGACCACGGTACCAGGCCATGCGGTAGGTCACGTCGAGTTTCTTGCCCGATGCGCCGGCGATGTACAGGTTCAGCGACTGGGCCTGGTCGATCCACTTCTGACGACGGCTGGCGGCGTCAACGATCCACTTGGTGTCCACTTCGAAAGCGGTCGCGTAGAGCGCCTTGAGCTCTTGCGGGATGCGCTCGATCTGCTGCACCGAACCGTCGTAGTACTTCAGGTCGTTGATCATGACCGAGTCCCACAGGCCGCGAGACTTCAGGTCGCGAACCAGGTACGGGTTGATCACGGTGAATTCGCCCGACAGGTTCGATTTCACGTACAGGTTCTGGTAGGTCGGTTCGATCGACTGCGATACGCCGGTGATGTTGGCGATGGTCGCGGTCGGTGCGATGGCCATGATGTTCGAGTTGCGGATGCCTTTCTGCACACGGGCGCGAACCGGTGCCCAGTCCAGGGTTTCCTTCAGGTCGACGTCGATGTACTTCTCGCCGCGAGCCTGGATCAGGATCTGTTGCGAATCCAGTGGCAGTACGCCCTTGGACCACAGCGAACCCTGGAACGTCTCATACGAGCCGCGCTCGTCGGCCAGGTCACAGGAAGCCTGGATCGCGTAGTAGCTGACCGCTTCCATCGACTTGTCGGCGAACTCGACGGCAGCGTCGGAACCGTAAGGGATGTGCTGCAGGTACAGCGCGTCCTGGAAGCCCATGATGCCCAGGCCGACCGGACGGTGACGGAAGTTGGAGTTCTTCGCCTGCGGCACCGAGTAGTAGTTGATGTCGATCACGTTGTCGAGCATGCGCACGGCCACGTCGATGGTGCGCTTGAGCTTGGCGGTGTCCAGCTGGCCGTCGACGATGTGGTTCGGCAGGTTGATCGAGCCCAGGTTGCAGACCGCGATCTCGTCCTTGTTGGTGTTCAGGGTGATCTCGGTGCACAGGTTCGAGCTGTGGACCACACCGACGTGCTGCTGCGGGCTGCGCAGGTTGCACGGGTCCTTGAAGGTCAGCCAAGGGTGGCCGGTTTCGAACAGCATCGAGAGCATCTTGCGCCACAGATCCTTGGCCTGGATGGTCTTGAACAGCTTGATCTTGCCCGGGTATTCGGTCAGGGCTTCGTAGTACTCGTAGCGCTCTTCGAAGGCCTTGCCGGTCAGGTCGTGCAGATCCGGTACTTCGGATGGCGAGAACAGGGTCCACTTGCCGTCGTCGAAGACACGCTTCATGAACAGGTCAGGGATCCAGTTGGCGGTGTTCATGTCGTGGGTACGACGACGGTCATCACCGGTGTTCTTGCGCAGCTCGATGAACTCTTCGATGTCCATGTGCCAGGTTTCCAGGTAGGCACACACAGCGCCTTTGCGCTTGCCACCCTGGTTAACGGCGACGGCGGTGTCGTTCACCACTTTCAGGAACGGAACCACGCCTTGCGACTTGCCGTTGGTGCCCTTGATGTACGAACCCAGTGCGCGAACCGGCGTCCAGTCGTTGCCCAGGCCACCGGCGAATTTCGACAGCATGGCGTTGTCGTGGATCGCGTGATAGATGCCCGACAGGTCATCCGGAACGGTGGTCAGGTAGCAGCTCGACAGTTGTGGACGCAGGGTACCGGCGTTGAACAGGGTCGGGGTCGAAGCCATGTAGTCGAACGAGGACAGCAGGTTGTAGAACTCGATCGCACGGTCTTCTTTCTGCTTCTCTTCGATCGCCAGGCCCATGGCCACGCGCATGAAGAAGATCTGCGGCAGTTCGAAGCGCACGCCATCCTTGTGGATGAAGTAACGGTCGTACAGGGTCTGCAGGCCCAGGTAGGTGAATTGCTGGTCGCGCTCGTGGTTGATCGCCTTGCCCAGTTTCTCCAGGTCGAAGTCGGCCAGCACGGGGTTCAGCAGTTCGAACTCGATACCTTTGGCAATGTAGGCCGGCAGGGCCTTGGCGTACAGGTCGGCCATCTCGTGGTGGGTCGCGCTCTCGGCGACACCCAGGAAGCCCAGACCTTCGGCACGCAGGGTGTCCATCAGCAGGCGGGCGGTCACGAACGAGTAGTTCGGCTCGCGCTCGACCAGGGTACGGGCGGTCATCACCAGCGCGGTGTTGACGTCGTTCAGGGCCACGCCGTCGTACAGGTTCTTCAGGGTTTCGCGCTGGATCAGGTCGCCGTCGACCTCGGCCAGGCCTTCGCAGGCTTCGGTGACGATGGTGTTCAGACGGCCCATGTCCAGCGGCGCGAGGCTGCCGTCGGCGCGGGTGATGCGGATCGACGGGTGCGCTTGCACCGGTGCTTCGGCGGTGGTGCGGGTGGCGCGCTCCTTGGAGCGGGCATCGCGGTAGATCACGTAGTCGCGAGCCACTTTCTGCTCGCCGGCACGCATCAGGGCCAGTTCGACCTGGTCCTGGATTTCTTCGATGTGGATGGTGCCGCCCGACGGCATGCGACGCTTGAAGGTCGCGGTGACCTGCTCGGTCAGACGGGCAACGGTGTCATGGATTCGCGACGAAGCGGCAGCGGTGCCGCCCTCAACTGCGAGAAACGCTTTGGTGATAGCGACGGTGATCTTGTCATCGGTGTAAGGAACGACAGTGCCATTACGCTTGATCACGCGCAGTTGACCAGGCGCGGTGGCTGCCAGATCCGGATTCGAATCGGCGGCCTGCGGCAAGGTGCCCTGCGGGTTCTCGCGAGTTGTGTCGGTTTGCATGGGTGTCTCCACGTTCTCTATGTTTGTTTGGGCACCATCACGGTGCCCACCGTTCCGTCCTGAAGCACTACGACCGGCCAGCGCCGGGTAACGACTTCGGGACAGATCAGGAAGGGGCCTTGTGGGCGCCGCTTCCATGCCGAAGTCTTCGGTTCGCGCAATACGCGTGAAACCGCATTCCTTTCGGGGAGCAGTTTCGCCACTGCAACACCCGTACCGTTTACGCCGTGGTCGGCTGAAAAACGGTAGCCATCCGCAGGCGCGGTTTGGGCTTCTGAAAATACCTTTGGTTCAACCCGACAATGGCAATAAAAAGCCTTGAATTCACTGCCCGGTTTGTGTTTGGTTTTTGGCGCCAACCCCTACATGTAGGGGTTTTTCAGGCGCGGGCTACAAGATAATGCGTTTTGGGGGGCGATTGCAACGCACAGCCTGTGGATAACCCTGTGCGTAATTTGTGTGCGAAATGTCGAATTCGCATGTAGGCCGCAGACCCGTTGAGTTAGACCGTCTGTCACTGTTTTTTCTTCGGGAAAAACGCTTCAGCGGATTTTTAAGGGCGCGAACCCTATCACAAAAAACGGCCTTGTCCGAACGCATTTGCCGACTTGTGTTCTCGCTGTACGCCGTTTATACAATCGGCCCGAACACTTGCATTCTTATGCACCAAAAACATGACAAATGAAGGACTGCCATGCAGTCAGCGGGAGCAAGCGCCCTCGCCACAAGATCCTTCCTTTACTAATAACAATGGCAAGCAGAGGTCACCCGTGGAGCAAGAAGCCTGGCAGGTATTGATAGTCGAGGACGACCAGCGTCTGGCCGAACTGACCCGCGAATACCTGCAAGCCAATGGATTGCATGTGGAGATCGAAGGCAACGGGGCGCTGGCGGCGGCGCGGATCATCAAGGAACAGCCGGATCTGGTGATTCTCGACCTGATGCTCCCTGGTGAAGACGGCCTGAGTATCTGCCGCAAGGTGCGCGACCGGTACGACGGGCCGATCCTCATGCTGACTGCGCGCACCGACGATGCCGACCAGATTCTCGGCCTCGACATCGGCGCTGATGACTACGTGTGCAAGCCGGTGCGCCCGCGTCTGTTGCTGGCGCGCATCCAGGCGTTGTTGCGACGCAGTGACACACCTGAACAGGGATCGGGCAATCCTCGTCGTCTGCAATTCGGCCCGCTGGTGGTGGACAACGCCTTGCGCGAAGCCTGGCTGAGCGACAGCGGTATCGAGTTGACCAGCGCCGAATTCGATCTGCTGTGGCTGCTGGTGTCCAACGCCGGACGCATCCTGTCCCGGGAAGAAATCTTCACTGCGTTGCGCGGCATCGGTTACGACGGACAGGATCGCTCGATCGATGTGCGTATCTCGCGCATCCGCCCGAAGATCGGCGACGACCCCGATCACCCGCGCCTGATCAAAACCGTGCGCAGCAAGGGCTATCTCTTCGTGCCGGAAGCCTGCGCAGAACTGCCGCTGTGAATTCGATCTTCCTGCGTATCTATGGCGGCATGTGCGCGGCGCTGATTCTGGTGGCGGTGCTCGGGGTACTGGCGTTGCACCTGCTCAATCAGGTGCGCAGCGAGCAATACCGCGAGCGTTTGGCCCATGGCACGTTTTCGTTGATGGCCGACAACCTGCAACCGATGAACGACACCGAACGACATCGGGCGTTGCTGGTGTGGGAGCGGCTGCTGGGGATTCCGCTGACGCTGAAGATTTTCCAGCAGACCGATCTCGATCTGACCCAGCGCACTCGTGTACAGCGCGGGCAGGCCCTGGTCGAGCAGACCGGGCCGCACGCGGCGAAGGTCTATCGGATGGTCAGCGAAAAGGAACAGCTTGTGCTGGTGGGCGAGGTGCAGCAGATCAGCGAGCAACTGGCACGGGCAACCATCTATCTGCTGGCCGATGAGCTGGTGCGGGTGCCGGTGGGTGAGCAGCCCAGACGTCTGGCGCAATTAAAGGAAGAGAAGGGCTTCGGCTTCGACCTGCGGCTGGTCACCGTGAACGAGGCCGACATGGACGAAGATCAGAGCCGTCGTGTATCGGAAGGCGATACGGTGATGGCGCTGGGCAAGGGCGGTGATTCGATCCGGGTGTTCGCCGGGATGGTCGGCACGCCGTGGGTACTGGAAATCGGTCCGCTCTATCAAATGAATCCGTACCCGCCGCAATGGCTGGTGTTGATTGCAGCGCTGGGGCTGACCCTGATCGGTCTCATTGTCTACTTGCTGGTTCGTCAGCTCGAACGACGTTTGCGCGGTCTTGAAGCAGCGGCCACGCGTATCGCCAAGGGCAGCCTGGAGACCCGTGTGCCGGCTCGCGGCGCCGATTCGGTGGGCAAACTGGCGGCAGCGTTCAACGGCATGGCCGAGCACCTGCAACAGTTGCTGGCGATCCAGCGTGAGCTGGTGCGCGCGGTGTCCCATGAGTTGCGCACACCGGTGGCGCGCCTGCGTTTCGGTCTGGAAATGATCGGTTCGGCCACCACCCCGCAAGCTCTGGAGAAATACCGCGAAGGCATGGATCACGACATCGAGGACCTCGATAAGCTGGTCGATGAGATGCTCACTTATGCGCGGCTGGAGCAGGGTTCGCCGGCCCTGACGTTCCAGCGCATTGACCTTGATGCGCTGGTCAGTCAGGTGATCGAAGAACTGGCGCCGCTGCGCGCCGACGTCACGGTGCAGCGTGGCTTGTGTTTGTCGGCGGCTGACTGTGACGATGCCTGGGTCGAGGCCGAGCCGCGTTACCTGCATCGGGCCTTGCAGAACCTGGTGGGCAACGCCATGCGCCATGCGCGCTCGAAGGTTACGGTGAGTTATCAGGTCGGTCAGATGCGCTGTCGGGTAGACGTCGAGGACGATGGTCCCGGTGTGCCTGAAAGTGCCTGGGAGAAAATCTTCACGCCGTTCCTGCGGCTGGACGACAGCCGGACCCGCGCCTCGGGTGGCCACGGCCTGGGCTTGTCCATCGTGCGGCGGATCATTCACTGGCATGACGGCCGGGCGCTGATCGGCAAGAGCAAGAGTCTGGGTGGGGCATGTTTCAGCCTGAGCTGGCCGAGGAATCAGGAGCGTCGCTGAAGTCGCTCAAGCCCGAATGCTGACCAGACTCAGCAACTGCCCGTCCTGCACACTGAACTGCGCATCCAGTTCCGTGCCGTTGCGCCATTCGCTGGACAGGTCCGTCAGCAGTCGCAGCCGAACCTGACCCTGTTCGGTCCACTCGAGCATTTCGGCGTGCTCGAAATAGAAGCGCTTCTGGACGATCGGGTACAACGCCTTGAACAGGCTTTCCTTCACCGAAAACGTCAGCGTCACCCACAACGCCAGTTGATCGCGGGCGCCGGCCGCCAGGCGCTGCATCTCTGCTGGTGTGAGGATTTCCCCGGCCAGCCGCTCGGCCCGCTCGGCGTTGAGCAGGTTTTCCAGATCCATGCCCAGCCCGCGCCAGTGTTGCTTGTTGGCGACAATCGCTGCCGCCCGGCCGGTGCTGTGGGTGATCGAGCCGCAGATGTGCGCAGGCCAGACCGGTGCACGATCTTCGCCGATGGCCGGAACGCTGCCTGAGCCTTCCAGGTGCTGCAGCGCGGCCCGGGCGCAGATCCGTCCGGCGAGATATTCCGCCTGACGCTTGGCCACCGAGCGCTGGATGCTCGGTGGAGGCTCTATGGCGCTGCGGCGGAAGTCATCGCCGAGCAATTGCGACGGATCGAAGTGGGTGCTCAGCAGCACGGTATCCGGCAGCACGGTCGGCAATGGCCAGCGGGCATCGAGCGGGGTGCAGCAGGCGGGGAGGAGAGGGCTGGAGTTCATGGCGGGCATTTTGCCGATAAGCGTCAGGGCTGGATAGTAGGCATCAGTGCCATTGTGGTGAGGGAGCTTGCTCCCGCCGGGGCGCGAAGGCCTCTGAACCTGCATCGGGTTTGTGACGGCGTTACCGCTGAGCGGGAGCAGGCGCCCCCGCCACACGGCATCCAGTCAGCCCAAGATATTCTTGAAGAAGGCCTGCATGTCCGCCCAGGATTTTTCATCCGCGGCCTTGTTGTAACCGATATCCGGGCCACCATGCTCGCCGTGGCTCAGACGGTCTGCGTCGGGGTTGGTGAAGCCGTGTTTGGCGCCGTCAAGGCTGACGAACCTGTAGTCGGCGCCGGCCTTGTCCATTTCCGATTTGAAAGCCGTGACGTCGTCGGCAGTGACCATGCTGTCCAGTGCACCGTGTTCGACGAGGATTTTGGCTTTGACACTGCCGGGTGTCGCCGGAGTCTTGGTGGCCAACGCGCCGTGGAAACTCACCACGCCCGCCAGTGGTGCACCCTGACGAGCTGCATTGAGCACCACGCCACCACCGAAGCAGTAACCGATGGCCGCCAGTTTGCCGGTGTCGGTCTGCGGTTGTTTCTTCAGCAGGTCGAGACCGGCCTGGAAGCGTTTGCTGGCGGCGTCGGCATCCTGTGTGGCGGCCTGCATGAACGCCATCGCATCTTTCGGGTGCTCGGTGTGTTTGCCGTCGCCGTACATGTCGATGGCCAGCGCGCTGTAGCCGAGCCCGGCAAGATCCCTGGCGCGGCGCTTGGCGTAGTCGTTCAGGCCCCACCACTCATGGACCACCACCACGCCGGGGCGAGGTCCCTTGATCGCATCATCGTAGGCGAAATAACCGATCAGTTTCGTGCCGTCGGCGCTCTGGTAAGGTATTTCCTCGGTTTTGATTGCAGCCGCGCCAAGGCTGCTGAAGACGAGCAGGGTGAGGGCAAGGAACAGACGCATGATCGGGTCTCCTGACAATAAAAGGTCAGGACAGCCTAGTTCATTTGCCTGCACCGGGTTCAGGGTGCGTTCAGGGCAGGTACAGGCCGGGTTCAGTAATCTGGAGCCCTGTCCGAGGGATGAAATGAACAGGCCCCTCAAAAGCGGCAGTACACCGTTGTCGCAGGTATGCTGTCGGAGATTCTGATTGGCCCGGGAGAGTGTCATGAAGCTGTTGGTCGTCGAAGATGAAGCGCTGTTGCGCCATCACCTGCAAACCCGCCTGACGGAAAGCGGTCACGTGGTCGAGTCCGTGGCCAATGCCGAAGAGGCGCTGTACCAGGCCGGGCAATTCAACTTTGACCTGGCGGTCATCGACCTGGGTCTGCCGGGCATGGGCGGGCTGGATCTGATCCGCCAGTTGCGTCAGGACGGCAAGAGCTTTCCGATCCTGATCCTCACCGCCCGCGGCAACTGGCAGGACAAGGTCGAAGGCCTGGCCGCCGGTGCCGATGATTATCTGGTCAAGCCGTTTCAGTTCGAAGAGCTCGAAGCGCGGCTCAATGCGCTGCTGCGTCGCTCCAGCGGCTTCACTCAGTCGTCCATCGTCGCCGGGCCGCTGTTGCTGGACCTCAATCGCAAGCAGGCGACCCTCGATGAACAGCCGCTGGCACTGACCGCCTACGAATACCGGATTCTCGAATACCTGATGCGCCACCACCAGCAAGTGGTGCCCAAGGATCGGCTGATGGAACAGCTGTACCCGGACGATGACGAGCGTGATCCGAACGTGATCGAAGTGCTGGTCGGGCGTCTGCGGCGCAAGCTCGAAGGCCCGGGCGGGTTCAAGCCGATCGATACGGTGCGCGGGCTCGGCTATCTGTTCAATGAGCGCTGCACTTGATCCGTTCGCTTCGTGTTCGCTTGATGCTGGCCGCCACGACGCTGGCGGTGTTCTTCATGCTCGCCCTGCTGCCGGCGATGCAGGGGGCGTTCAGCCTGGCGCTGCAGGATTCCATCGAGCAGCGCCTGGCTTCGGATGTCACCACGCTTATTTCAGCCGCCCGGATTGAAAACGGTCGGCTGGTGATGCCGGTGCAATTGCCGGACGAGCGTTTCAACCTCGCCGACTTCCGTTTGCTCGGCTACATCTATGACCGCGAAGGTCATCTGGTCTGGCGCTCGAAAGCGACCCAGGAAGAGCAGATCAACTACAAACCGCGTTACGACGGGATGGGCAGCGAGTTTGCGCGGATTCGCGAAGCCAGCGGCCAGGAGTTCTTCGTCTACGACGTCGAAGTCAAATTGCTCGGCGGCAAGAATGCGGCGTTCAGCATTGTCGCGCTGCAACCAGTGCGCGAATACGAAACCACCCTCCAAGGGCTGCGGGAAAACCTCTACCTCGGCTTCGGCGCTGCATTGCTGGTGCTACTCTCGCTGCTGTGGATCGGCCTGACCTGGGGCCTGAAAGCCTTGCGCCGGCTCAGCCAGGAGCTGGATGAAATCGAAAGCGGCACCCGCGAAAGCCTCAGCGAACAACACCCCCGTGAACTGTTGCGCCTGACCGGCTCGCTCAACCGCTTGTTGCACAGCGAGCGTCAGCAACGCAGTCGCTATCGAGATTCCCTCGACGATCTGGCCCACAGCCTGAAAACCCCGCTGGCGGTCTTGCAGGGCGTCAGTGAAGACATGGCCCAGCGTCCCGAGGATCGCGATCAGGCCTGGGTGCTGCAAACCCAGATCGAACGCATGAGCCAGCAGATCAGCTACCAGTTGCAACGCGCCAGCCTGCGCAAAAGCGGTCTGGTTCGCCATCAGGTACGCCTGCGGCCGGTGCTCAAAAGCCTGTGCGACACCCTGGACAAGGTTTACCGCGACAAGCACGTACGCGTGGCGTTCGATTTGCCGGAGCAGTGTTACGTGCCGATCGAGCAGGGCGCCTTGCTGGAAATGATGGGCAATCTGCTGGAAAACGCCTATCGCCTGTGCCTGGGCGAAGTGCGCATCAGCGTGCGCGAAAGCCTGGCCGGAATCGAGCTGTGCATCGAAGACGACGGCCCCGGCGTGCCACAGCATCAGCGGGCACGCATCCTTGAGCGGGGCGAACGACTGGATCGCCAGCACCCGGGGCAGGGGATCGGTCTGGCGGTGGTCAAGGACATCATCGAGAGCTACAACGCCAAATTGACCCTCGGTGATTCGCCGATGGGTGGGGCGGCGTTCAGGATTCATTTGCCGGCGGTGTGATCGCCTATTGCTCCTGCGCCCGATAAGCCCCCGGCGTCAGCCCCGTCCACTTCTTGAACGCCCGATGAAACGCCGACGGCTCGGAAAACCCCAATTGTTCGGCGATCTGTTGCAACGACAGATCGGCTCGCCCGAGGTGATAGATCGCGATGTCCCGCCGCAACTGATCCTTCAACTCCTGAAAGCTGGTGCCTTCCTCGCGCAAATGCCGGCGCAGGGTCTGCGGGCTGATGTGCAGGTGTGCAGCGACGGCTTCCAGGTCCGGCCAGCGGGCACTGTCGTGGCTGAGCAAACGACGCAGTCGGCTGCTGAGACTGTTGCCTTCATCCGGACGTGACAGCAGGTCGGCCGGGGAGCGTTCGAGGAAGTGCTTGAGGGTGCGTTCATCCTGCAACAGCGGCATGTGCAAATAACGGCTGTGAAACACCAGGCTGGTTTGCGTTGCCGAGAATTCCAGCGGGCAGGAAAACAGCAAGTCATATTCGGCCCCATGGGCCGGTTTCGGGTAGCTGAATGTCGCCTGCTCCAGGCGAATCCGCTGGCCGATCAACCAGCTGCCGAGGCGATGCCAGATCACCAGCAGGCTCTCCGAGAGAAAATGATCCGGATCCCACCAATGCCTGTCGTCGAGGCTCAAACGTACCCATTCGTCTTTGCGCGTCAGGGTCAGGCGCGGCGCTTGCGGGAATAGGCTATAAAACAATAAGCCGCGTTGCAGAGCCTTTTCCAGGCTGCGGCAATGAATGATGGCGTGGCACATCATGGCGAAACTGCCGGTCTTGCTGGGCGCGTCGCCGAAACCCAGGCACTCGTCGTCCAGGGCCAGCCACAGGTTCTGGATCAATTGGGTGAACAGTTCAGGAGCGATCCGCGCACGGGGTTCGTCGAGCAGCTCGGGACTGATGCCCAGTTGCAACAGCAGGTCCGAATAATCGAATCCGCGACGACGTGCACCGCCTAGGGCGGCACGGGCGAAATGACTGGCGATGGTGCGTTCGCGCATGGGCGGCAAATCCTTCCTCTGGCGGCCGATGGTAGCTGGCGGCTCCAAGTGGCAACAAGGCGGATTTCCGCCAAATTGTAGGACGAGAGCGGGTGTGTTGGCGGAAATCCGCCACACTTGAGCAGGCAGAGGGTGGCGCAGAAAAACCTGTTTACCCTGATATCAAAAGGCTTGCAGCGATTTGCACCAAAGTGGCACGACGTTTGCGATAAGAGCGACAGAAGCGTGCGCCGAGCCTGTCCGGGCAAGCGTCGTTCGACACAACAAATCCCTCCAGTGCAGGAGGGTTCGCAATTCAAGTGTCGCGTACAACAGATGGATGTTGCCACGCGGGACTCTTGAGGAACTTTGCAATGACGACTCGTCAGCCACTGTACAAATCCCTGTATTTCCAGGTGATCGTCGCAATCTGTATCGGTATTGCGCTCGGCCACTACTACCCGCAGCTCGGTGTGGCCGTGAAGCCGCTGGGTGACGGGTTCATCAAACTGATCAAAATGATCATCGCCCCCATCATCTTCTGCACCGTGGTCAGCGGCATCGCTGGCATGCAGAGCATGAAATCGGTGGGCAAGACCGGCGGTTACGCACTCCTGTACTTCGAAATCGTTTCGACCATCGCCCTGTTGGTCGGTCTGATCGTGGTCAACATCGTGCAACCGGGCAACGGCATGCACATCGATGTCAGCACCCTCGACGCTTCGAAAGTCGCCACCTATGTGCAGCAAGGCGCTGACCAGAGCGTTGTCGGCTTCCTGCTCAACGTGATTCCGACCACCATCGTCGGCGCGTTCGCCACCGGTGACATCCTGCAAGTGCTGATGTTCTCGGTGATCTTCGGTTTCGCCCTGCATCGCCTGGGTGCCTACGGCAAGCCGATCCTCGACTTCATCGATCGCTTCGCCCACGTGATGTTCAACATCATCAACATGATCATGAAGCTTGCGCCGATCGGTGCCTTCGGTGCGATGGCGTTCACCATCGGTGCCTACGGCGTCGGCTCGCTGGTGCAGCTGGGTCAACTGATGGCGTGCTTCTACATCACCTGCGTGGCGTTCATCCTGATCGTGCTGGGTGCCATCGCCCGCATGCACGGCTTCAGCGTGCTGAAGATGATCCGCTACATCCGTGAAGAACTGCTGATCGTGCTGGGTACTTCCTCCTCGGAATCGGTACTGCCACGCATGCTGATCAAGATGGAGCGTCTGGGCGCGAAGAAATCGGTGGTGGGTCTGGTGATCCCGACCGGCTACTCATTCAACCTCGACGGTACTGCAATCTACCTGACCATGGCGGCCGTGTTCATCGCTCAGGCGACCGACACTCACATGGACATCACTCACCAGATCACCCTGCTGGTGGTGTTGCTGCTGTCCTCCAAAGGCGCCGCCGGTGTGACCGGTTCGGGCTTCATCGTGCTGGCCGCCACCCTGTCGGCGGTCGGTCACCTGCCGGTGGCCGGTCTGGCGCTGATCCTGGGTATCGATCGCTTCATGTCCGAAGCCCGTGCCCTGACCAACCTGGTCGGCAACGCCGTTGCTACCATCGTTGTGGCCAAATGGGTCAAGGAGCTGGATACCGACGTACTGAACGCCGAGCTGGCCTCGGGCGGTCGCGGTATCGTCGACCAGCGTCACGAAGACGACCTGGGTGTGGCCGAAGGCCCGACCCCGAGCAATGTGAAGTAAGCATCGCCTGAATGGAAAAACCCGCTTCGGCGGGTTTTTTCTTGCCTGCGATTTGAGCAAAACGGTCAGCACAACTGATGCATCCGGTAATTGCCCCATCGTCGACGGCTGCCTAGGCTGCAAGCATCGTTGATGGAGATCGCCCATGTCCGCACCGCTGGCCTCACTGAAGATTCTGGATTTTTCGACCCTGCTGCCGGGTCCGTTCGCCTCGTTGTTGCTGGCGGACATGGGCGCCGAGGTACTGCGTATCGAGTCACCGACCCGCCTTGATCTGCTGCGGATATTGCCGCCTCACGATCACGGGGTTTCGGCCAGCCATGCTTATCTGAATCGCAACAAGCGCAGTCTTGCACTGGATCTCAAGCAGCCCGCAGCACTGGAGCTGGTCAAGCAGTTGCTGACGGATTACGACATCGTGCTGGAGCAATTTCGCCCCGGGGTGATGGAGCGGCTGGGGTTGGGTTACGAGGCGCTGAAGGCGATCAATCCGAAGCTGATTTATGTGTCGATCACCGGTTATGGCCAGACCGGGCCATACAAGGATCGCGCCGGCCACGACATCAATTATCTGGCGCTGGCCGGGCTCTCGAGCTACACCGGGCGCGCCGACAGCGGGCCGTTGCCGCTGGGCATGCAGGTGGCGGATGTCGCTGGTGGCTCGCTGCACGGGGTGATCGGTCTGCTCGCGGCGGTGATCGCTCGCCAGCAGACCGGGCAGGGGACGCACCTGGACGTGAGCATGACCGACTGTGCATTCAGCCTGAACGCCATGGCTGGCGCCGGGTATCTGGCCTGCGGTGAAGAACCGGGTTGGGAGGACCAGATGCTCAACGGCGGCAGTTTCTATGACTATTACCGTTCTCGGGACGGGCGCTGGATGTCGGTGGGCAGTCTGGAGCCGGGTTTCATGCAGCAACTGTGTGCGGCGCTGGGCCGGCCTGAACTGGCGGCGCAGGGGTTGTCACCCAGACCCGAGCAGCAACGCGCACTCAAGGAGGCCTTGAAGGTCGAATTCGAGAAGCATGACTTTGCCGAACTGTGCGAACGGTTCGCCGGGATTGATGCTTGCGTCGAGCCAGTGCTGAAACTGGGCGAGGCGGTGCAGCATCCGCAGTTACAGGCGCGGGAACTGGTGATTCGGGTACCGCGCGAGGATGGCTCGACGCAAGCGCAGATCGCTTGCCCGCTAAAGTTCTCCGAAGCGTTGCCGCCGCCCCGGCATATCGGCGCGGCGCCGGGGCAGCATACGGATCAGGTGTTGGGAGCGTTGGGTTTAAGCCCTGAACGGATTGCCGAATTACGTGCCGCGAAAGTCATCGCATAGCTCGTAGCTTGCACCTCGCTCTGCGCGGGAACGAGGTGCGGGTTATTCGACCCGCATCTCGCCACTGAACACCAGCGTGTTGCGACAACGCCGGCACAAATACCGCCGCCCTTGCCGCACCAGATTATGGCGCTGGGCCGTAAACGGGAAATCACTCTCGGCACACGGGCACTTATAGATGTAGCGGGTCACGCTGCGGCGTTTGACTTCATACGTATGGCAGCGGTCCGGCGGCAATTCGTAGACGCCGCGCATGATCAATTGCCACTCCTCGCCGTGGGGCTGGATGCGGTCGCCGAACAGTTGATGGGCGATCAGGTGCGCGACTTCATGGGCCACGGTCTGCTTGAGGAAATGTTCGGTGTTTTCCCGGTACAGCTGCGGATTGAAGCGCAGCAGGTTCTCGTGCAGATGCGCGACGCCGGCTTTTTGCCCGCGCAGCTTGAGGCTCACCACGGGGCGTTTGAAAGGACGTTTGAAAAAGGATTCAGCGAGTTGGAAACAGTCTTCGACGCGGGTATTGAGTTGCTCGGGCATGCTTGATGGATCTCCAGAGAGTCGGAGTATGCCGCAACCGTCCGGCCTTGCGTATTGCCGAACTGCCGAATGGTCGTGGCGCTTTTCCCTGGCATGAGAAGGCCGCCTTGCGGCGGCCTGTGTTGGCGGATCTTGTTCTTCTCGGCGGTAAAACGCTCTAGTTCGTATAGACGGGCCCCACGCCCAGTCCCCAGACAATCACGGTAAACGCCATGATGGCGACCAGCACCACCAGCCCCACCGCCAGCACCGAGCTGGAAAACAGGAAGCCCTCGTCGGACGGAATGTTCATGAACGTCGGCAGACCCACATACAGCAGATACACCGTGTAGCAGATGGCCGCCGTGCCGACGATCATTCCCAGCCACATATGGGGATACAGCGCCGCCAGCCCGCCGACGAACAATGGTGTCGCGGTGTAGGTGGCGAATGCCACGCAGCGGGCCAGGCTCGGGTTGGCGTCATAGGTGCGGGCCATCCAGTGCACGAAGGCCCCCATGACCGCGACGCCCGCCAGCATGGCCAGATACGACATGATGGTCATCCACAACGCGCTTTCGACGGTGAGCATCACCGGTGCGCGATTGCCGATCACCCAGCCGACCCGAGTCGTGCCGATGAACGCCGAGACGGCGGGGATCGCCGCCAGGATCAGCGTGTGCGTCAGGTACATGTGGCTGATGCTTTCCTCTTGGTCGCCACGGATTTCCTTCCATTCCTGATCGGGGTGGGTAAAAAGTCCCACTACGTGATGGATCATGCCAGTCACTCCTCTCGTTATTGCCATCGCCCCCCAGCGGAGCGCCTACGGGCCTATGTGGCCGAGCAAATACAGGTCTTCAGATTGTGTGCGACCTTATGTCGCAGTATAGAAAGGACTTAACCGCACAGGTATCAGGGTCTTAGAGCAAATCGCGCTGTAAACCGGCGGGGTAATCGCGGTGAGGTCTGTGCGAGCGGGCTTCGGCGGGGGCGACAACCTGTGGCCACAACCCCGGTGTTTTTGCGTAAAATGCCCGCCTTTCGTCACACCTCACGGATTTCGCGTCATGGGCACTCTTACGGTCAACCAGAACAAACTGCAAAAGCGCCTGCGCCGCCTGGCCGGCGAAGCAGTCACCGACTTCAACATGATCGAAGACGGCGACAAGGTCATGGTCTGCCTGTCCGGGGGCAAGGACAGCTACACCATGCTCGACGTGCTGATGCACCTGCAGAAGGTTGCGCCGATCAAGTTCGACATCGTCGCGGTGAACATGGACCAGAAGCAGCCGGGCTTTCCCGAGCATGTGCTGCCGGCCTATCTGAAAGAGCTGGGCATCGAGTACCACATCGTCGAGAAAGACACCTACTCGGTGGTCAAGGAACTGGTACCGGAAGGCAAGACCACCTGCTCGCTTTGCTCGCGCCTGCGTCGCGGCACGCTGTACACCTTTGCCGACGAGATCGGCGCGACCAAGATGGCCCTCGGTCATCACCGTGACGACATCGTCGAAACGTTTTTCCTCAACATGTTCTTCAACGGCACCCTCAAGGCGATGCCGCCGAAGCTGCGTGCCGACGATGGCCGAAACGTGGTGATCCGTCCGCTGGCGTACTGCAACGAGAAAGACATCCAGGCCTACTCGGACTTCAAGCAGTTCCCGATCATCCCGTGCAACCTCTGCGGTTCCCAGGAGAACCTGCAGCGTCAGGTGGTCAAGGAAATGCTTCAGGACTGGGAGCGCAAGACCCCGGGCCGCACCGAAAGCATTTTCCGCAGCCTGCAGAACGTGGTGCCGTCGCAACTGGCCGACCGCAACCTGTTCGACTTCACCAGCCTGAAGATTGATGAAACCGCCGCTTCGCGTTTCGTCAATGTCGTAAACCTGTAAACACAGTCAAAATGTGGGAGCGAGCTTGCTCGCGAAGACGGAGTATCAGTCAACAAATCAGTTGAATGACACACCGCTTTTCGCGAGCAGGCTCGCTCCCACATGGGCGATTCGTTTCATTCAAAGGAGAGGGCATGCGCGACTACAAGTGGCTGCACGAATACTGTCTGAACCGCTTCGGTTCGGCGGCTGAACTGGAAGCCCATCTGCCCGTCCCCAAGACCCCGGCGCAACTGCGCCAGGTCAGCGATGACCGTTATCTCTCGACCATGGCCCTGCGGGTGTTCCGGGCCGGACTCAAACACAGTCTGGTGGATGCCAAGTGGCCGGCCTTCGAAGAGGTGTTCTTCAGGTTCGATCCGGAAAAAGTCGTGCTGATGAGCGCCGAGCACCTGGAGCGGCTGATGCAGGACGCTCGGATCATCCGTCACCTGGGCAAACTGAAAAGCGTGCCGCGCAATGCGCAGTTCATTCTGGACGTCGAGAAAGAAAAGGGCAGTTTCGGTGCGTTGCTCGCTGACTGGCCGGTGACCGACATCGTCGGTTTGTGGACGTATCTGAAAAAGCACGGCCATCAATTGGGCGGGCTGTCGGCGCCGCGCTTCCTGCGCATGGTCGGCAAGGACACCTTCGTGCCGAGCTATGACGTGGTGGCGGCGTTGAATGCACAGAAGATCGTCGACAAGGTGCCAAGCAGTCTGCGGGATCTGGCGACGGTACAGAATGCGTTCAACCAGTGGCATGAAGAAAGCGGTGGGCGGCCGATGAGCCAGATTTCGATGATGCTGGCGTATACCGTCAACCATTGAGACCGAGTGATCGTTCCCGAGTAAAACGTGGGAACGATCCTGGGACAGCTGTCAGCTGACAGACAGTTCGCCTTCGCCGGCCAGCTTGCGGTTCAGCTGATACCGCCACCGCACATACAGCAGCGCCGAGCAGAACACCGCCAGACTGGCGATCATCTCCAATACGCCGAACAACTGGCGGCTCGGGTCGTACGCCGCCAGGGCGCCCTTGATGAAATACAGGTTCACCACAAAGCACATCCACGAGTGCCCGCGTGCGCTGCCCATGATCATGCCCGGTGCAAGCACCAGCCACGGGATCAACTCGATCAGCAGAATCACCCACGGCCGTGCGCCATGCAGGTCGGCGAACACCAGGTAGTACGCGGCGAGCAGTCCGGCCAGGGCGAAAAAGCACAGCAGACTGATCACCCGCATTGCCCGCACCCGAGGCTCCAGCCATTCGATGGCGGGCAGGACTTTCGGCTTTCTGGCCATCTCAGCTCCCCAGTTTCAGGGCCGTTTTGGCCAGACGTGCGCCCAACGCACGGCAGAGCGCCACTTCGTGCTGATCGAGACCGCTTTTGCCGTCGGCCCCGGCGTGATGGCTGGCACCGTACGGCGTGCCGCCCCCCTGGGTTTCCAGCAGCGCCGACTCGCTGTAGGGCAGGCCGGTGATCAGCATGCCGTGGTGCAAAAGCGGCAGCATCATCGACAGCAGCGTGGTTTCCTGACCGCCATGCAGGCTGGCGGTGGAGGTGAACACCCCGGCCGGTTTGCCGACCAGCGCGCCGGTCAGCCACAGGTTGCTGGTGCCGTCGAGGAAATACTTGAGCGGTGCGGCCATGTTGCCGAAGCGGGTCGGGCTGCCCAGGGCCAGGCCGGCGCAGTTCTTCAGGTCATCCAGCGTGGCATAGAGGGCGCCCTCATCAGGAATGTCCGGCGACACCGCTTCGCACTCGGTGGAGATTGCCGGCACGGTGCGCAGGCGGGCTTCGAGGCCGGCCTGTTCGACACCACGGGCGATCTGCCGGGCCATCTCGTTGGTCGAGCCGCTGCGGCTGTAATAGAGGACCAGAATGTACGGCGCACTCACGGCAACAGCTCCAGGATCTGCTCCGGCGGGCGGCCGATGACGGCTTTGTCGCCCGCTTCGAGAATCGGACGTTCCATCAGCTTCGGATGCGCGGCGATCGCCTCGATCAATTGTTTCTCGGTGAGACTGGCATCTGCCAGATTCAAGGTTTTGTATTCATCTTCGCCGGTGCGCAGCAGTTGCCGGGCGCTGATCCCCAGCTTGCCGAGCAGGGCTTTGATCTGCGCGGCGTCCAGCGGCGTTTCGAGGTAGCGCACCACGTTTGGCGCAAGGCCGCGGGCTTCGAGCAGTTCGAGCGCGCCGCGGGATTTCGAGCAGCGCGGGTTGTGATAAAGCGTCAGATCGGTCATGGGCGGGTCGCTTCTTGCGTAGAGTGGCGGCTATTCTAACTGTGCAGCGCGCAATCCAGAACCTTGGGAGGCGATGGGTCGCAGGCGCATTCAATTTTTTACAAGGAACACGACATGACACGGCGACTGGCAGCGGCATTGACGATCATCGGAGCGTTGATGCTGGGGGGCTGCGGTAACGACTATGGCATCGATCAGAACGGACAGAAGGTCGCCTCCGAGCGCCTGGACAAGCAATGGGTCGTGCTCAATTACTGGGCCGAATGGTGCGGTCCGTGCCGCACGGAAATTCCGGAACTCAATCATCTGGCCGATGAGCTCAAGGGCAAGAAGATCGGTGTGTTCGGAGTCAACTTCGACAATGTGCAGGGTGAAGAGCTGAAAGCTGCCAGCGAAAAACTCGGCATCAGGTTCACCGTGCTGGCGCAGGATCCGGCGGACGTGTTCGAGCTGCCACGCAGTGAAGCCTTGCCGGTGACCTACATCATCGACAACAAGGGCAAGGTGCGGGAACAGTTGATGGGCGAGCAGACGGCGGCGGGGGTGATGGCAAAGCTTGAAGCGTTGAAGGCGACCAACTGAGGAGCGCTCCCACGCATTGCGTGGGAGCCTTTCGGTCCGGCAGGATCAACCCTCTTCCAGCCACCAGCGCAACGGCTTGCCTTCGGCAGGCCAGAAGCGCATCTGCTCGATGGGGGAAACGTCCCAGCGCTGCACTTTCTCCAAAGCCTGCAGGAACCGCTGTTCCTGCTCCATGAGCGCCGGAGCGCACAATTTGCGGGTCTTGCCGATCTTGCCGAAGCTGAGCCTGTCGCCGTCGAGGGTATAGGGCGCAAACCAGTGGTTGCAGCCACCGTTGCCATACGCCCGGCCGTCTTCGCCGAGAGTCACGGTCAGATGGCTGTAGTCGATCAGCGGTCGTTCGCCGATCCATTCCAGTATGTAGCTGCGGTCCTGTTGCAGTTGCACAGGCTCTGCGGCGCAACCCATCAGGCCGGCGCTCACAGCGGCGGTCAGGGCCAGATGCTTCATCACGCCGGCTCCTGGCATTTCGGGCACAGGTGCCGGTCGCCGGCCGTTTTCCAGCCCAGTTCGGCGATGCGTGCCGTGGCGGCCGGTTTTTCAGCCGTTTTGCCGAGTCTGGCATCTACCGCGAATTCGAAGCTCAGTTCTCTGGCGCAGCTGTCGCAGTTGACCTGCCAGGTATGGATCGCCAGTTCACCAAACACCGGGCCGGAGGTCATGGCGGTCCATTGTCCCGGCGGATTGATCAGGTGGCGCACGGTTTCGACGGTCAGGCGCATGGACAGGTCCTTGCTGCCTTTGAGGGTGACCAACAGCACATCGCCGATGCGGATCGAGCCGCCGTTGCCGGTGACCTGATAACGGCCCGGAACCAGGGCGCGGCATTCGGTGAGTGTGTGTTGCGGGTTCATCAGGGTGTAGCGGAAATCGTGTTCGACCATGGGTCCTCCAAATATGCGCGACATGCTAGCACGGGCGTGATTGCAGGATGACGCGGGCTTGCGACCTTCGATCCGGTTCAAATCGACCGTGCAGTCGTGGCAAACTGCCGCCAACTTCTCTAAGGAACGGAACATGGCATTGATCGAATGTTATGAATGCAAGCGGAGCATCAGTTCCGAAGCGACAGCGTGCATTCATTGTGGGGCTCCGATGGCGGAGGGGCAGACACGGGCTGCACAACCGGCCTCTGCTGCGTCGACAATTTCCTTCGGCAGCCTGCCGCGCAACAAGGCGGTTCCTGAAACGTTCGCCGCAGCCCCCGCGCCTGCCCCCGAACCCAAAGTCATGCCCGCCGCTGCCGGTCGCCGGCGCCGACAACAGGCCGAGCGAGCGGCCGTACCTCAGTTGGATGCCGACGGCGTGCGTCCGGTTGAAGGCTGGTTGAAGATCATGGCGTTCCTGATGCCGATGATCTTTGTCTGGTTCCTGTTGCGCAGCGGTCACTCCCTCAAGCAGCGGCTTTTCGGTTTCGGCTGGTTGGGGCTGCTGATCCTCGCGTCGACGCTATCCCCGAACGGATCCCACTGAGGTTTCAGCCTTCGACCTGGTTCTGCGGTGATCCCGCCGCCCAGGTCGCAATGTTGTGCAAGGTGGTCGTGGCGATGGCGCCCAGCGCCTCGCGGGTCAGGAATGCCTGGTGCGCGGTAACGATCACGTTGGGGAAGGTCAGCAACCGTGCCAGCACATCGTCCTGCAACGGCAGGTCGGAGCGGTCCTCGAAAAACAGCTGCGCCTCTTCTTCATAAACGTCCAGTCCCAGATAGCCCAGCTGACCGTCCTTCAAGGCGTCGATCAGTGCCGGTGTGTCCACCAGACCGCCGCGCCCGGTGTTGATCAACATCGCTCCGGGCCGCATGTGTGCCAGCGAATGGCGGTTGATCAGGTGTTTGCTCTGTTCGTTGAGCGGGCAATGCAGACTGATGATCTGCGATTGTTCGAGCAGTTGCGGCAAGCTCAGATAACGCGCGCCCAAGGCTTCCACGGCCGGGTTCGGGAACGGGTCGAAGGCCAGCAGTTCGCAGCCGAAGCCGTGCATGATTTTCGCGAACGTCGCACCGATCTGGCCGGTGCCGACAATGCCGACGGTTTTGCCGACCAGATCGAAACCGGTCAGACCGTGCAGGCTGAAATCGCCTTCGCGGGTGCGGTTGTAGGCCCGGTGCAGCCGGCGGTTGAGTGCAAGAATCAGCGCCACCGCATGCTCGGCCACTGCATGGGGCGAATAGGCCGGAACCCGCACGACATCGAGTCCCAGGCGTTTGGCAGCGCCCAGATCGACATGGTTGTAACCGGCCGAGCGCAACGCGATCAGCCGGGTTCCGCCGGCCGCCAGACGCTCCAGCACAGGCGCGCCGAGGTCATCATTGATGAAGGCACAGACCACTTCGTGCCGCTCGGCCAGCGCTGCGGTATCCAGATTGAGCCGGGCCGGTTGAAAGTGCAGTTCGATACCGGCGGGGCAGTCGGCGGCGAGGAAGCTGTCGCGGTCGTAGGTCTGGCTGCTGAAAACGATCGTGCGCATGCAATTCTCCTGAAGCATCGACGCGGGCGCGATTCACCCGCGTCAACTTTAGCCGCGCCGGTGCGGATCGGCATTGCCGTGGATCAGGCGCTGATCTTCGCTTGTGCCGCCAGACGATTGATCGCCCGCTCCAGTTCATCCAGAGCGCTGGAGGCCTTGGGGTCTTCCTGCTTGAGCAGGGTTTCGCTGCGCTGGCAGGCTGCGCGCAATTGCGGCACGCCACAGTAGCGGGTCGCGCCATGCAGGCGGTGGACCCGCTCGAGCAGAGCGTTCTGATCCTGACTGTCGCGGGCCGCGCGAATGGCTTCGCGGTCGGCCTCGAGCGAGGCCAGCAGCATGGCGAGCATGTCCGCCGCCAGATCCGCCTTTCCGGCAGCCAGGCGCAAGCCTTCTTCGTGATCGAGGACCGGCAGGTCCTGCTGTCCCGCCAGGCTTTCACTACCACGGTCCGGGGCCTGATTGCGCAGCGCAAGGCCGGTCCATTTCAGCACCACCTGGGCCAGTTGCCGCTCGCTGATCGGCTTGGTCAGGTAGTCGTCCATGCCGCTTTGCAGCAGGGCACGTTTTTCGTTGGCCATGGCATGGGCGGTAAGCGCGACGATCGGCAGCGGCGTGCAATGCCGTTCGCTTTCCCACTGGCGGATGGTTTCGGTGCTCTGACGCCCGTCCATGCCCGGCATCTGCACGTCCATCAGAACCAGATCGAAGGATTCGTTCTGTACCGCCTTGACGGCGGCATAACCGCTTTCCACGGCCAGTACCTTGGCGCCCATGTCTTCGAGCAGGGTTTGCACCAGCAGCAGGTTGGCGGGGTTGTCGTCGACGCATAGCACTTTCGGCGCACGGCTGGACAAGGGTTCGCCAGGCTCGCTGCGCATGGGTCGTGGATTGACCATGTCCGACAACGCCCGACGCAGCTTGCGGGTGCAGGCCGGTTTGGCCTGGAGCTGGCTGTGCGGATTGGGCACCGAGAGATGGAACAGTGTCAGCTCGGTGGTCGGGCACAACACCAATACCCGGCACCCGAGATGTTCCAGGTCCCAGATGTGCTGGTTAAGCCGTTCCGGCGGCATGTCGTTGCTGGTGATGCCGAGCACCGCGAGGTCGATGGCCTGATCCGTCTGGTGGGCGCCGGTGACGCCATTGGTCAGGCTTTCCAGGGTATTGAATGGCGTGACGTCGAGGCCGCAGTCTTCCAGTTGATGCTGCAAGGCCTGACGCGCCAGCTCGTGGTTCTCCAGCACCGCGACCCGGCGCCCGAGCAATGGCGCGGCGGGCAGGTCTTCGGCATCGTCGCGGGTCTTGGGCAGGCTCAGGCTGATCCAGAATTCCGAGCCTTCGCCAGGCGTACTGTCGACCCCGATCTCGCCACCCATCTGTTCGATCAGACGCTTGGAAATCACCAGGCCCAGACCGGTGCCGCCGGGCTGACGCGACAACGAATTGTCAGCCTGACTGAAGGCCTGGAACAGCGCGCGAACGTCCTGGTTCGACAGACCGATGCCGGTGTCCTGAATGCTGATGCGCAACTGCACGCTGTCTTCGTGTTCTTCTTCGAGCATGGCGCGGGCGACGATCGTACCCTCGCGGGTGAACTTGATGGCATTGCTCACCAGGTTGGTGAGGATCTGCTTGAGCCGCAGCGGATCGCCGACCAGCGACAGCGGTGTGTCGCGGTACACCAGGCTCACCAGTTCCAGCTGCTTGGCGTGGGCGGCAGGGGCGAGGATGGTCAGGGTGTCCTGCAACAGGTCGCGCAGGTTGAACGGGATGTGGTCGAGCACCAGTTTGCCGGCCTCGATTTTCGAGAAATCCAGAATTTCGTTGATGATCCCCAGCAGGCTGTCGGCGGATTTTTCGATGGTGCCCAGGTAGTCGAGCTGGCGCGGGGTGAGTTCGCTTTTCTGCAACAGGTGGGTGAAACCGAGAATGCCGTTGAGCGGCGTGCGGATTTCGTGGCTCATGTTGGCGAGGAATTCGGATTTGATCCGGCTCGCTTCCAGGGCTTCCTTGCGGGCCAGGTCCAGTTCGATGTTCTGGATCTCGATGGTTTCCAGGTTCTGGCGCACGTCTTCGGTGGCCTGGTCGACACTGTGTTGCAGTTCTTCCCGGGCGTTTTGCAAGGTGCCGGCCATGCGGTTGATGCCGGACGCCAGTTCATCCAGCTCCTGGCTGCCGAGCGGCGGCAGGCGGGTTTCCAGATGACCGTCCTTGAGCTGCGCGACCGCTTGCTTGATCTGGCTGATCGGGCGATTGATCGTGCGGCCCATGCGTACCGCCAGCAGCGCGGCGCCGGCCAGTCCCGCAGCGATCAGTAACAGGCTGGCGAACAGACTGCGATAACCACGCAGCAACATACCGTTATGCGACAGTTCCAGCTCGACCCAGCCGAGCAGCCGGTCGGACTCTTCAGGGATCATCTCGCCGGCCAGATTGCGGTGCTTGCCGAATACCGGCAGCAGATAGCGAGTGGCATCATTGCCGCTGCGTCGCAGCAATTGCGTGCTGTCGCCGCTGGGGGCCTGATTGAGCATGGTCGGGCCGGCATGGGCCAGTGGCGAGCGGTCGGGCGCCAGGAAGGTCACCGCGCGTACGTCGGGTTGTTCAAGGGACTGGGTGGCAATACGCTCAAGCCATTCGGCATCGCCATGACTCATGGCCCGCGCCACGAGTGGCGCGAGTTGTTCGGCGATCATTTCCCCGCGCTGCATCAATTGGGACTGCAGGTCGGACTGCTGCATCCAGGTGAAATAGCCGCCCAGCACCAGCGCCATCAGGCTGGTCGGCAACAGGGTCAGCAACAATACGCGACCTTTGATTCCCAGTTTCTTGAGCACGCCTTTCTCCCGCATCCCGCCGATCGTTGACTCACACGTGCTTCCGGCACGCGACATGGGCGCAGTGTAGCGATTTGCTTGCGGGCATTCCCGGGAAAAATGATGTCGTGGCCGGTCTTTTCCGGCGCCGCTCATTTGTCCGACAGGTTAACCTTGGGTTGCCCGGCAGCGGTCAATCTTGAATAATCACCCAACTGAGAATTATTTGCAGATAGTCATGACTCCTGTCTCTGTTGGCCAGCCACGCATTCTTTCCATCGAGGACGATCCTGTACTCGGTGCCTATGTCCATGAGCAACTGGGGCGCAGTGGCTTTCAGGTGACCTGGTGCCGCAACGGCAACGAGGGTTTGAGCATCGCCCGGCGTCAGGCGTTCGATGTGGTGTTGATGGACATTCTGTTACCGGGCCTCGACGGCCTGAACGTGTTGACTCAATTGCGCCAGAGCCATTCCACGCCGGTGCTGCTGATGTCGGCGCTGGGGGCGGAGGCCGATCGCATCAGCGGTTTTCGCCTGGGGGCCGACGACTATCTGCCCAAACCCTTCAGCATGGCCGAACTGCATGTACGCATCGAAGCGATTCTGCGCCGGGTCGCTCTCGATCGGCGTCCGGTTGCGGTCGCCGAGCCTGTGATGGCGGGAGGGCTGCATTTCGACGATGAGCGGTGCGAAGTGTTCTACCGCGATCAACCGGCCGGCCTCACTCGCAGCGAATTCCGTCTGCTGGAAACCCTCAATCGCAACGATGAGGAAGTGCTGAGCAAGGCCTTCCTTTATCAGCACGTTCTTCAGCGTGGTTACGCGGCCCACGACCGCAGCCTCGACATGCACATCAGCCAGATCCGCCGCAAACTCAAATCGATCGGCTACACCGAGCGAGAAGTGCGCACGGTGTGGGGCAAGGGCTACATGCTGAGCGCCGTCGATGAAAGTGTCTGACCTGCCGGGTCGGCATTCGCTGTTCTGGAAACTGGCCTGTCTGCTGGTGGCTTTCTGTTTATTGATGATCTGGCTGAGTTGGTCCTGGGGTTGGTATATGGAGCAGCGCAACCAGTTCCTCTCCGACGAGGCGCGCGGCACATTGACCCGTTATGCCGCCGAGGCCGAGCAAGCATGGCGCCAGGGCGGGCGCAACGGTGTCGATGGCTGGTTGCAAGGCATGGAATTGCGCGAGAGTGCCTGGGTTGGCGTGATCGACGGCAATTTGCAGTCTCTGAGCAGCGATCCTTTGAGCGGGCAGGAAATCCAGCGCCTGACCTTTCTGCGCGGGCTGGACTGGCCGATCCACAAGAAGGGCCGACCATGGCTGCGTGTGCCGTTTCCCATTGAGCCGACCGCCGGCAGTCTGGTCATCGAGTTGCCTGAACGATTCGTTCCGGGCAAGTACCGAGTGTTCTGGCGCGTGATCACCAACGGCGTGATTCCCGGCCTGTTCACGCTGCTGCTGTGTGTGGGGCTGTACCGCTTGCTGGTGGTGCCACTGAACAATCTGCGCGAGCAGGCCAATGCGTGGCGTGCCGATCAATTGAACGTGCGTCTGTCGGGTGGCATCACGCGGCGCCCGGACGAACTGGGCGAGTTGGCCCGGGCCTTCGATTCGATGTCCGAACGCCTGCAATCGACCGTCTCCCTGCAGCAGCAATTGTTGCGCGACCTGTCCCACGAACTGCGCACGCCCCTGAGTCGCCTGCGGGTGGCCAGTGACAGCGAGCAGGATCTGCTGTCATTGCGCGAGCGCATCAGTCGTGAAGTCGATGGCATGCAGCGGCTGGTGGAAGACACCCTGCAACTGGCCTGGCTCGAAACCGAACGTTCGCCGTTGCCGGACGAAGCGATCCAGGTCCAAGCGTTGTGGGAGATGCTCACCGATGACGCCTGCTATGAAAGCGGCTGGCCGACTCTGCGATTGCACTGCTCGGTGGACTCATCGTGCTGGGTGCGCGGCAACCTCAATACCTTGGCTCAGGCGCTGGAGAACATCCTGCGTAACGCCATCCGTCATTCGCCACCAAGCGGTATCGTCCGTCTGGATGGCCGGCGTGACGGGGACTACTGGCATCTATGGCTGGAGGACGAGGGCGGTGGTGTGGCCGAAGAGGATCTGGAACGGATCTTCTCGCCGTTCACCCGACTCGACGGTTCGCGACCGGGAGATGGTGGTTTCGGTCTGGGGTTGAGCATTGCGAGGAACGCCGTGCAACGGCAGGGCGGAATTTTGTGGGCGGAGAACGGCCAGTCGGGATTACGATTGAATTTGCGGTTGGTGGCGGATGACAGCGCCGCCCATTCCGGCGCCTTCGCTGGCAAGCCAGCTCCCACAGTGGACATGAGTCGCCCGGGAATTGTGTGAGCAGCAAAAAAGTCGCACCACCGGCGCGACTTTTACTGCTTATTCCAAGAAACCATAAGCACCACACTTTGCGTGATATGGGCCGCGCAGGTTTGCCGGTATGATAGGCGCCCCCGCTGTCCGGATTGCGAAAAACGCCATGACCTTGCAGTACCCAACCATCGCCGATTGCGTCGGCAACACGCCGCTGGTGCGTTTGCAGCGCCTGCCCGGTGTCACCAGCAACACCCTGTTGCTCAAGCTCGAAGGGAACAACCCGGCGGGTTCGGTCAAGGACCGTCCGGCATTGTCGATGATCACCCGCGCCGAATTGCGCGGGCAGATCCATCCAGGCGATACCCTGATCGAAGCCACCTCGGGCAATACCGGGATCGCCCTGGCAATGGCTGCCGCGATCAAGGGTTACAAGATGATCCTGATCATGCCGGACAACTCCAGCGCCGAGCGCAAGGCGGCGATGACCGCCTATGGCGCTCAGCTGATTCTGGTCAGCCAGGAGGAGGGTATGGAAGGTGCTCGCGATCTTGCCCAGCGAATGGAGGCCGAGGGTCGTGGCAAGGTGCTGGACCAGTTCGCCAACGGCGACAATCCCGAAGCGCACTACACCACCACCGGCGCTGAAATCTGGCGTCAGACCCAGGGCTCCATCACGCATTTCGTCAGCTCCATGGGGACCACCGGCACCATCATGGGCGTGTCGCGCTACCTGAAAGAGCAGAGCGACAAGGTACAGATCGTCGGCCTGCAACCGATGGAAGGCTCGGCCATTCCCGGTATCCGCCGCTGGCCGCAGGAATACCTGCCGAAGATCTATCAGGCCGACCGCGTCGACCGTATCGTCGACATGGCACAAAGCGAAGCCGAGGACGTCACCCGACGTCTGGCCCGCGAAGAAGGCATCTTCTGCGGTGTGTCCTCTGGCGGTGCGGTGGCGGCGATGCTGCGTCTGTCCAAAGAAGTCGAGAATGCGGTGATCGTCGCGATCATCTGTGACCGTGGCGACCGATACCTGTCGACCGGCATTTTCGACGCGGCCAACTGATGGCAAAGCACGATAGAGGCCTGCGCTTCCAGCCCACCGGCGGCAGCAAGGCCCCGCAACTCCCGACCGGCAAAAAGCAGCGCCTGAAGATCGAGCGCCTGGCCAACGACGGTCGCGGCATCGCGTTTTTTGAAGGAAAAACCTGGTTCGTCCTCGGCGCCCTGGCGGGTGAAGAGGTTGAGGCCCGCGTGCTCGGTGCCCACGGCAAAGTGGTCGAGGCGCGCACCGAGCGTGTGTTCACTGCCAGCGAACTGCGTCGTCCGGCACCTTGCCGGCATGCCGGTCGTTGCGGTGGTTGCAGCGTCCAGCATTTGTCCCATGACGAACAGCTCGCCCTGAAACAGCGCATGCTCGCCGAGCAATTGTCGCGAGTCGCCGGTGTCGAGCCCGAGGAGTGGGCTGCACCCTTGACCGGTCCGGAATTCGGCTACCGTCGCCGCGCCCGTATTGCCGTGCGCTGGGACAGCAAGGCCAAAACGCTTGAGGTCGGATTCCGTGCCGCCGGCAGTCAGGATATCGTTGCGATCAGTGAATGCCCGGTGCTGGTACAGCCCTTGCAACCGATCATGACCCGTCTGCCGGAGATGCTTCGTCGCTTGAGCAAGCCTCAGGCGCTGGGGCATGTCGAATTGTTCAGCGGTTCATCTCTGGCCGTTCTGTTGCGCCATATGGCGCCTCTGTCCGAGACCGATCTGACGATCCTCAAGGATTTTTGTGCATTCCATGAAGCGCAACTGTGGCTGCATGGCGAAGGCGAGCCGCAACCGGTCGATGACACGCAGTCGCTGGGCTACCGTCTGCAACAGTGGGGGCTGGATCTGGCGTATCGCCCGGGGGATTTCATCCAGGTCAACGCCGGCGTCAACGAAGCCATGGTGGCCCAGGCCCTGGACTGGCTGAAGCCGGCTGCGGACGAGCGCGTGCTCGATCTGTTTTGCGGTCTCGGCAACTTTGCCTTGCCGCTGGCCGGATCCGTACGTGAAGTGGTGGCGGTCGAAGGCGTGCAGACCATGGTCGATCGCGCGGCGTTGAATGCCGCCAGTAACAATTTGCATAACACAAGGTTTTTTCAGGCCGATTTATCCCAGCCTTTGACCGATGCCGAATGGATCGGAAACGGCTTTTCTGCGGTACTCTTGGACCCACCGCGTGACGGTGCTTTCGAGGTGGTGCGCAAGCTCGCGACCCTGGGTGCCGAGCGGTTGGTGTATGTATCGTGCAACCCTGCAACTCTGGCGCGCGATACGGTCGAATTGATCAAACAGGGCTACCGGTTAAAACGTGCCGGGATTCTCGATATGTTTCCTCAGACGGCGCATGTCGAGGCCATGGCGTTATTTGAAGCGAGCTAGGATGGCTCGTCTGATCCGACTGATCCGCCCGTGCAGCACTCGTCTGAGCCCCGCGAGTGCAAACGGGCAATCAAGGTCAGTGATTTGACGCATTGAGTCTGCGTCGTAGGGAAGGTAAAGCAAGATGGTACAGGTGAGAGCACACCAGCCGATCAACACCGACGGCAGTATCAATCTCGAGGCTTGGCTCGATCATGCGGTCAGTGTCGACCTGGCACTGGATCGCGAAGCCTTGAAGGAGGCCTGTGAGTACGCTCGACAGGCCGAGCAACAGTCCAATGCGGCGAACAATCTCTGGTCCGAAGGCAGCGGCAGTTTCAGCACCGGCCTGGAGATCGCCGAGATTCTCGCCGACCTCAAGCTCGATCAGGATTCGCTGGTCGCGGCGGTGCTTTACCGTGGCGTACGCGAAGGTCAGATCGAGCTGTCGGCGGTCAGCCAGCGCTTCGGGCCGGTGGTCGCCAAGCTGATCGACGGCGTGCAGCGCATGGCGGCGATCAGTGCCAGTCTCAGCCCGCGCCAGTCGATGGTGATGGGCACCCAGGGTCAGGTGGAAAACCTGCGCAAGATGCTGGTGGCGATGGTCGACGACGTGCGCGTCGCGCTGATCAAGCTTGCCGAACGCACCTGCGCGATCCGCGCGGTGAAGACCGCCGACGACGAGAAGCGCAACCGGGTCGCCCGGGAAGTCTTCGACATCTATGCGCCACTGGCCCACCGGCTCGGCATCGGTCATATCAAGTGGGAACTGGAGGACCTGTCCTTCCGTTACCTGGAGCCCGACCAATACAAACAGATCGCCAAGCTGCTGCACGAGCGGCGGCTCGACCGCGAGCGCTTCATCTCTGATGTGATGACCCAGCTCAAGGACGAATTGCAGGCCACCGGTGTCGATGCCGACATCAGCGGCCGGGCCAAGCACATCTATTCGATCTGGCGCAAAATGCAGCGCAAGGGGCTGGAGTTCAGCCAGATCTACGACGTGCGCGCCGTGCGGGTGCTGGTGCCGGAAATGCGCGACTGCTACACCGCGCTCGGTATCGTCCACACCCTGTGGCGGCACATCCCGAAAGAGTTCGACGACTACATCGCCAACCCGAAAGAGAACGGCTACCGCTCGCTGCACACGGCAGTGATCGGCCCTGAGGGCAAGGTGCTGGAAGTCCAGATCCGTACCCATTCGATGCACGAAGAGGCCGAGCTCGGCGTCTGCGCGCACTGGCGTTACAAGGGCACCGACGTCAAGTCCGGCTCGAACCACTATGAAGAGAAAATCTCCTGGCTGCGTCAGGTGCTCGAGTGGCACGAAGAGCTGGGTGACATCGGTGGTCTGGCGGAACAGCTGCGGGTCGATATCGAACCGGACCGGGTCTACATCTTCACCCCTGACGGCCACGCCATCGACTTGCCGAAAGGCGCGACACCGCTGGACTTTGCCTATCGCGTGCACACCGAAATCGGTCACAACTGCCGTGGCGCCAAGATCAACGGGCGGATCGTGCCGCTCAACTACAGCCTGCAGACCGGCGAGCAGGTCGAGATCATCACCAGCAAGCACGGCACGCCGAGCCGCGACTGGCTGAACCCGAACCTCGGTTACGTCACCACGTCCCGGGCGCGGGCGAAGATCGTTCACTGGTTCAAGTTGCAGGCACGCGACCAGAATGTCGCGGCAGGCAAGACCCTCATCGAGCGCGAACTGAATCGCCTCGGTCTGCCGGCGGTGGATTTCGACAAACTGGCCGACAAGGCCAACATGAAAACCGCCGAAGACATGTTCGCCGCCCTCGGAGCCGGCGACCTGCGACTGGCGCAACTGGTCAACCTGGCGCAGCAACTGGTCGAGCCGGAGCGCGGCAACGAGCAGCTGGAACTGATTCCGCGCAAGGCCACGGGCTACAAGCCGGGCAAGCGCGGCGACATTCAGATCCAGGGTGTCGGCAACCTGATGACCCAGATGGCCGGCTGCTGCCAGCCGTTGCCGGGCGATGCGATCGTCGGTTACATCACCCAGGGTCGTGGCGTGAGCATTCACCGTCAGGACTGCGCCTCGGTGCTGCAACTGGCCGGGCGTGAGCCGGAGCGGATCATCCAGGTCAGCTGGGGGCCGGTGCCGGTGCTCACTTATCCGGTGGACATCGTCATCCGTGCCTACGACCGTTCCGGTCTGCTGCGTGACGTTTCGCAGGTGCTGCTCAACGAGCGGATCAACGTGCTGGCGGTCAACACTCGCTCGAACAAGGAAGACAACACTGCACTGATGTCCCTGACCATCGAGATTCCGGGACTGGACGCACTGGGGCGGCTGCTGGGGCGGATTTCCCAGTTGCCGAACATCATCGAGACGCGGCGTAACCGGACTCCATGAAATCGACCTACAGCCTTGAAGACCTGCTGCACCTGATGAACCGACTGCGTGACCCGCAGTTCGGTTGCCCGTGGGACATCAAGCAGACCTACGCGACCATCGTCCCGCACACCCTCGAAGAAGCGTATGAAGTCGCCGACGCCATCGAGCGAGGCGATTTCGATCACTTGCAGGGCGAGTTGGGCGATCTGTTGTTTCAGGTGGTGTATTACAGCCAACTGGCCCGGGAAGAAGGGCGGTTCGAATTCGCCGGGGTGGTCGACAGCATCACCCGCAAGCTGATTCGCCGTCATCCGCACGTCTTCCCGACCGGCGATCTGTATGCGCCGCTGGATGTGCCTCGCCTGAGCGAAGAGCAGGTCAAGCAGCGCTGGGAGGAGATCAAGGCCGAAGAGCGTGCCGAGAAATCCGCCGAGCCGCTGCAACTGTCGCTGCTCGACGATGTGCCCGCGGCGTTGCCGGCCTTGTCCCGTTCGGCCAAATTGCAGAAGCGCGCCGGGCAGGTCGGTTTCGACTGGCCGGATGCCTTGCCGGTGCTGGACAAGGTGCGCGAAGAGCTCGATGAAGTGCTCGAGGCCATGTCCGAGAATGATCCTGAAGCGGTGGCCGACGAGATCGGTGACCTGCTGTTTTCCGTGGTCAATCTGGCCCGGCATCTGAAGGTCGATCCGGAAACCGCGTTACGTGGCGCCAACGGCAAGTTCGAACGACGCTTCCGTTTTATCGAACAGGCATTGCGCGACACCCGTCGCCCCATGGAAGATTGCACCCTCGAAGAGTTGGACGCCCTGTGGGGCGAAGCCAAACGTCAGGAAAAGAATTTGCCCAGCTGCGGCTGAGCCGTTGCCCAAGTGAGTAAGCATCAATGAGCCTTTCCCTTCGCGACCAGTTGCTCAAGGCAGGACTGGTCAACCAAAAGCAGGCCAAGCAGGTCAGCAAGGAAAAACAGAAGCAACAGCGCCTGGCCCACAAAGGCCAGATCGAGCTGGACGACTCCCAGCAGCGCGCAGCCCAGGAAGCCATGGCCGAGAAGGTCAAGCGCGACCAGGAGCTGAACCGCCAGCAGCAGGAGAAGGCCGAGGCCAAGGCTCGCGCCGCGCAGGTCAAGCAGTTGATCGAGGTCTCGCGTCTGCCGAAGCTGACCACCGAGGACTACTACAACTTCGTCGACGACAAAAAGGTCAAGCGCATCTCGGTCAACACGCTGATGCGCAACAAGCTCAGCAGCGGTTCGCTGGCCATCGTGCATCATGCCGGCGGCTACGAAGTGATCCCCCGCGAGGCGGCCCTGAAAATTCAGGAACGCGACCCGCAGCGCATCGTGCAGTTGAACGAGAAGGTTGAAGAGGTCGCAACCGAGGATGATCCGTACGCGGCTTACGTGATTCCTGACGACCTGATGTGGTGATCGTCTGTGGCCAGGGAGTTCGCTCCCGTCGGGTCGCAAAGCGGCCCTGATGACACCCCACAACGACGAACCCCGCCAATGGCGGGGTTCGTCGTTTTCAATGCTGTAGTTCCGGTCAAGCGGATTTCAGATCCCTCTGCTGTTCCAGCAGTTCCAGTTCGGCCTTGTAGTTGTGGGCATCGGTCTCATTGTGGAACATGCCGACCAGCAAGTCTTGTTGATGCACATCCCAGATCCGTACGCCGGCGGCTACGCCTTCATGGGACATGTGTGAATCGTCGCGTTCAGTTACTTTTACAGTCATCTGCTAGCTCCAATCTCTGTTATCTGCAGCAAGGCGTGTGCAGGACTCTTTTATAAAATTTGTTAGCCTGCTAAGTAAACGCTCGATTCGTGCAACGTATCCTTGCGAAATCTGCAACAGTCCTGGAGCCCGCCAAATACGCGACATTCGGTCGCAGGGCGGTAAGTTGCATGACAGAAGTTTCATTTTGGTCTTGCTGAACCGTGCTTTTTTCAGGGCAAAAAAAACGCCCCGAACCAGTCGGGGCGTTTTCATGTACGGCCTGGCAGGAGGGAATTACTTGCCTGCCCAGCGCTTCAGGACCAGCGTGGCGTTGGTGCCACCGAAACCGAAACTGTTGCTCATCACGGTGTCGATCTTCGCGTTTTCCTGAGTCTTGGTCAGAACCGGCAGGTCGGCCACTTCCGGATCCAGCTCGTCGATGTTGGCGGAACCTGCGATGAAGTTGCCTTCCATCATCAGCATGCAGTAGATCGCTTCGTGAACGCCGGCGGCGCCCAGGGAGTGACCCGACAGGCTTTTGGTGGAGCTGATGGCCGGGGCCTTGTCGCCGAACACTTCACGCACGCCTTTCATTTCCGCGACGTCGCCGACCGGGGTCGAGGTGCCGTGGGTGTTCAGGTAGTCGATCGGAGTGTCGACGGTGGACAGCGCCTGCTGCATGCAGCGGATTGCGCCTTCACCGCTTGGAGCCACCATGTCGTAGCCGTCGGAGGTCGCGCCGTAGCCGACGATTTCCGCGTAGATCTTCGCGCCACGGGCCAGAGCGTGTTCCAGCTCTTCGACCACCACCATGCCGCCGCCACCGGCGATGACGAAACCGTCACGGTCGGCATCGTAGGCGCGGGAGGCTTTCTCCGGGGTGTCGTTGCGCTTGCTGGACAGGGCGCCCATGGCATCGAACAGGAACGACTGGCTCCAGTGCTCCTCTTCACCGCCACCGGCAAACACGATGTCCTGCTTGCCCATCTGGATCTGTTCCATGGCGGTACCGATGCAGTGAGCACTGGTGGCGCAGGCAGAAGCGATGGAGTAGTTCAGGCCCTTGATCTTGAACGGAGTGGCCAGGCACGCCGAAACGGTGCTGCTCATGGTCCGCGTTACACGGTATGGGCCGACACGCTTGACGCCTTTCTCGCGCAGGATGTCCAGCGCTTCCATCTGGTTCAGGGTCGATGCACCGCCCGAACCTGCGATCAGGCCGGTGCGCGGGTTGGAAACCTGCTCTTCGGTCAGACCGGCATCGGCGATGGCGTCCTTCATGGCCAGGTAGGCATAAGCCGCTGCGTGGCCGACGAAACGATAGATCTTGCGATCGATGAGCTCTTCAAGGTTGAGGTCGATGGAGCCGGAAACCTGGCTACGCAGACCCATTTCGGCGTATTCCGGGTTGAACCGGATGCCCGGGCGGCTTGCACGCAGGTTAGCGGAGACGGTCTCTTTGTCATTGCCCAGGCAAGAAACAATGCCCAGACCAGTGATAACGACGCGGCGCATGCGGATAACCCTTAGAAGTTGTCAGTGGAGGTGAACACGCCGACCCGGAGGCCTTCGGCGGTGTAGATTTCGCGACCGTCGACAGTCACCGAACCGTCGGCGATGGCCAGGTTCAGCTTGCCCTTGAGGACGCGTTTGATATGAATGTTGTAGGTGACCTTCTTGGCGGTCGGCAGAACCTGGCCGAAGAATTTCACTTCGCCCGAACCCAGCGCACGGCCACGGCCCGGCAGGCCTTGCCAGCCCAGGAAGAAGCCGACCAGTTGCCACATGGCATCCAGACCCAGGCAGCCCGGCATCACCGGATCGCCCTCGAAGTGGCAAGCGAAGAACCACAGGTCAGGGGTGATATCCAGCTCGGCGACCAATTCACCTTTGCCGTACTTGCCGCCGTCTTCGCTGATCAGGGTGATGCGATCCACCATCAGCATGTTCGGGGCGGGCAGTTGCGCGTTACCTGGGCCGAACAGCTCACCGCGACTGCAGCGCAGCAGGTCTTCCCGAGTAAAGGCGTTTTGTTTGGTCATGCGAGCTCCTCAATAATCCCATGCGGCAGGTGGGGCAGATCTTCCCGGCCGATCGACGCGTTCATGCCTCGAACCGGCAGCCTACTCATAGACTATTGCGTTGTAGTGAAAGTCACAGCGCCAAGGACATGAATGTACACTTGTGCACTGAAATTTTTATTCAAGCCCCTTTTGGGGCCCGTTCGGGTGCCTAAGACTGCCGCACTTTCGCTTTTCACGCCAGTCGCAGATGCTCGAAAGGCCCTCTCTACTGCACCCAGCGCTGCAGAATCAGCTGCAGGTCATTGCGTTTGAATGGCTTGGCCAGGTAATCATTCATGCCCGCCGACAGGCAGTTCTCCCGGTCACCCTGCAAGGCGTTGGCGGTCAGGGCGATGATCGGAACATGGCCGCCGCCGGGCAGTCGGCGAATCTGACGGGTGGCCTCGTAACCGTCGATGATCGGCAGGCGGCAATCCATCAGGATCGCCTCGTAGCGGTTGGCGCTTGCGCTTCGCACGGCCTGCATGCCATCGGTGGCGACATTGACGGTAAAACCCAGGCTGCGCAGCATCGCTTCGATCACGGTCTGATTGACCGGGTTGTCTTCCACCAGCAGCACGTTGCGGCCTTCTCCATGAGGATTGCCATCAATTGTGCGCGGCGCCGCCGCCAGTGTCGGCAGGTCCTGCTTATATAGCGCCAGCGGAATTTCCAGGGTGAACACCGAACCACGACCTTCTTCGCTTTGCGCGCGCAAGGTGCCACCCATGCGTTCGGCCAGGGTGCGGGCGATCGGCAGACCCAGGCCGGTACCGCCGTAACGGCGCGAAATCGAGCTGTCGGCCTGCTGGAATGCATTGAACATCAGTTCCAGGCTCTCGGAAGAAATCCCGATCCCGCTGTCGCGCACCGAGCAGGTGAACCACAGCAGTTCGTGATCCAGCGACTGCCACTGCGCCTCGATACTGACGCGACCCTGTTCCGTGAACTTCAGCGCATTGCCCACCAGATTGACCAGAATCTGCCGGATCCTTGTCGGGTCCCCCTGCACCTGCAAGCCTCGCAGATCCTCGGGGATCCGCAGTTGCAAGGCCAGCCCTCGCTGTGCCGCACTGTGCTGAAACGATTGGGCGCACGCGCCGATCAGGTCGGCGAGATTGAACGGTATGTGTTCCAGCTCCAGTTCCGAGCGTTCGATGCGTGAGAAATCCAGAATGTCGTTGATCACCTTGAGCAAGTGCTCGGTGGATTCGGAGGCCAGGGCTGCGTACTCGATCTGCTCCTCGGTCATGTCGGTGGTTTCCAGCAGTTGCAGCATGCCCAGGACACCGTTCATCGGGGTGCGCAGTTCATGGCTCATCATGGCCAGGAAATCCGATTTGGCGTTATTGGCCTTCTCGGCCTCTTCACGGGTCTGGATCAGTTGCGCCATCGCCTGGTGCTGTTCGCGGCTGGCTTGCTCCAGCGCGTGGGCCAGATTGTTGATGTGTTGCGACAAGGCCCCCAGCTCAGTGTCATCGACAATCGGCAGCGGAGTCCTGTAGTCGCCTTCCTGAATCGCCTTGACCGCATCGCTGATATCGCGGATCGGCTGCGAAAGACTGCCGGCCAGCCGCCGTGCCAGAACAAAGGTGAAGAGCAGGGCGAACAGCGCCAGAATCCCGGCCTTGAACAGGATCTCCTGTTGGCGTTGACTGAACGCATCGTTCGACAGACCGACGATCACCCGCCCCAGATAATCCTCGCCGGCAGCGCCGTTGCTGCTTTTTCCGTCCTGAAAGAAATCATTGTGCAAGGCAATCCGTTGCAATCGCACCGGCGACTGGAACACTTCGACCTGATGCGGGCGCTTGTGCGCATCCGAGGGCTGCTCGACGTACGCCAGAATCCGGTTGGCGCTGTCCTGTATTTCGAGAAACCGCACATTGGGCGTAGCCAGGGTGGCTTTGAGCAGGCTTTCCAATACTTCGTTATTACCGGAAATGACCCCGTATTCGGTAGCCGGCGCGAGCTGGTTGGCGATCAGTTGGCCCGTGTGGTTCAGCTCCTGGCGCAAATCCTGGATGCGCACGAAGGTGAAAAAACTGATCAGCAGCAAGGTCAGCAACAGCGCGGGGCCCAGGCTGATCAACTGGGTTCGGGTATTGATGTCCCAACGGCGGAAAATCATGGGTGGCGCTCTCCTTCGGCCAGCTCTGCGGCAACAGACGCTTCATTCATCGGCTCTATCCCTAATGAACGAGCCACCTGCGCATTGCTTGAAACTTTGAAACGCCCGGGGTAGAGCGATCGCGGCCAGGCGGTGGGCGGGTGGTCGAGCAGTTCGTCGAGTACGGTCAGCCAGTCGCTCTGATCGCTGTAGGTACTGGCGAGGCTGCCGGCACGTACGAACGAAACGTTCGGGCCCACCAGGGCCAGCTGCCGCGCATAACTGCTGAGCAGCAGGTTTTTCGCGGTTCTCGGGTTGTACAGGTCGGGATCGTCGAGGCCCAGCAGCACATCGCTGTTTTTCAGTACGGTCTGCAAGGGGCGGTTGTCGTGGGTATTGTCCCAGCGTTGTGGGACGATGTGCAGATTCAGCGGGTTGGCGGCCGATTGCAGTTCCTTGAGGAGGAATTCGCTGTGCTGATCGAACAGCACACCGACGCGTTGCGCCTGAGGCAGGATTCGGCGGATCAACTGCAATTGGCGACTCAGTGGCGGATCGCTCCACAGCAGGCTCAAGTGGGATGGCTGCGCGGTGCCGAAGCGTTGCCGCGCCTGCAGGCGGCTGATCCGCAGAACCAGCGTCGCCGGGCCCTGGCTTTCCTGCATGCGCCAGTCGAGGCTCGGCAGGTCGAGCAGAATCAGGCGTAGGCTGGACGGTAATTTGCCCGGCGCCGGCAGGCTTGCCAGTGGCTGGAAATGCACCCGGTCGGTGGGCCTCAGCTCGCTCAGAGCCTGGACGAACGATTGTACGCCGGGGCTTTCCTCGGCGCCGGTCAGCAGAATATCGGCGGCCTGCACTGCCACGCCGTACAGCCAGGCCGTCACGAAAAGGCACAGCCCGGCCAGCCATTGGCGGGCGGTTGGCATCTTTCGTGACAGGGCGTAGCGCATCCTAGAACTCCAGCTCGGCGCTGAAGTACATCACCCGGCGTTCGTCGTAGTTGTTGTCGACGAAAGTGGTCGGCTCATGATCCAGACGCTGTTGCAGCACGGCGGCCAATTGCAGTTGAGCCTTGCCCAGTGGGATGTTTTTGGCGATTCGCGTGTCGACCCGTTCGAAGCGATATCCGTTGAGCGCGTTGTCGCCGTAATAGAAGAAGGCGCTGTTCCAGCCCCGGCCCCAGTCGCGCAGCCAGCCGGCCGAACCGCTGTTGCGCGCCGTGAACTGCTGATCCAGCGGGTTGCTGGCTTCGGCGTCGACGAAGGCATAGGTCAGGCGCAATCGGTCGATCGCGCTCAGGCGCCAGTCCAGTTGTGTTTCGGTGCCGCGAAAGCGTGAATCGTTGGCGTTGCTGGCGATGAACTGGTTATTGCGCAGCGGCTCGCTGATCATCCCGGTGATTTCGTCGTAGAACAGTTTCACGTCCAGCGCCAGGCCCCATTCCGGGAAAAAGCCGTTGTAGCCCAATTCCCTCGAGCGCATGTGCTCCTGGTCAAGATCACCCGGCCCCCGAGTCTTGACGAAGTAGCGGGCCGACGTCTGGCCATAGGCGGAGGGGCGCAGGTTGGTCACCTGATAACTCCAGTTGACGTTGTTCTCGAACATGTCCGGCGAGCGGATGGCTTCGGAGTACACCGCACGCAAGCTGTGGCGCGGATTGATCAAGTAGTTGATGGCAAACCTGGGTGTCAGCGAACTGCCGATCAAGCGGGTGTTCTCGAACATCGCGCCACCCTGCAGCAGCCAGTGTTCGCTGGCGCGCCATTCCAGTTGGCCAAACGCGCGCCACGTGGTGTCGTCCAGCGTGCCGTTGAAATAGGTCTCTGAATCGGCCCGGTCGTAACGATAGTTCAGGCCGCTGACCAGGCGCAGACTGTCGGACAGGCTGAGCGTGTCCTGCAATTCCAGGTCATAGCGCGATTCCCGGGCGCTCTGATCGATGTCGCCACACAGGGTCCGGCTGGCGCCGTTGCGCCATTGATCGAGTACTTGATTGGCCAGGGCCATTTCCGTTGGCGTGCCGGGGGCTGCACCGGGCCCGATGAACCGGGTGATGTTGCGCGCCAGTTGCTCGGTGTAATTGGGGTTGAGTTGCCACAGCTGCGTCAATTGCGGGCTGAACGAGACTTCCGCGTCGCAGGCGCGCCAGGTCTGCTGGCGGTCCCAGTGTTGTGCCGAGCCTTGTACGTAAAGGCTGTGATCGGGGTTGATGTCCAGATTCCAGCGCACGGAACCGGCGTAATCCTTGGCGATCACGTCGGAGTTGTTCCCGGCAGCGGTAATCCCGGAGAACACCGGGCGGTAGGTATAGGGTCGCTGGTTGGTCCCGTCCTTGGCGTTGAGCTGCCAGTCCACGCTCTGGTTGTCGCTCAGCATCTGGCTGACCGCAAGGCTGAAGCGGTTCAGGCGACGGCTGTCACGGTAGTCGGCGCCGGTACGGTCGCTGTCGAAGCCGTCGTCCTCCTGGCCGGACAGCGACAGGCGCAGGTCGCCGCCGTTCCAGCCTGTGCCCTGACTGGCGTAGAAGTCGTTGATGCCTCGTTGGCCACGGGTGATTTTAAGGCGTGTGCCGTGGCTGTCGGCCGGGTTGCGGGTGATGATATTGACCACCGCCATCAGCGCATTGGCGCCGTAACTGACGGTGTTCGGGCCGCGAAAAACCTCGATGCGCTCGATGTCCTCCATGGCCACCGGAATGTCGCTCCAGTCCACCGTAGCCAGACCGGCGCGGTACACCGAGCGGCCGTCGATCAACACTTGCATGCGCCGGGCTTCGCTGGCGTTGGTGCCGTGATAGTTCACGACCGCCTGATTGCCGCTGATGTTGCCGACCATCATCCCCGGCACCAGCCGCAGTAACTCACTGATGTCCCGGGCACCGCTGGCGTTGATCAGTTCGCTGTCAAGCACGGTCATGCTGCCGGGGATTTCCGCCGGTGACTGTTTCAGGCGAGTGGCCGTGAGAATCCGGGGCAGGGCCTCGCTATCGAGAAACAGGTCGTCCGCGAACAGCATCGGGCTGAACAGCAGCGCCAGCAGCAGGGACGAGCGCGAGGAGGGAGTGCCAGAAAACACGACGCGGCCTTGATAGCAAAGAATTGGCGCGCATGTTAACCGAGGACAGTGACTTTTCCAGTCACGTTGCGGGCATTTTCCACGGCTTTATTGGTCTTCTTCCTACAAGTGCGGGTAATTGACGCCGGGGCTGTCCGAGAAGGGGCCGCTCCGTATAATGCCCGCATCGCCACTGGTATGGATTAACGGATTACATATGACTGAACAGCGCCCGATTGCGGTCCTGGGAGGCGGAAGTTTCGGTACCGCCGTGGCCAATCTGTTGGCCGAGAACGGCCATCAAGTCCGGCAGTGGATGCGTGACCCTGAACAGGCCGAGGCCATCCGGGTCAATCGCGAGAACCCGCGTTACCTTAAAGGCATCAAGATTCTGCCGGGCGTGACGGCCGTCACCGACCTGCAGGAAACCCTCGATGTCTGCGAGTTGTGCTTCGTCGCGTTGCCATCGAGCGCACTGCGCACGGTTTTGGCGGCGCATGCCGAGCGCCTGAGCGGCAAGATGCTGGTCAGCTTGACCAAGGGCATCGAAGCCCACACCTTCAAACTGATGAGCCAGATTCTCGAAGAGATCGCCCCACAGGCGCGCATTGGTGTGCTGTCCGGGCCGAACCTGGCACGGGAAATCGCCGAGCACGCGCTGACTGCCACGGTGGTCGCCAGTGAAGATGAAGCGCTGTGCAAGGCCGTGCAGGCTGCGTTGCATGGTCGCACCTTCCGTGTCTATGCCAGTGCCGACCGCTTCGGCGTGGAACTGGGTGGTGCACTGAAAAACGTCTACGCGATCATCGCCGGCATGGCGGTCGCGCTGGAGATGGGTGAGAACACCAAGAGCATGCTGATCACCCGCGCCTTGGCCGAGATGACCCGGTTTGCGGTGAATCAGGGCGCCAATCCGATGACCTTTCTCGGTCTGGCGGGGGTCGGTGACCTGATCGTTACTTGCTCGTCGCCGAAGAGTCGCAACTATCAGGTCGGTTTCGCCCTTGGCCAGGGGTTGAGCCTCGATGAAGCCGTATCGCGTCTCGGTGAGGTCGCCGAAGGGGTCAACACCCTGAAAGTGCTCAAGGCCAAGGCCCAGGAGGTCGGTGTGTATATGCCGCTGGTCGCCGGGTTGCACGCGATCCTGTTCGAGGGGCGCACGCTGGAGCAGGTGATCGGCCTGTTGATGCGTGCCGAACCCAAGACCGACGTCGACTTCATTTCCACCAGTGGTTTCAACTGATTGCTACTGATTTCAGAGCGGGGGAGCTAGACATGAACGATCCGAAAACCGAAGCCGCGTACGAATCCATCCTGCTGCGGGTGCTATGGATGATCGTCTACATCGTGGTCTGGCAGGTGGCGCAGTTCATCCTCGGTGCGGTGGTACTGGTGCAGCTTGTGTATAGACTGATCTATGGCGCCCCGAGCGCCGGTCTGATGAATTTCGGCGATAGCCTGAGCCAGTTCCTGGCCCAGATCGGCCGGTTCGGCACTTTCCACAGCGACCAGAAACCCTGGCCGTTCGCCGACTGGCCGGCGCCGCGTACTCCGGAAGGTGAGGCGCCACACGTTGTCGCGCCGGCACCGCATCCGGCCCGGGATGAGGAACCCAAGCTATGAAACTCTGGGTATTGCGTCACGGCGAGGCCGAGCCCTATGGCTCGCGCCCCGATTCGGAGCGGGAACTGACCGCTCACGGTCGCAAGGAAGTGCTCAGCAGCGCGGCCCGCTTGATGGGACAACCACTGACAGCGATCTACGCAAGTCCCTACTTGCGGGCACAGCAGACCGCACAGCTGGTGCGTGAGGCGCTGGGCTTCGAGCCGGAAATCCGTACGGTCGAATGGCTGACCCCGGAGGTCGATCCGGATCGTGTTGCCGAGCAACTGGTATCGGTGAGCAATGTGCTGCTGGTCAGCCACAATCCGTTGGTGGGCAATCTGCTGAGTTACTTGCAGCATGGCGCCGGCTATCCTCCGGAAAAGGTCAGTACCGCCGGACTGGCCGAGCTTGAGCACAGCGAATTGCTGATCGGCTCGATGACGCTCAACAGCCTTAAACATCCTTGAAATCTTTTGTTTAAAATAGTCAACCAAGCACTTGCTTGGTTGACTACGCTTGCTCCATTCCAAAAGAAAGGAGCGAGTCGCATGTCTGCTGCTTTTCGATTGCCGCTGGACGTGTTTTACGAACGCGAGGCCCGGCACCCGCGCCAGCGCTACCTGGTGCAGCCCATCGGCGCCGGGCAGGTCGAGACGCTGACCTGGGCCGATGTCGGCCATCAGGCCCGCTGTGCCGCACACTGGCTGCGCTCCCGGGAGTTGCCGCCGGGCAGCCACATCGCGCTGATCTCGAAAAACTGCGCTCACTGGATCATTGCCGACCTGGCGATCTGGATGGCCGGGCATGTTTCGGTGCCGCTCTATCCCAACCTCACTGCCGATTCGGTCAATCAGGTCCTCACCCACTCTGAAAGTGTCCTGGCGTTCATCGGCAAACTGGATGACTGGACGGGCATGTCGCCCGGGGTGCCGGCGGATCTGCCGACCATCAGTCTGCCCCTGCACCCGCCGGGCGAGTTCGATTTCAATTGGGGCGACCTGCAACGCTATTCACCGATCCTGGACGATCCCCGCCCCGGCGCCGAGCAACTGGCGACCATCATCTACACCTCCGGCACCACCGGTCTGCCCAAGGGCGTGATGCACAGCTTTGCCAACCTGGGTTTTGCCGCCACACGCGGCACGCAGCTGTTCGGCCTCAATGAAAACGATCGTTTGCTGTCCTATCTGCCGCTGTGTCATGTGGCTGAACGAATGTTCGTCGAACTGGCGTCAATCTATACCGGGCAAACAGTGTTCTTTGCGGAGAGTCTCGATACTTTTCTCGATGATCTTAGACGGGCACGGCCGACGGCGATGTTTGGTGTGCCGAGGATCTGGACCAAGTTCCAGATGGGCGTCTACAGCAGGATCCCGGCAAAACGCCTGGACTTTCTCCTGGGCCTGCCCTTCATCGGCAAGCGAATCGGCCACAAGGTGCTGGCCGGATTGGGACTGGATGCCTTGCGCGTGGCGCTGTCCGGCGCGGCACCGGTGCCGCTGACCTTGTTGCGCTGGTATCAGAAACTCGGGTTGGAGGTGCTGGAGGTCTATGGCATGACCGAAAGCTGCGGCTATTCGCACATCTGCCTGCCGGGGCAATACAAGGAGGGCTGGATCGGCCGGCCATGTCCTGACGTCGAGGTGCGAATCGACGAGTCCGGCGAAGTGCAGGTGCGCAGCCAGGCCAACATGCTCGGTTATTTCAAGGAACCGCAGAAAACCGCCGAGACCTTGACCGCCGACGGCTTCCTGCGCACCGGCGACAAGGGCGAACAGGACACCGACGGGCGCTTGCGTCTGACGGGGCGACTCAAGGAAATCTTCAAGACCAGCAAAGGCAAGTACGTCGCTCCCGCACCGATCGAAAATCGCCTCGCCGTGCATACCCGGATCGAGCAGGTCTGCGTGGTCGGTGATGGTCTGAGTGCACCGCTGGGGTTGTGTGTGCTCTCGGCTGCCGGGCATGAAGAGGCGCGGCCGCAACTGCATTCGAGCCTGGAAAAGTTGCTGGAGGAGGTCAATGCCGTCCTCGACAAGCACGAACGGCTGCGCCGTCTGGTGGTGGTCAAGGACAGTTGGGCGGTGGAGAACGGCTTTCTCACGCCGACCCTGAAGATCAAGCGCAACGTCATCGAAGACACCTACGGCGCGCGCTTCGAAGAATGGAGCGAGCGCAGCGAGGCGGTGCTGTGGCAGGATTGAGCGACGATCAAAACAACAAAGGAAGCCTGCGATGACCTTGTGGCGCACCACTCCGAACATCGAGCAGTTGAATGCCATCCAGAAGAACACCATCGGTGAGGTGTTGGACATCCGTTTCGATTCCTTCGACGAAGAGTCCCTGACCGCCAGCATGGTGATCGACCATCGCACCCATCAGCCTTATGGCTTGTTGCATGGCGGTGCGTCAGTGGTGCTGGCCGAAACCGTCGGCTCCATGGCCAGTTACCTGTGCATCGACGCCAGCAAATTCTATTGCGTGGGCCTGGAGATCAACGCCAACCATCTGCGTGGCTTGCGCAGCGGGCGAGTGACAGCGGTGGCCAGACCGATTCATATCGGCCGTACGACTCATGTCTGGGACATACGTCTGACCAGCGATGAAGGCAAGGCCAGTTGTGTGTCGCGGCTGACCATGGCAGTAGTGCCACTGGGCGAACAGCCACCGGCGCGCTGACCGATCCTTCATGGCACTGACCGGACTGTCATCATTCCTGGCAGTTACGGTCATTGCCGTGATGCGCGGTCTTACGGACAATCAACGCCACGTTTACCGCCCATGGATTTACCCGTATGTCGCAACCGATCTTCTTCGCCCACGCCAACGGCTTCCCTTCCGGTACTTACGGCAAGCTGTTCTCGGCGCTGGCGCCGGAGTTCCGGGTGACGCATCTGGAGCAGCATGCCCACGATCCGCGTTTTCCGGTGGGTGACAACTGGTATCACCTGGTCGACGAACTGATCCATCACCTGCAGCAGCAAGACGAGCCGGTGTGGGGCGTTGGCCATTCATTCGGCGGAATGCTGCACCTGCACGCAGCACTGCGTTGCCCCGAGTTGTATCGCGGGGTGGTGATGCTCGACTCCCCGGTGTTGACCCGCACCGATCGCTGGGTAATCCGCGCCGCCAAGCGGTTTGGTTTCATCGACAAACTCACCCCGGCCGGCCGCACGCTGGGACGGCGTGAAGAATTCGCCGACCTCGACAGTGCCCGCAGCTACTTTGCCGGCAAGACCCTGTTTCGCGGTTTCGATCCCGAGTGTTTCGACGCCTACCTGCAACATGGCCTGCACCAGGTCGGCGACAAGCTGCGCCTGCGCTTCGATCCGGCCACGGAGATCAGCATCTATCGCGGCGTGCCGCACACCAGTCCGGGGCGAACCCGACAGCTCCAGGTGCCGCTGGCGGTGGTGCGCGGGCACAAGAGCCGGGTAGTGATGAACCATCACACCCGGTTCGTCGGCCGTCTGCCTCACGGAGAATCGCTGACGGTGCCAGGCGGTCATATGTTTCCCCTTGAGCGTCCGCAGGACACCGCGCAGTTGCTGAAAAACCTGTTCGCTCGCTGGGAAAACCGCCAGCAAAAGGCCTGCGCATGAGCCCGGCGGTCGAAGAAGTTCGCCTGAGCCTGCCGCATATCGAGCTGGCGGCGCACATTTTCGGCCCGGAAGACGGGGTGCCGGTGATTGCCCTGCACGGCTGGCTGGACAACGCCAACAGCTTCGCTCGTCTGGCCCCTCGACTCAAAGGCTTGCGAATTGTCGCGCTGGACATGGCCGGTCATGGCCACTCCGGGCACCGCCCGGTCGGCGCGGGTTACGCGTTGTGGGATTACGCCCATGATGTGCTGCAAGTCGCGGAACAACTGGGCTGGCAGCGCTTCGGCCTGCTCGGGCACTCGCTGGGGGCGATCGTTTCGCTGGTACTGGCGGGCTCGTTGCCGGAGCGCATCACCCATCTCGCATTGATTGATGGCGTGATTCCGCCCACAGATAAAGGCGAAAACGCCGCCGAACGCATGGGCATGGCGCTGCAGGCGCAACTGGATCTGCGCGAGAAGCGCAAGCCGGTCTACAACACTCTTGATCGGGCCATCGAAGCACGCATGAAAGGCCTGGTGGCGGTCAGCCGTGAAGCCGCCGAACTGCTGGCACAACGAGGTCTGATGCCGGTGCCCGGCGGTTACACCTGGCGCACCGACAACCGCCTGACCCTGCCATCGCCGCTGCGTCTGACCCAGGAGCAGGCGATGGCGTTCATCCAGCGCCTGGCCTGTCCTGCACAACTGGTGGTAGCGGCTGACGGCATGCTCGCCAAACATACAGAGCTGCTGGAACGTCTACCCTTCAGCCGGGAACAGCTGCCGGGCGGGCACCATCTGCACCTGAACGATGAGTCGGGCGCGATGCTTGTCGCAGACTGTTTCAATCGGTTCTTCGCCATTTCTTGACTTGCCTTTGGCAACTGTCGAGGCTGGGCGGGTTGAAACGGGAGACAACCACAATGGATTTCCACACTGCAGCGAAACTCAATCGCCCTGAAGGCGCCTCGGGCATGCTGATCCGATGAGCCGGCCGATGCGATTCTTCAGTCTGCTGGCGCTGTGCTGTTTCAGTCCCGTGCTGCTCGCGGCCGACCTGCCGGGCAGTCAGGATCTGCCAATCGTGCCGCGACTGGCCGATGCGCAGATCGTCGACTATCGCCCAACCGCAACCCTGGAGCGGATTTACCCGCTGGGTTCGATCCGCAAGATCAGCGGCCAGCTGCGTTTCGACGGTCAGGTCGGTGCCCGCGGACAAACCACCTCGGTCACCTATGAACTGCCGCCGGAACACTCCGCCACCGAAGCCTTCACGCTCGCTCGCGAAGCCTTGCAAAAGCAGGATGCCGAGCTGTTGTTCTGGTGTCAGGCCAGGGATTGCGGCGAAAGCAGCCTTTGGGCCAATGAGGTGTTCGGCAACGCCAAGCTGTACGGCGCCGACGAGCAGCAGGCCTATCTGCTGCTGAGGCTGGCGGCGCCTCGCGACAACACGCTGGTGGCGCTGTACGGCATCACTCGCGGCAATCGCAAAGCCTATCTGCATGTCGAGCAGTTCGAGGCCGTCACACCGTTGGGAGAGTTGTTGCCGACCTCCGCGACCCTGTTGCGCCAGTTGAAGGACACCGGTGAGCTGAAGTTGCCAAAACTGACCGGTGATCCCGACGACACCTGGTTGCGTCTGCTGTCCCGTGGCCTGAACCTCGATACCACGTTGCGAGTGGCGGTGTCCGGGCCAAAGGCCGAGGTCTGGCGTCAGGCGCTGATCACGCAGGGCGTGCGCGCAGCACGTATGGAGACCGGTAGTGTCGAAGGCAATGGCCTGCGCATCGATCTGTTGCGATAAGGTGTCTGCGGCGGACACGCCCGGCGCGTTCGCCTACGCTTTGCCTGACTGATTTTTTCGAGATTTCACATGCCCAATAATGATCGTCTGCTGGTGCAGATCCTGTTGCTTGTGCTGTTCGGTGCCAGTTTCTGGGTGATGGCGCCGTTCTGGTCGGCGCTGTTCTGGGGGGCGGTGCTGGCGTTCGCCAGTTGGCCGTTGATGCGTCTGCTGACGCGCTGGCTCAATGGCCGCGAGTCGCTGGCGGCAGGCATCCTGACCCTGGGCTGGATGCTGTTGGTGGCCGCGCCGCTGGTATGGCTGGGGTTCAACCTGGCCGATCATGTACGCGATGCCACGGCGTTCATCAAGGACGTTCAAGTTGACGGGTTACCGGAAGCACCGGCCTGGCTTGGCACCATTCCACTGGTGGGGGAGCGGCTGGTCGGGTTCTGGAACAGCGTCGATCAGCAGGGCGCGGCGCTGATGGTGTCGCTCAAGCCTTATCTGGGACAGGTCGGTAACTGGCTGCTGGCGCGCAGTGCACAGATCGGTGGCGGGATTCTCGAGCTGACCCTGAGCATTGTCTTCGTATTCTTTTTCTACCGTGACGGGCCGCGGCTGGCGGCATTTGTTCATGGTTTGCTGGAGCGTTTGATCGGTGATCGTGCCGGCTATTACATCGAGTTGGTGGCCGGTACGGTGCAGCGGGTGGTCAACGGTGTGATCGGTACCGCGGCAGCGCAGGCGATACTGGCATTGATCGGGTTTCTGATAGCTGGAATTCCGGGGGCGCTGGTGCTGGGTATCGTGACATTCCTGCTCAGCCTGATTCCGATGGGCCCGCCGCTGGTGTGGATTCCGGCCACGGCGTGGCTGGCCTGGAAGGGCGAGTACGGGATGGCGGTATTTCTCGGGATCTGGGGGACATTCATCATCAGCGGCGTGGACAACGTACTCAAACCGTACCTGATCAGCCGTGGCGGGAATCTGCCGCTGGTGATCGTGTTGCTCGGGGTGTTTGGCGGATTGATTGCGTTCGGCTTTATCGGGTTGTTTATCGGGCCTACGCTTTTGGCTGTTGCTTATAGTCTGTTGACGGATTGGAGCAAGAGTCAGGGGCGGGTTGAGGATCGGCGTTGATAAAGCCGCTACCCGAGTCGAGCTGACGCTCATCGTTTGAGGTGTCGCAGGTATTGGGATTTTGTACCGGGCGGTACACGCTCCGGCCTAGAGTCGAGGCAGGCGAATCACGGCGGTAAGGCCACCGCCAGGCGTTTCTTCCAGGTTCAAATGGCCGCCCTGGCGCTGGGCAGCTTCCCGGGCGATGGTCATGCCCAGACCGACGCCGCCGGAGTTGCGGTTTCGCGAGCCTTCCAGGCGGAAAAACGGCTCGAACACGGCTTCGCGTTTGTCCTCGGCGATGCCCGGGCCGTGGTCGATGACGCGGATCAGCAGGTGTTCGCGCTGATCCTGCAGCTCGATGTGTGCTTGCCCGGCGTAGCGCAAGGCGTTATCCATCAGGTTGTTGATGCACGAGCGCAGGGCCATTGGCTGAACCGCCAGTGGTGCGCAATGGCCGCTGACCTGCACATTGGCGCCCTGATCCTGGGCGTTCTCGCACAGGGATTCGACCAGTGCCTGCACGTCCATCATCTGCAGCGCCTCACTGGTGCGTTGTTCGTGCAGGTAAGTGAGGGTGGCGTCGAGCATGCCGATCATGTCGTTCAGGTCCTGACGCATCTGTCCCTGCAACTTGTCGTCGTCGATCTGTTCCAGACGCAGTTTCAATCTCGACAACGGTGTGCGCAGGTCATGGGAAACGGCGCCGAGCATGCGCGCGCGTTGCTGAACCTGTTCGCGAATCCGTTGCTGCATCAGGTTGAAGGTATGCGCTGCCTGTCGGGCTTCTCGCGGGCCCGATTCATCCAGCGGCGGGCTGTCGAGGTTTTCACTGAGGCGTTCGGCGGCGTCGCTCAGGCGCTGGATCGGGCGGCTCAGGAGTTTGGCGCCGTACCACGCGGCGATCATCAATGAAATGAACTGAAAGGTCAGCGGCACCAGCGGTCCGCCGAACCAGGGGCGCGGGCGATGGGGGAAGCGCGGATCCGCTGGCGGGCGTTGCCCCTCGACTCCCTGCGAAAACGCCGGCGGTGGAGGTGGCGGAGGCGGGCCGTAATGGTGGAACCAGGCGAAAGCCAGCAGGTGCGCCAGGACGATCGCCACGAACAGCACGCCAAACAGGCGACCGAACAGCGTGTCGAAGCGTGCCCGCATCAGCCGATGTCCCTGGCATCGAACAGATAGCCTTCGCCACGTACGGTCTTGATCAATTGGGGGGCTTTGGGGTCATCACCGAGTTTTTGCCGCAGACGCGAGACCAGCAGGTCGATGCTGCGGTCGAAGGCTTCGATGGAGCGACCACGGGCGGCGTCCAGCAGTTGTTCACGGCTGAGTACCCGGCGCGGACGTTCGATGAACACCCAGAGCAGGCGGAATTCGGCGTTGGACAGCGGTACCACGAGACCATCGTCGGCGATCAACTGGCGCAGGACGCTGTTCAAACGCCAGTTGTCGAAGCGAATGTTCGCACGTTGTTCGGTGCGGTCGTCGCGCACCCGGCGCAGAATCGTCTGTATCCGAGCCACCAGTTCACGGGGTTCGAACGGTTTGGCCATGTAGTCGTCGGCGCCCAGTTCCAGGCCGATGATGCGGTCGGTGGGTTCGCAACGGGCGGTCAGCATCAGGATCGGGATATCCGATTCGGCGCGCAGCCAGCGGCACAGCGACAGGCCGTCTTCGCCGGGCAGCATCAGGTCGAGCACCACCACGTCGAAGTGTTCGGCCTGCATCGCCTGGCGCATGGCCGCACCATCGGTGACGCCGCTGGCGTGAATGTTGAAACGGGCCAGGTAGTCGATCATCAGTTCGCGGATCGGCACGTCATCGTCGACGATCAGTGCCCGGATGCTCCAGCGCTTGTCGTCTTTCTGCTCTTCATTCACGGAGGCTTGGGAGTTGTGCATGAGGCTGTTCATCTGCCAGTAGGCCGCCAACCACAAAGATAGGCTGCGAGGTTGTGGTTTCAGCATAGGCGTCCGGCCGTGAGGCGGGAAGGGCTGCTGTAAGGACATGTTGCGGCTGGCGAGGCTAGCGCGGGCGCATGTTGTCGGCGTGTCGGTTGTGTATCGGCTTCGACACAATACCCTGCAAGGCTATGCTGATCACGTCCGGCGCGATGATTTACCGATCATCGGGTGCCGCGCCGCCGCCGGTTCCGCTACAATGCGCGCCGATTTCGACTTGCCTGAGAGCCCATTCATGTCCGCCTGCCAGACTCCTATCATCGTCGCCCTGGATTTCCCTACCCGTGACGCCGCACTGAAGCTGGCCGACCAGTTGGACCCGAAACTTTGCCGAGTCAAAGTGGGCAAGGAGCTGTTTACCAGCTGTGCCTCGGAAATCGTCGGCACCTTGCGTGACAAGGGGTTTGAAGTCTTCCTTGACCTGAAATTCCACGATATTCCCAACACCACGGCGATGGCGGTCAAGGCCGCCGCCGAAATGGGCGTGTGGATGGTCAACGTTCACTGCTCTGGCGGTCTGCGCATGATGGCGGCCTGCCGTGAGGAGCTGGACAAGCGCAGCGGCCCGCAACCCTTGCTGATTGGCGTGACCGTGCTGACCAGCATGGAGCGTGAGGATCTGGCCGGTATCGGTCTGGACATCGAGCCGCAAGAGCAGGTGCTGCGCCTGGCAGCGCTGGCCGAAAAGGCCGGGCTGGACGGTCTGGTGTGCTCGGCGCTGGAGGCCACTGCACTGAAAACCGCGCACCCGTCGCTGCAACTGGTGACCCCGGGGATTCGTCCGGCCGGTAGCGCACAGGACGACCAGCGTCGCATCCTGACCCCGCGTCAGGCACTGGATGCCGGTTCCGACTATCTGGTGATCGGTCGTCCGATCAGCCAGGCGGCGGATCCGGCCAAGGCCCTGGCCTCGGTGGTCGCCGAACTGGCCTGATCGAGTATCTGTAGATTCAATGAAGGGAGCCCGATGGCTCCCTTCATTGTTCTCAGACCTTCAGCACCAGCTTGCCGAAGTTCTCGCCGCTGAACAGCTTGCCCAGGGTCTCCGGGAAGGTTTCCAGCCCTTCGACGACGTCTTCCTTGCTCTTGAGCTGCCCCTTGGCCATCCAGCCGGCCATTTCCTGGGCGGCACTGGCGTACTGCGCGGCGTAATCCATCACCACGAAACCCTCCATCCGCGCACGGTTGACCAGCAGCGACAGATAATTGGCCGGGCCTTTGACCGCTTCCTTGTTGTTGTACTGGCTGATGGCGCCGCAGATCACCACGCGGGCCTTGAAGTTCAGACGGCTCAGTACGGCGTCGAGGATTTCGCCGCCGACGTTGTCGAAATACACGTCCACGCCTTTCGGGCATTCGCGTTTAAGGCCGGCCAGCACGTCTTCGCTCTTGTAGTCGATGGCGCCATCGAAGCCCAGTTCATCGATCAGGAACTTGCACTTCTCCGCGCCGCCGGCAATCCCGACCACCCGGCAACCCTTGATCTTGGCAATCTGCCCGGCAATGCTGCCGACCGCGCCCGCTGCACCGGACAACACCACGGTGTCCCCGGCCTTCGGTGCGCCGACATCGAGCAGCGCGAAGTAGGCGGTCATGCCGGTCATGCCCAATGCCGACAGATAACGCGGCAACGGTGCGAGTTTCGGATCGACCTTGTAGAAACCTTTTGGCTCGCCAAGGAAATAATCCTGCACACCCAGGGCGCCGTTGACATAGTCCCCGACCGCAAACCCCGGGTTGTTCGATGCGATGACCTTGCCTACACCCAATGCGCGCATCACCTCACCAATACCTACCGGCGGGATGTAGGACTTGCCCTCGTTCATCCAGCCGCGCATGGCCGGGTCCAGGGACAGGTATTCGTTCTTCACCAGGATCTGTCCCGCCGCCGGCTCGCCCACCGGCACTTGCTGATAGGTGAAGGTCTCGCGGGTGGCTGCGCCTACCGGGCGTTTGGCGAGCAGGAACTGACGATTGGTCTGGTTAGTCATGACAGGCACTCGACGGATGAAACCTTGTTGATAGACCGTCACCGGCGATGCTGCAAGGTTGGCTGACGAGGCGAATACACACCGATCAGGCAGGGTGATAGTGGCAGGCACAGTTTCATCACTGCGATTCATGGGCGGTCAAACGGCCTTCTGATAGTGCTGCCGCTGATGAGATGGCCGTGGCTATGCTGCCTTCATTCATCCCGCATTCGAGGACATAACAATGAGCATGACGTTTTCCGGTCAGGTCGCCGTAGTCACCGGGGCTGCCAACGGCATTGGCCGCGCGACCGCGCAGGCGTTCGCCGCCGAGGGTCTGAAAGTGGTGGTGGCCGACCTGGATGCCGCGGGGGGCGAGGGGACGGTGGCACTGATTCGTACAGCCGGCGGTGAAGCGACCTTCGTGCGCTGCAACGTTACTGTCGAGAGCGACGTGAAAAATCTGATGGATGAGGTGATCAAGACCTACGGTCGTCTCGACTATGCCTTCAACAATGCCGGGATCGAAATCGAGAAAGGCAAACTGGCCGAGGGCTCGATGGATGAGTTTGACGCGATCATGGACGTCAACGTCAAGGGCGTCTGGCTATGCATGAAGTACCAGTTGCCGCTGCTGCTGGCACAGGGGGGCGGGGCGATCGTCAACACGGCGTCGGTGGCCGGGCTGGGCGCCGCGCCGAAGATGAGCATCTATGCCGCATCCAAACATGCGGTGATCGGTCTCACCAAGTCTGCTGCGATCGAGTACGCCAAGAAGAAAATCCGCGTCAATGCCGTTTGCCCGGCAGTGATCGATACCGACATGTTCCGTCGTGCCTACGAGGCCGATCCGAAGAAGGGCGAATTCGCCAACGCGATGCACCCGGTCGGTCGCATCGGCAAGGTCGAGGAAATCGCCAGTGCCGTGCTGTATCTGTGCAGTGATGGTGCAGCCTTCACCACCGGCCATTCACTGGCAGTGGATGGCGGTGTCACCGCATTCTGAGAAAGCCATGGTCGACACCGGAACGGACCCGCCCTGCAGGCGGGTTTTTTTTGCCTGTTTTTGGTTCCATGTCATTGATAAACAATGTGTTTCAAATGGTTAGAACGGTGGCTTTTGACGGCGTTGTCGCACAGCCTGACCGACGCGGCTGTGATTTACTGCCGCGAGTAAAACGGACAGGAGTTTGGCTACTCATGGAATTGAGAATTGACCGACAGGCAATGGTGCCGGTCGTACAGCAGATTGTGGATGGCTTGACCGAGTGGATCGAGCAGAGCCAGGTGCCACCGGCGACGCGCCTGCCTTCCATACGGCAAATCGCACGGTCTAACCTGCTCAGCCAGTCGAGCGTCATGGAAGCTTGCGAGCGTCTGGTGGCGCAAGGTGTTCTGGCCTCCCGGCAAGGTGCCGGTTTCATGGTCGCAAGTACATTGCCAAAGTGTTGCAAGGCCTTTGATAGCCAGGCTTTTGCGGGCGAGAGCTACGGCTGCGAGACCGTGCCGCAATCGCGCGCCTGGCTGAAACTGGGTGACGGTGTTTTGCCCTCGAGCTGGCGAGAACCCGACGATCTCAGTTATGCCATCCGTCAGGTGGCCCGCACCGACATGGCCAGCCTGTTCAACTACAACACGCCCCTGGGGCTCTCCATGCTGCGCGAACAAATCGTCAAACGACTCGGATTGCTCGACATAGAGGCCGATGAAGCGCGGGTTTTGACCACGGCAGGTGCCAGCCACGGACTGGATCTGATCGTGCGGACCCTGTTTCGGGCCGGCGATTGTGTGGTGGTCGAATCACCGGGTTACGCACCTCTTTTCGATCTTCTGCGACTGCAGGGCGTGCGCATGCTGGAGGTCCGCCGGATGCCGGACGGCCCTGACATCGAGGCTCTCGAGGCGTTGTTGCAGCAGTTCCGGCCTGTGGCGATGTTCATCAACAGTCATCACCACAACCCTACCGGGAGTTGTCTGGCACCGGCAGTGGCCCGACGGATTCTGCAATTGAGCAAAACCTACGACCTGCGGTTGATCGAAGACGACGTCTACGCCGATCTGCACAATGGCAGCGGTACGCGGTTGGCTGCACTGGACGATGACAGGCGGGTGATCTATGTCGGCAGCTATTCCAAGACGCTGAGCAGTTCGTTGCGGGTCGGCTTCGTGTCGGCAGGGCTTGAGGTGATTGAGCAACTGGCACGGGTCAAGACGATCAGTTGCATGGGGACCTCCGGTTTCAACGAGGCCGTGCTGGCAACGCTGTTGTCCAATGGCGCCTATCGCAAGTTGGTACAACGTCAACGCCAGCGGCTCAATACCGATCGTGCGGCAGCCCTTGAGGTGCTGGAGGATGCGGATTGGGAAGTGTTCGGCAAACCGACGGGCGGGCTGTTCATCTGGGCGCGCGCTCCGTGGACGAATGTGGAGCGTTTGCGCAGGCAGGCCTTGCATCATGGCGTGCAATTGTCTTTCGGGGCGTCATTCAATCCTGGCGGCGAAACCTGTGACTGGCAACGGATCAATGTGGCTTATGCCTGCGACCCAAGGGCGCGACAGTTCTTTTGCAGTACAACCGTGGATCGACCTCAAGTGTTCTGAAAACGACGCGAACCTAGCTTTTTGCCATTATTCCGACGTCAGAGTCTTGTGCTGGTTCAAGGCCGTTGCGACTCTTCGGCAACAGACTTCGGCAGGGGGCTACGCGCAATGATTTCGGCCGTGCAAGGACGTTTTGCCAACCTCGGTATGGCAAAAAAACTGGGTATCGGGTTTGTGCTGGTCTTGCTGTTGACCGCGCTGGTGGCGGCCATTGGCGTCTGGTCCCTGCAAACCATCAGTCAGCGCTTCGACGGGCTCAAGCAGATGTCCTCGCTCAACAGCGATCTGCTCAATGTGCGCTTGCTGGAGCGGGACTACGCCCTGCACGGTAATCCGAAAACCGTCGATGCCCTGCATGAAGGGGTGGATGCCTTGATCGCGCAGGCCAACAAGCTGAAAGCGCAAGCGCCGGCCAATGTCGCGGTGATGAGCGATGTCGAGCAGTCGCTGGTTGCCTACCGCAAGGCCTTCGATGAGTTCGTCTCACTGACTCAGGCCAAGGATCTGGCGCTGGAAATGGCCAGTTGGTCGGTATCCAGCGTCGCCAATAATCTTGATGTCCTCCAGGCCGGGCTTGCCGATGACGGCGCCTACACGCTCAAGGACAGCGAAGGCAAGGATGGGGCGCAGTTCATCGAGCAGGCCAATCAGGTCAGCCAGGTTTCGCGCCTGATGCTGCAGGCCATGAACGAAGCACGCGTGCGCCTGGATCAGAGCCGCAAGGGGGACGACAGCGCCAAAGGCAACATCGAACAGGCCGCCCAGGCCCAGGCGCAAGCCGAACAGTTGAAATCCACGGTCAAGGACGAAGGGTATCTGACGGTACTCAATGAGGTGTCAGGCCACATCGCCGGTTTCAATGACAAACTTGCCGAGTACACCGGGCTGCTGGCTCAGGAAAAAGCCGTATCCGAGCAATTGCATCAACGTGCTGCGCAAGTGGTGGAGCGGGTCGATCAGGCCTACGTCGCTCAGGACGTCGCGATGCAGGGTGAGCTGAAGAAAAACTCTGTGCTGATCATCGGGTCGTCGGCGCTGGCTTTGCTGGTCGGTCTGGTTGCGGCCTGGGTGATCACCCGCCTGATCGTCGCTCCGTTGCGCAGCGTGATGCAGGTTGCCCAGCGGATTGCCGCCGGTGACTTGAGTGCAACGGTGGAAGTGAATCGTCGAGACGAGATCGGGCAGTTGATGCAGTCCATGCAGCAGATGGGCGCAGGCCTCAGTGCCATTGTCAGCGGATTGCAGGCCGGTATCGAACAGTTGGCCAGTTCCGCACAATCGCTGTCGGCGGTGACCGAGCAGACCAATCTTGAAGTGAGCAGCCAGAAAGAGGAAACCGAGCAGGTTGCTACGGCCATGAACCAGATGACCGCCACCGTCCATGATGTGGCGCGTAATGCCGAAGAGGCCGCACTTGCGGCGCAGACTGCGGACGACAAGGTCGAGAGTGGTCAGCAAGTGGTGCGCCAGAGTATGGCGCGGATCGAGCAACTGGCGGACTCGGCGACGTCGGCCAGTTCGAGCATCGAAAGCCTGAGCGCGGAAATCCAGAACATCGGCACGGTGCTCGAAGTGATCAAGAGCGTCGCCGAACAGACCAATCTGCTGGCGCTCAACGCGGCAATCGAAGCGGCGCGGGCAGGGGAGCAGGGCAGGGGCTTTGCGGTGGTCGCCGATGAGGTGCGGGCGCTGGCCCGGCGCACGCAGCAGTCGACCGAAGAGATCGAGCGGTTGGTCAGTGCCTTGCGTTCGGCGGCGTATTCATCGGTGCAGCAGATTCAGAACAGTGGCGAACTGGTGAAACTGGCGGTGAGCGACGCGTTGCAGACCGAAAGTGCGCTGGGGAGTATTGCGGCGGCGGTTTCGTTGATCCAGCAGATGAATCAGCAGATCGCGGCGGCGGCCGAGGAGCAGAGCTCGGTGGCCGAGGAGATCAATCGTAGCGTGACCAGCATTCGGGCGAGTGCGGATCAGTCTTCGATTGCGATGCGCGGGAATGCAGCTTCGAGTGTTGAGCTGGCGCAGTTGGGGAGTGAGCTTCGGGGAATGGTTGGGCATTTTCGGCTTTGACCTTGGCGGCCTTTGGGCCGACCAGGTTTTGGGGTGTTTTGGGTGAATATCCGTTGCTTCGGGTGTTGCGGCTGGCGGTTTCGCCCTTACGGCGAGTCCCTTTGGCAAACGCCCCAAAGGAACCAAAGGTCTGGGCCCCTGCGTTCGGCGCCTCGCTGAGGCTCGGCGTTCCTTCGTTCCGGGATTGATCCGGGGGCATCGCCTACGGTTTGCTTCGCTGCACCTCCTCTCGATGTGTTTGGCTTCGCCAAACGGCGCTGCGCGCCTACCCCCGGATCAATCCCTCCACTCAGCCTGCCGATGGGGCCGGTACGTCAAAAGCGGTACTTGAGCTAACGCTCATCGTGGTGTGTGGTGAGGAGTGGGTGCGGGCTGTTTTTGCTTTCTGTGGGAACGAGCTTGTTCGCGAATGCTGTTTGCCAGTCGGCTGAGCGCTTTCTGGTTTACTCCTGAATTTAAGCCAACAAAAAAAGCCACCTCTCGGTGGCTTCTCTCTTTGACTGGACTCAGTCGTAAATCACTTTCTTCTTCCAGTCCGCGTCAGCCTCGACATCTTTGAGGCCGGCGGTCAGTTGGTTTTCTTCGCCTTCGACCGGGGCGATTTTGTCCATGACCTGGGCGTTGGCGCGGGCCAGGAGTTTTTCCAGATATTGGAGTTGTTCGGCGTAGATTTGCGGGTCCTGCTGTTTGCGCAGGTATTGCACACCGCGTTCGAAGGCGAGGCGGGCCTGGCCGGGCTGGTTTTGTTGCAGGGCGTGCTGGCCGAGGTTGTTGAAGAATTCGATGTGCAGCAGCACCAGAATATGGCGCACTTCGCGAATCCAGTGCTTGGCTTCGTTCGGTGGCAGGAAACCGTCCTGGGCGGCGCGGGTGATCTGGCCGTGCAGGGCTTCGAGGAGGAAACGGACGTCCTTGGCCTTGGCTTCGGTCTGGATCGGCGCCGGCGGGTTGTTGACCGGGATCGATTCACCTTGGGCGACGAGGGCGCTCAGTTCGGTGATGCGGGCCTTGGTGGTGGCGCTGGTCTTTTCCAGGTTGAGCAGGCGCTGGCAGACGTTCAGTTCCAGGCGGGTCATCAACAGCTTGAGGGCAGGGGTCATGAACTGGCCGGGGAAGGTTTCCGTCAGTTCGCCACAACGGCGCAGGCGATCGTTGAGTTCGACCTTGGTGCGGGCCTTCTCCAGTTTGGTGTTTTCCACCACATGGTTCATGTAGCCAATGGCGATCAAGATTGCGATCCCGGCTATGACTAGCAGGGTGATCATGAGTGGTGTCACCGGTAAGACCTCTTTATAGGGTTCGCGTGCGAGTGTAGTGGCTTGGCCTATGAGAGCCTAGCGCCGCTCGACGGGTTGGATCAGCGAAGTTTCATCTGTATCGGCCGCAAGCCTGCTTATATAAATACTGGCCCTTGGGGTACAGATTGCCATCACCTGTGGCGTGGACTATAACGCCTTGGCGAGTGTCGGAATATAGGCGCCAATCGTCGGGCGGCCGAAAAGTCCGATTCGGCCCGTCATGCGCCCCGAAGTCATTGATTTAAATAAATTTATATCAGGGGGTTGACGACCCTCCAATCCATCCATAGAATGCGCGCCACTTGCAGCGTAAAGCACACAGCGAAACGCGGCAGGGAGTGAATGTTGTAGTGTGTCCCCTTCGTCTAGTGGCCTAGGACACCGCCCTTTCACGGCGGTAACAGGGGTTCGAGTCCCCTAGGGGACGCCAATGCGGGAATAGCTCAGTTGGTAGAGCACGACCTTGCCAAGGTCGGGGTCGCGAGTTCGAGTCTCGTTTCCCGCTCCAATTTTAAACGGCAGTGCTTTCGGGCGGTGTCGAGTGAAACCGGAACCAAGTCTTCGGATCTGGATCTGGACACCGAAACACAAACCATGTGTTCCGGGTAGTGTGTCCCCTTCGTCTAGTGGCCTAGGACACCGCCCTTTCACGGCGGTAACAGGGGTTCGAGTCCCCTAGGGGACGCCATTTGCGGGAATAGCTCAGTTGGTAGAGCACGACCTTGCCAAGGTCGGGGTCGCGAGTTCGAGTCTCGTTTCCCGCTCCAAATTCAAGAAGCGCCGCTTTGCAAAGAGCGGCGTTTTTATTAGTGAAAGTTGTAGCCTGTCCCCTTCGTCTAGTGGCCTAGGACACCGCCCTTTCACGGCGGTAACAGGGGTTCGAGTCCCCTAGGGGACGCCATTGCGGGAATAGCTCAGTTGGTAGAGCACGACCTTGCCAAGGTCGGGGTCGCGAGTTCGAGTCTCGTTTCCCGCTCCATATTCAATAAAAACGCCGCTCAGACATGAGCGGCGTTTTTGTTTGTGCGTGATTTGCAGCGCCACAAAAAAGGACCGTGAGGTCCTTTTTTGTGGGCCCGCCTGGGTGGCGGGCCTGAAGCGTAATCAAAGTTTCGGCAGTTGCCCGATACGCCCCATCATCTCCGTGACGATCTGCAGGTCCAGCAGGAACTGGTCAACGGTCTTGAACTCGCCGTCGGTGTGGCCGGTGTATTTGACTTCAGGTCGAGCCAGACCGAATTGCACCCCGTTCGGCAGCTCATGCACCGAGGTGGCGCCGGCAGAGGTGCCGAACTCGTGTTTCATGCCCAGGTTTTCGGTTGACACGGCCAGTAGCGCCTTGACCCATTCGCCTTCAGGATTGCGGTACATAGGCTCGGCAATCGAGTAATCGAAGTTGACCGCCACGTGGGATTTCTTGCTCCAGGCCGCCAGCTTGTCGGCAATTTCGCTCTTGAGCACTTGCGGCGACTTGCCCTTCGGTACGCGCAGGTTGACCGCCAATTTGAAGGTCTTGTCATCCATGCCGACGTAAGTCAGCGAAGTCGTCAGCGGCCCCATGAAATCATCGGCGAAACCGACACCCAGCTTGCCACCCTTGTAGTCCAGGCCCCAGTTGTCGGCGGCGTAGCGGGCGGCATCGGTGATGTGGTTGTGTTTGAACGCAATCTTTCCATCCACGCTGTGAATGAAGTCGAGCATGCGAGCCACCGGGTTGACGCCGGACTCCGGTTCGGAGGAGTGGGCGGAAACGCCGGTTACGCTGAGTTTCACGTCTTTGCCATCGACCTTGGCATTCACTTCGAAATCGCCGCCATTGCGTTTCGCGTATTCGCTACCGGCCTTTTGCAGGCTGGCGGCCAGTTCGGCGGGTTTGTCTGTGACGAGAGTGACGACTGAAACCGATGGAATCTGGTTGGTCGCCATGCCGCCGGTCATCGAGACCAGTTCCGCACCTTTGCCTTCGGCCTTGCGCTTGGCGAACTTGGCCATGACCGTGCCGTAGCCTTTCTCGGCGATCACCACCGGGTAGCCGCCATCCAGCGCCAGGTTGTACTCCGGCGTCGGGTTGCGTTCGAAGTAGTAAGGAATCGCGTCGCCGGTGGTTTCTTCGGTAGTGTCCACCAGCAGTTTGAAATTGCGGGCCAGCGGCAGTTTTTCTTCCTTGATGACTTTCATGGCATACAGGGTGACTACGATGCCGTTCTTGTCGTCCTCGGTGCCACGGCCGTACATGCGATCGCCGATCAGCGTGACCTTGAACGGGTCGAGTTTGGTGCCGTCCTTCAGCACCCAGTTTTCCGGTGTTACCGGTACAACGTCGGCGTGCGCGTGAATGCCCACGACTTCCTTGCCGCTGCCGTCGAGAGAAATTTCGTAGACACGATTGTCGATGTTTCGGTAATTCAAACCAAAGGACTCGGCCAGGTCCTTGATCTTGGCGGCAATCTTGATGAATTCAGGATTCTCGTGCTGGGCAACACCTTCCTTGCGATCGGTCGGGATCTCCACCAGTTCGCGCAGGGTTTCCAGAGCGGCTTTGCCGTATTTCGCCCGGGTATAGAGACCGAGCAGGCGATAGATTTCGTTTTGCTGCTCAGCCGTCAACGTCTTGTTGTCGAGAAACGCACTGATGGACGCGCGCAGATCGTCGGTTTTGCTCAGATCGCTTTTGGCCAGTTCACCCAGAAACTGGCGGAAATCACTGACCTTGGCATCGCTGAAACTCTTGAGGATGGTCGCACTTTGCTGCGGTGTGATGTTGGCATGTGCAGGCAGTGTGACGGACGAAAGGCTGGCCAGAATCAGGGTCGACACAGCCAGTTGCTTGAGGGAAAAATCCATTGCTAAGGGCATTCCTTTGCAGGTGGTGAGTAGGAAGTGTCTGATTGATGGTTCAGACGGTTTTGCAAACTAACACCACAAGCGCGTGACAGGGGAGCCCCCGAAGTGGGACGCGTCGCACAGAAATGCAAAAGCGGCGCAGAATCGAAAAAGCCCGCCCAATCAGTCTGGAGCGGGCCTCTTCGAGCTGCATATTTACATCGACAACACCAGTCGTCCGGCAAACAAAATCAGAATCACCCCCATGCTGCGCTCGAACCAGTGCCCCATGCGCATGAACAGCTCCCGCACTCTGCTGCTTGAAAAGAACAGCGCAACGATCACGAACCAGAGTGCGTTCACGCCGCACATCCACAACCCGTACAGCGCCTGAATTTCCAGCGGTGTGCTGGCGCTGATGATGGTGGTGAAGATTGCCAGGAAAAACAGCGTGGCTTTGGGGTTGGTGGCGTTGGTCAGGAATCCGGTGGAAAACGCCTTGAACAGGGACTGCTCAACCAAGGGTTCGTCTGCTGCCTTTTCACCCTCGATCGCGGTCTTGGGCTTGCTGCGAATCAGACTGAGGCCAAGGTAAAAAATGTAGGCGCCACCCACGACCTTGGCCACCGTCAGCAGCCATGGCGTGGTGTGCATCAAGGCGCCGACGCCCAGCAGGGTATACAGCACGTGCACGGAAATCCCCGCGCCGATGCCCAGTGCCGTGCAGATACCGACCAACCGACCGAATCGCACGCTTTGACGAATGGTCACGGCGAAGTCCGGGCCGGGAGCTACCACGGCCAGAAAGTGAATGGTGGCCAGCGCCATAAACTCGCCCAGGTAATTCGATGTCATTTCAGCTCCAGAAAGTCAGGGGTGATGCATTGCCGCGATAGCCGACAAAAAACGAAAGACTCAGGCGCGGATCTGCCACGCCCGGCGTGACCGAGTGCATGCGACGGGAATTGAACATGATGAAATCCCCGGGTTCCGGGCGCACTTCGAGTGCTGGCGGGCCGAGCAGTGCCGGGTCGATGCCGTAGCTGTCGCCGCGCATTTCGTCGAAGCGATCCGGTGAGATGTCGTCCTCCCACATCTGCAACGCGCCGCCCTCGGTCGGCATGTTCAGGTAAACGTTGCAGGCGAATTGCGCCTCCAGGCTGCGGGCCTGAAAGCTTTCCGGAGCATCCTTGGCGAAGATGTCATGGTGAGCGAGAAAGCAGACACCGGGTTTGACCACCCGTGACAGACCGACATACATCTTGCGTCCGTACAGGTTCTCCAGATGCGCGCCTGCCGGCCAGGACTCGTCGAGCATGCAGCGCAGAGTGTCGATCGGCGAGGAGTAGGGCGCGCAACGATTGCGCAGTTCGGCAATGTTGCTGGTGGCGCGTTCGAAGTAATCCTCGATGAGCAACGGCTGGTTTTCCGCTTCATAGAACGCCATGCCGATGCGACCGATGCTGGGTGCGTTGATATAACCTTCGAAGCCGGGGGCGAGAATTTTGTCGCCAATCCGGATCGCCTGGTCTTCAGGCAAAAAGCCTTTGAGACGGATAGCGAGGACTTCTTCGTTGGCCAGTTTTTTTATGCACGTCTCATCGAGACGCTCGACGTCAAGCATCATGGTTTCAGGTCCATCTAACGAGTAGTCAACGGAACCGGCGAGCGCGGTTCCCCGGCGTCGGGCACTGCATCTGGCAGTGCCCGATATCCTCAATCCACGGTGTAGTGGACGGACAACGTGCCCTTTTTCTGCGAAAGGGACGCGATCGTGACTGTGCCCAGATCCTTCAGGCTGCGTACATGGGTGCCACCGCAGCCATAGGCCGGCAGCTCACCAAAGCCGATTTCCCGCGCGCCCTCGCGCAGGGATGTCAGGCGTGGGAGATCGTGTTCGATCCATTGTCCGATACCGTACTGGACGATTTGCGCATCGACTTCCTGAGCCGAATCCCCGGGTTTGAACTGCACCCGGCCTTCATCGGGCCAGTGGTGCCCCTTGATCGGCATCCAGCCCATGGCTTGAATGAAATGGCCGATCAAGTGACCGGCGGAATGCATGCGGGTGTTGAAATGCCGGCGTTCTTCATCGACGCGGATCTGGGTCATGCCCAGCGGCACAGGCCGATCGACGAAGTGGATGATTCGTTCCGTTTCCTGCACCACTCGCAAAACCCGAGCGTTGCCGATCCAGCCGGTGTCGCAAGGTTGCCCGCCGCCTTGCGGGTGAAACAGCGTGGCGCGCAGCACCACGGCAAATTCGTTCTCATGGGGCGTGCAGTCGAGGACTTCCACATTGGCCTTGAGGTCATCACTATGGAAAAAGAGGCGAAGCGTCATATTCCATGCCCTTATTAAAGTTTCTTTTTTAATTATATGAATCGTGCAATAACGTGATAATCCGTTCAAACATCAAAGGACTGTTGCGCTGTGAGCATAAATCTTCCCTTGCCACTGCTCGGTGAAATGGCCATTTTCGTCAAGGTCGTGGAAACCGGCAGCTTCTCCGAAGCGGCTCGCCAGCTGGGCTCCTCGCCTTCGGCGGTCAGCCGCAGCATTTCTCGCTTGGAGAAGGCTTTGGCCACGCGGTTGCTGCAACGCACTACGCGCAAGTTGCGCCTGAGTGACGGCGGGGAAGAGGTATTCAAACGCTGTCAGGAGATGGTCAGCGCCGCCCGGTCGGTGATGGAAATCAGCGGACAGTTCACCCACGAAGCCGAGGGACTGGTGCGGGTCAGCGTGCCGAAAGCGGTGGGGCGTTTCGTGATTCATCCGCACATGCCGGAGTTTCTGCGCCGTTATCCGAAGGTCGATGTGGAATTGCTGCTGGAAGACCGGCAGGTGGATCTGATCGACGATCATGTCGATCTGGCGATTCGCATCACGGAGCGGCCGCCAGCGGGGCTGGTCGGGCGACAGTTGCTGACCATCGACCATTTGCTGTGTGCGACCCCGCAATACCTGGCCGAACATGGCACGCCCACTCATCCCCATGACTTGCTCAATCACAGTTGCATCTATCTGGGTGAAACCCCGAGCGATGCGCGCTGGAAATTCAAGAAGGGCAGCAAGGCAGTGACCGTCGGCGTGCGTGGCCGGTATGCCGCCAATCACACCGGCGTGCGTCTGGGCGCCGTATTGCAGCACATCGGGATCGGCAGCCTGCCTTATTTCACGGCGCGCTATGCCCTTGAGCAGGGGCTGGTCGTGCAGGTGTTGCCGGACTGGACATTCCTGGCGTCCTATCATGGCGGTTTGTGGCTGTTGCACTCGCCGACGCGCTACCTGCCACCGAAGTTACGGGTGTTCATCGACTATCTGGTGGAGTGTCTGGAGAAAGAGCCGACATTAAGCAAACGAGGAAAATCCGGCAGTGTGAAGGTTTTGGCCGAGTATGAATTGCCCGAGGGGAAAGGGTTGATCTAAGCAAAAAAAGGCCCGCATGAATCATCATGCGGGCCTTCTCATTGTGCGGTGAAAATCAGTGCTTGCTGTCCTGGGCGGACATCGCCAGCAGTTGTTTTTCCTGGTTCCAGTCGAACGGTTCGTCGTTCTGTTCGGCTTCGTAGCGGCGCTCTTCCAGCGCCTGGTACAGGTCGATTTCTTCGTCCGACAGGTAGTGCAGGCAGTCGCCGGCGAAGAACCACAGCAGATCCCGAGGGATCAGGTGGGCAATTTGTGGGTAGCGGGTAATCACTTGAGTCAGGATGTCCTGGCCCAGGTACTGGCTTTCGATCGGCTCGATCGGCAGTGACGCCAGCAGTTCGTCGAAACGCTCCAGGAACAGGGCATGGCTTTCTTCGGGAACCTGATCGGCCTCACCTACGGCGACCAGGATACTGCGCAGGTGGTCGAGCAAAACCAGATGATCGGCAACGACATTGGACACGAGATAAGTCCTCAAGAGCAAAACGGGCGCGGGAGTATAAAGCCCCCGCGCCCGTTTTTCACTGATTGAAGGGATCAGCGGATTTTCCCGTCCGCCGGTTTCAGTTGCTCTTTGTCGAAGTCATCGACATCGATCACCTTGCGCCGTGCGGCTTCGGCATCACGCAGGGTCTGGGCTTCCGCCGCTTGCAGCACGCCCGCCTCCAGCGCCGCATCGATGACGTGTTCGCCGGCAACCGGTTTGACCTGACCGCTTTTGAGCGAGGTGTGCAGTTTTTTGTGCAGCGGTTGCGCGGCATTCAGTTGATCGCAGGCATGTTGCAGCGCACCCACGGCATCGTCCGCCGATTGCGGGCGATAGCAGCCGGCGAGCAACTCTTCCAGCGCCGGATCGCCTTTGGCCCGACCGATAACCGCTGCCACTTCGGCACCGAGTCGGTCCGACGGACCTTTGTGGCGGCGACCGAACGGGAACACGATCACGCGCAACAGACAGCCGAAAACCCGGTTCGGGAAATTGGTCAGCAGCTCATCCAGGGCCTTTTCCGACTGCCCGAGGCTTTCTTCCATCGCCCATCTGAACAGCGGTTCCATATAGGCCGGGTAATCAAGGTCGTGATAGCGCTTGAGCGCTGCGGAGGCCAGATACAGGTTGCTCAGCACATCGCCCAGCCGTGCCGAAAGACGTTCGCGACGTTTCAGTTCACCGCCCAGCAGCATCATGCTCAGGTCGGCGAGCATGGCAAATGCCGCAGCCTGACGGTTGAGTGCGCGGAAATACCCCTGGCTGAGCCTGTCACCCGGGGCGTGTTCGAAATGGCCGAGTCCCAGGTTCAATACCAGCGTGCTGGCGGCGTTGCTCACGGCAAATCCGATGTGCCTGAGCAGCAGGCCGTCGAACTCCTTGAGCGCCTGGTCCTTGTCCTCGCGACCGGCGAGGGCCATTTCCTTGAGAACGAACGGATGGCAGCGGATCGCGCCCTGGCCGAAGATCATCAGGTTGCGCGAGAGAATGTTCGCGCCTTCCACGGTGATGAAGATCGGCGCGCCGTTCCAGCTGCGGCCCAGGTAATTGTTCGGGCCCATGATGATTGCCTTGCCGCCGTGCACGTCCATGGCGTGGCTGATGCACTCGCGGCCGCGTTCGGTGAGGTGATACTTGAGGATCGCCGACAGCACCGAAGGCTTCTCGCCCAGATCCACCGCGTTGGCGGTCAACATGCGTGCGGCGTCCATCATCCACGCGTTGCCACCGATGCGGGCCATGGCTTCCTGAATGCCTTCGAAGGCGGACAACGGGACATTGAACTGCTCACGAATCTGCGCGTACTGCCCGGTGACCAGGCTGGTGAACTTGGCCGCGCCGGTACCTACTGCCGGCAGGGAGATCGAACGGCCGACCGACAGGCAGTTCATCAGCATCATCCAGCCTTTGCCGAGCATGTCCTGGCCGCCGATCAGGAAATCCAGCGGAATGAATACGTCCTTGCCTGAGTTGGGGCCGTTCATGAACGCTGCGCCCAGCGGCAGGTGGCGGCGGCCGATTTCAACACCGGGGGTATCGGTCGGAATCAGCGCGAGGCTGATGCCCAGGTCTTCCTTGTCGCCGAGCAGGTGGTCCGGGTCATACGCCTTGAAGGCAAGGCCCAGCAGGGTCGCGACCGGACCGAGGGTGATGTAGCGCTTTTCCCAGTTCAGGCGCAGGCCGAGGGTTTCCTTGCCTTCCCACTGCCCCTTGCAGATGATCCCGGTGTCGGGCATCGCTCCTGCATCGGAACCGGCGAGGGGGCCGGTGAGGGCAAAGCACGGAATATCGTCACCCCGGGCCAGGCGGGGCAGGTAGTGGTTTCGCTGTTCGTCGGTGCCGTAGTGCAGCAGCAATTCGGCCGGACCGAGGGAGTTGGGCACCATCACGGTGGAGGCAAGATCGCCGCTGCGGGTTGCCAGTTTCATCGCCACCTGGGAGTGGGCATAGGCAGAGAAGCCTTTACCGCCGAATTCCTTGGGAATGATCAAGGCGAAAAAGCCGTGTTCCTTGATGTGGTTCCAGGCTTCGGCGGGCAGGTCCATCGACTGGCCGATCTGCCAGTCGGTGACCATGGCGCAGAGCTCTTCGGTCGGGCCGTCGATAAAGGCCTGCTCTTCTTCGCTCAGCTGCGCCTTGGGATAGGACAGCAGTTTTTCCCAGTCCGGACGACCGCTGAACAATTCGCCGTCCCACCACACCGTGCCGGCATCGATGGCATCGCGCTCGGTCTGCGACATCGGCGGCAGGGTTTTCTGGAACCAGCTGAACAGCGGCGCGCTGAAGTGCTTGCGGCGCAGATCCGGCAGCAGCAACGGAGCCGCGACGATGGCCAGTACGACCCAGAAGATCAGCAGCAGCCAGCCCGGCGCGTGGCTGAAGATCCCCATCGCCAGCAGATAAGCCGCGACGATGCCCAGTGCCGGCAGCGGGGCGATGCGTCGGTGGGCCAGATACGCCACGCCGACGATCAGAACCAGTATCCACAACAACAGCATATGTAATCCTCCGTGAACCAGGGCAAGCGACCCTCCAGAGCTTAGACGGCATCTGCAAATCAGGGTGGTCAGAGCAGGGTGATCTGAATCGTGGGAATGCCTGGATATCTTTTGTAAGTCAGGTGGGCAACATCCGTGGGAAATCGTTCGCCGACTCCGCGGCTTTGCGTCCATGTTTGGCCGAAACGTCGTTATCTTTGTGCTGAACCTCTCGCTAGACTCGGATTTCATCCAGGAGAACATCGTCATGCGCGAGTATCTGAGCCCCGGCCGCTTCATCGATAGTGACCACCCCTCGGTGGTGGAGTTCGCAGAACAGCACCGTGGGGCCAGCCGAGACCCGCGCGCGCAGGCGATCAGTCTTTATTACGCGGTGCGTGAGGCGGTGCGTTACAACATGTACACCTTCAGCCGCGACCCGCAGACCTTGCGCGGCAGTCACGCGCTGGCGGCGGGTGAAAGTTATTGCGTGCCCAAGGCCACGCTGCTCGCCGGTTGCGCGCGCCATTGCGGGATCCCGGCACGCATCGGTCTGGCGGATGTGAAAAATCATCTGTCGACGCCGCGCCTGCTGGAGCTGCTGAGAAGCGAAGTGTTCGCCATGCATGGTTATACCGAGCTGTTTCTCAATGATCGCTGGGTCAAGGCCACACCCGCGTTCAACCAGAAGCTCTGCGAAATGTTCAATGTTGCGCCGCTGGAATTCGACGGCATGAACGACAGCGTTTTCCACCCGTACAACAGCGATGGCGCACTGCTGATGGAGTACCTGGTCGATCACGGCCAGTTCGCCGATGTACCGGAATCCTTTTTCTTCGAACATCTGCAGAAATGCTATCCGCACCTGTTCAACGATCAGCAGACGCCACTGGCCAGCGACATGCACGGTGATGTCGGCAGCCGCTGATCCGGCGTATGCTGCTCGCCCACTCAATGGAAAAGAGGCGGTCATGCTGAAGATCTGGGGTCGCAAGAATTCGTCGAATGTCAGAAAAGCGTTGTGGGCTGCCGAAGAGCTCGAACTGGACTACGAGGCGATCGATGCCGGTGGTGCGTTCGGGGTGGTCGACACGCCACAGTACCGGGCGATGAATCCGAACGGTCGGGTGCCGGTGATCGAGGACGACGGTTTCGTGTTGTGGGAATCCAACGCCATCGTCCGCTACCTGCTGGCCAGGCACGCAGCCAACACTTCGTGGTATCCGGCGGACCTGCAAACCCGCGCGATCGCCGACAAGTGGATGGACTGGACCACGTCCAGTTTTGCCGGGCCGTTCCGTACGGTGTTCTGGGGCGTTCTGCGCACCCCTGCCGAAAAGCAGGACTGGCCGGCGATTCATGCCGCGATCAAGGAATGCGAAGGCTTGCTGGTCATGGCCGATCAGGCCCTGAAAAACCAGCCGTACCTGTCCGGCAGTGAAATCGGCATGGGCGACATTCCGCTCGGCAGTTTCATTTATGCCTGGTTCGAAATGCCGATCGAGCGTGCGCCGATGCCGCATCTGGAGGCCTGGTACGCGCGACTGAAGCAGCGCCCGGCCTATCGCAAGGCCGTCATGACCGCGTTGACTTAATACCTACTATCGACACACTTGACTGTACTTGTGCGGCGACGGCAAGCACCATTGCGCGTGTGCGCCGCGGTTGTTTCCCTCGCCGCCCGCCGTCATTCAGTCCTATTTCTCTTCTTGGTGCGTAATCCGATATGAGTTCCGCTCTGTCCATCCGGCAGCTAACCAAAACCTACGGCAACGGGTTCCAGGCCTTGAGTGGTATCGATCTGGACGTCGCCGAAGGTGATTTCTTCGCCTTGCTCGGCCCCAACGGCGCCGGCAAGTCCACGACCATCGGCATTCTCTCCACCCTGGTGAACAAGACCAGCGGCACGGTGAACATCTTCGGTCACGACCTGGACAAGAACCCTGCGGCCCTCAAACGCTCGATCGGCGTGGTGCCCCAGGAGTTCAACTTCAACCAGTTCGAAAAGACCTTCGACATCGTCGTGACTCAGGCCGGCTACTACGGCATTCCGGCGAAGATCGCCAAGGAACGCGCCGAGCTGTACCTGACCCAGCTTGGCCTGTGGGACAAGCGCGATGTGCCGTCGCGTTCGCTGTCCGGTGGCATGAAGCGGCGTCTGATGATCGCCCGGGCGCTGGTGCATGAGCCGCGTCTGCTGATCCTCGACGAACCGACCGCCGGGGTGGATATCGAACTGCGCCGTTCGATGTGGACGTTCCTCACCGAGCTGAACCAGAAAGGCATCACCATCATCCTCACCACGCATTATCTGGAGGAGGCCGAACAGTTGTGCCGCAACATCGGCATCATCGACCACGGCTCCATCGTCGAGAACACCAGCATGCGGCAGTTGCTTGGGCAGCTGCATGTGGAAACCTTTCTGCTCGACCTGAAGAACGACTTGAGTGTCGCGCCACAACTGGCCGGTTATCCTGCCCGGCTGGTGGATGCGCATACCCTGGAAGTCCAGGTCGACAAGTCCATGGGTATCACCGCGCTGTTCGGCCAGCTGGCCCTGCAGAACATCGAGGTGCTGAGCCTGCGCAATAAAACCAATCGCCTTGAGGAGCTGTTCGTGTCCCTGGTGGAAAAAAACCTGTCGAAGGTGGCGGTATGAGTTCCGAACTGCGCCCCAACCTCGTCGCCCTCAATACCATCGTGTACCGCGAGGTCCGGCGATTCATGCGGATCTGGCCGCAAACCCTGCTGCCGCCGGCGATCACCATGGTTCTGTACTTCGTGATCTTCGGCAACCTGATCGGCAAGCAGATCGGCGGCATGGGCGGTTTCTCCTATATGGAGTACATCGTGCCGGGGCTGATCATGATGTCGGTGATCACCAACTCATACGGCAACGTGGTATCGAGTTTCTTCGGCAGCAAGTTCCAGCGCTCCATCGAAGAACTGATGGTGTCGCCGGTGTCGCCACACACGATTCTGATCGGCTACACCCTCGGCGGCGTGCTGCGGGGCCTGATGGTAGGCATCATCGTGACCATTCTGTCGCTGTTCTTCACCAGCCTGCAGGTGCATCACCTGGGCATCACCGTGCTGGTGGTGGTACTGACGGCCACGATCTTCTCGCTGCTGGGGTTCATCAACGCCGTGTTTGCACGTAACTTCGATGACATCTCGATCATCCCGACGTTTGTGCTGACCCCGCTGACCTACCTGGGTGGCGTGTTCTATTCGATCACCTTGCTGCCGCCGTTCTGGCAGACCGTGTCACTGGCCAACCCGGTGCTGCACATGGTCAACGCCTTCCGGTACGGCATCCTCGGTGTGTCGGACATCCGTATCGGCATTGCGATCACTTTCATGCTGGTGGCGACCGTGGTGTTGTATTTCGGTTGTGCGCGGTTGCTGGTGAGCGGACGCGGCATGCGTACCTGATTCATCTGCCGGTTCAATGCAATGCAAAACGGCCTCCTGCAACGGAGGCCGTTTTGCATTCATGGCTGGCGACTTTTCCTGCGCCGCGCCCACTGTCGGGCGACCCACCAGCGCCAGTACATCATCACCAGGCAATAGGCGAGGGCGCCCAGCGTCAGTCCGACCACCACCGAACCGAGCAGGAACGGTTGCCACAGGGTCGAAAGTTCGCCACTGATCCACTCCCAGGTCAACGAATCCGGCAGGGTGCGGGCGGGGATGTCCATCAGCCACGCCCCGACTTTGTAGGTGCAGTAGAACACCGGCGGCATGGTGACCGGATTGGTCAGCCAGACCAGGCTGACAGCGATCGGCATGTTGCCGCGCACGGTGATGGCCAGTGCGGCGGCTACCAGCATCTGCGCGGGAATCGGCAGGAAAGCCGCAAAAATGCCGACCGCCATGGCCCGGGCTACCGAGTGCCGGTTGAGGTGCCAGAGGTTCGGGTCATGCAGCAACTTGCCGAGAAAGCGTAAGGATTTGTGTTCCCTGATGCTCGTCGGGTCGGGCATGTAACGTTTGAATAAGCGCCGGGGCATAAGGCTTCTCGGTCGGTCCAGGCGGCAAGTATGTCTGGATTCTATGAGCCGCCCATTCAGACTTTGTGACAATTGTTGACGACTTCTCTGCTCCACAAGCGCTATGCCTGATGAGGGACTCTCAAGGACGGGCGTATGCGCACAGGGATGATGGCGCTGGCAGTCGGTCTGCTGGCACCGGTTTTTTTGCCGGCGATACCGTCGGTCGGATGGATGGTTCTGTTGTCGGGCGTGGCGCTGATGCTCTTGCCGTTTCGCACCAGTGCACTGGCTTTTTTGCTGTTCGGCATCACCTGGTCGTGCATTGGTGCGCAATGGGCGCAGGATGATCGATTGTCGGCGGAGTTGGATGGCGAGACGCGCTGGATGGAGGGGCGGGTGGTCGGCCTTCCGCAAACTGGCGATGCTGTGGTGCGGTTCGAACTGGCCGATGCCCGCTCGCGTCACGAAAAACTGCCGTCGTTGATGCGCCTGGCCTGGTACGAAGGGCCACCGGTCAAGAGTGGCGAACGATGGCGCCTGGCGGTCAAGCTCAGGCGCCCCGGCGGGCTGCTCAATCCCGACGCCTTCGATTACGAGGCCTGGTTGCTGGCGCAACGCATCGGCGCCACCGGTTCGGTGAAGGACGGCCATCGGCTGGCGCCGGCGCAAGGGGCCTGGCGCGACAGCATCCGCCAGCGTTTGCTGGAAGCGGATACCCAAGGGCGGGGCGCAGCGCTGGCGGCGTTGGTACTGGGTGATGGCTCGGGGCTCGGTCGCGAGGACTGGCAGATATTGCAAGACACCGGCACCGTGCATCTGCTGGTGATTTCCGGGCAGCACATCGGTCTGCTGGCGGCTGTGATGTACGGGTTGGTCGCGGGACTGGCACGCTTCGGTGTGTGGCCATTGCGTTGGCCCTGGCTGCCGTGGGCCTGTGGGCTGGCATTCATGGCGGCATTGGGATATGGCCTGCTGGCCGGGTTCGACGTACCGGTGCGGCGGGCCTGCGTGATGGTCGCGCTGGTCTTGCTGTGGCGATTGCGATTTCGCCATCTCGGTGCCTGGTGGCCGTTATTGCTGGCCTTCAATGGTGTGTTGTTGATGGATCCGCTGGCCAGTCTGCGTCCGGGATTGTGGTTGTCCTTTACGGCAGTGGCGGTGCTGATTTTCACGTTTGGCGGTCGTCTGGGACCTTGGCGCTGGTGGCAGACATGGACCCGGGCGCAATGGCTGATCGCGATTGGCTTGTGCCCGGTGTTGTTGATCCTGGGCCTGCCGATCAGCCTCAGTGGGCCATTGGTCAATCTGCTGGCGGTACCGTGGATCGGTTTTGCGGTGCTCCCCCCGGCATTGCTCGGCACCTTGTTGTTGCCGATCCCCTATGTCGGCGAAGGTCTGTTATGGCTGGCCGGCGGGTTGATCGATGGATTGTTCAGGGCTCTTGCCCTGATTGCCGGGCGCTGGCCGGCATGGGGCGCCGCTTCGATGCCCGGTTGGATTCTGTTGCTGGGCTGTATCGGTGCCGTGCTGCTGTTGCTTCCCCGGGGTGTTCCATTGCGGCCTCTGGGCTGGCCGTTGCTGCTGGTGCTGGCATTGCCGCCCCGGGAGCGCCTCGACGAAGGCGTGGCCGATGTCTGGCAACTGGACGTCGGTCAGGGGCTGGCGATTCTGATCCGCACCCGTAACCACACATTGTTGTACGACAGCGGCCCACGCTTCGGTGATTTCGATGTCGGCGAGCGGGTGGTGCTGCCGGCCTTGCACAAACTGGGTGTGGAGCGAATCGATTTGATGATGCTCAGTCATGCCGATGCCGATCACGCGGGGGGCGCACGCGCCGTGGCGAAAGGCTTGCCGGTCGGTCGGGTGATCAGCGGCGATCCTCCCGGGTTGCCCGAGGAACTGAATGCCGAGGCCTGTGAAAGTGGCCGGCAATGGCAGTGGGACGGTGTTGCCTTTCATCAATGGCAGTGGTCCGGCGCCCATGACAGCAATCAGCGTTCCTGCGTATTACAGATCGAAGCCAACGGCGAGCGGTTGCTGCTGACAGGCGACATCGACAGCGCTGCCGAACGGGATCTGCTCGACAGCGCGCTGGCGGTTCCCACCCAGTGGTTACAGGCCCCGCACCATGGCAGCCGCAGTTCTTCCTCAATGGCCTTGCTCAAGGTTTTGCAGCCGCAGGCTGTGCTGATTTCCCGTGGGCAGGGCAATTCGTTCGGCCATCCGCACCCGACGGTCGTCGCCCGCTACCGTAAATTGGGAATACGCATCCATGACAGCGTCGAGCAGGGCGCCATTCATCTGCAACTGGGCCGGTTTCAGCCGGCCCGATCGATGCGTCAGCAACGTCGGTTCTGGCGTGACCCGCCGTTGTCGGGAGCAGAGATCCGTTGAGCACGGTCGTCGGGGCGACGGGTCTTTATCGTGAACCGGTATGGTAAAGTGGCGCACTTTTTCGAGGGGGCTGTCACTGTGTGGGAATTGGTCAAATCCGGCGGCTGGATGATGTTGCCGATCATTCTGAGTTCCATCGCCGCCATGGCGATCGTCGCCGAACGCCTGTGGACGCTGCGCGCCAGTCGCGTCACCCCTGAGCATCTGCTGGGCCAGGTCTGGGTCTGGATCAAGGACAAGCAGCTCAACACGGAAAAACTCAAGGAACTGCGCGCCAACTCGCCGCTGGGTGAAATCCTCGCCGCGGGCCTGGCCAACTCCAAGCATGGTCGCGAGATCATGAAAGAGTGCATTGAAGAAGCCGCCGCCCGGGTCATCCACGAGCTGGAGCGCTACGTCAATGCGCTGGGCACCATCGCCGCCATGTCGCCGCTGCTGGGGCTGCTGGGCACGGTGCTGGGCATGATCGACATTTTCAGCGCCTTCACCGGTTCCGGCATGACCACCAACGCTTCGGTATTGGCCGGTGGTATCTCCAAGGCGCTGATCACCACGGCGGCGGGTCTGATGGTCGGTATTCCGTCGGTGTTCTTCCACCGTTTCCTGCAACGCCGCATCGATGAGCTGGTGGTGGGCATGGAGCAGGAAGCGATCAAACTGGTGGAAGTGGTGCAGGGCGACCGTGACGTCGATCTGGCCGGGGGCAAAGCGTGAAATTCCGTCGCAAGCCCCGGGAAACCATCGATATCAACCTCGCGTCGCTGATCGACGTGGTGTTCATTCTGCTGCTGTTTTTCGTCGTGACCACCACCTTCACCCGCGAGACGCAGCTGCGCGTCGACCTGCCTGAAGCGGTCAGCGGCTCGCCGGCCGAGGATCAGCAGCTCAAGCAACTGGACGTCGCCATCAGCGCTGAAGGCGTGTTCTCGGTGAACAACAAAATTCTGCCGAAGAACGACCTGGCGACCCTGATGGAAGCCATGCAAAAAGAATCCAATGGTGACACCAACATGCCGTTGTCGATCAGTGCCGATGGCAAGACCCAGCACCAATCCGTGATCACCGCCATGGACGCGGCCGGCAAGCTCGGTTTCAGCCATCTGCGCATGACCACGGTCGAGGCGGCGCCCAAATCCTGATGGCCATGTCCGATCGTCTGCTCGCCGCGTGGTATCAGGGGCATCCGGCCCTGACCCTGTTGCGGCCGCTGGAGTGGCTGTATCGCCGCGTCGTCGCCGGCAAGCGCCAGCGTTTTCTCGACGGCGAGGGCGAGATCTACCAGTCGCCGGTGCCGGTGATCGTGGTCGGCAACATTACTGTCGGCGGCACCGGCAAGACGCCGATGATCCTGTGGCTGATCGAACACTGTCGGCGCAGCGGGTTGCGGGTCGGGGTGGTCAGTCGCGGCTACGGCGCCAGGCCGCCGCAATTGCCGTGGCGGGTCAATGCAGATCAGCCCGCCGACATCGCGGGCGACGAGCCGCTGCTGATCGTGCAGCGCACCGGTGTGCCATTGATGATCGACCCGAACCGGGCCGCCGCCGTCAAAGCCTTGCTGGCCAGTGAGCCGCTGGATCTGATCCTCTCCGACGACGGCATGCAGCATTATCGTCTTGCGCGTGACCTGGAGCTGGTGCTGATCGATGCCGCCCGCGGATTGGGCAACGGGCGCTGTCTGCCCGCAGGCCCCTTGCGTGAACCGGTCGAGCGCCTGCAAAGCGTCGATGGCGTATTGTTCAACGGTGCCAGCGAGGATCGTGACGACGGTTTTGCCTTCCGACTGCAACCCACGGCGCTGGTCAATCTGCAAAGCGGCGAACGCCGGTCACTCGATCATTTTCCGCCCGGGCAGTCGTTGCATGCGGTGGCCGGCATCGGCAACCCGCAACGTTTCTTCAATACCCTCGAAGCGCTAGACTGGCGGCCTGTGCCCCACGCGTTTGCCGACCACGCCGAATACAGCGTGCAGGCCTTGAGTTTCACGCCGTCATTGCCAGTGGTGATGACCGAAAAGGACGCGGTGAAGTGCCGCGCCTTCGCTGCCGCCGACTGGTGGTACCTGGCGGTCGATGCCGTGCCGTCGCCGGCCTTCGTGGCCTGGTTCGACACACAGTTGATGCGTCTGCTGCCGGATCGGCTTTTGCCTTAAACCGTTTTTATCCAGGGAATGTTCATGGACACCAAACTGCTCGACATCCTCGCCTGCCCGGTCTGCAAAGGCCCGCTCAAGCTCAGCGCCGACAAGACCGAACTGATCAGCAAGGGCGCCGGCCTGGCGTACCCGATCCGTGACGGTATCCCGGTGATGCTGGAAAGCGAAGCCCGCACCCTGACCACCGACGAGCGTCTGGATAAATGACCACAGCCTTCACCGTTGTCATCCCGTCGCGCTACGCCTCGACCCGCCTGCCGGGCAAACCGCTGCTGGACATCGCCGGCAAGCCGATGATCCGGCACGTCTGGGAGCAGGCGAGCAAAAGCGGCGCCAGCCGCGTGGTCGTGGCCACCGACGATGCGCGCATCGTCGAAGCCTGCAAGGCTTTCGGCGCCGAAGTGGTGCTGACCCGTGAAGATCACAATTCCGGTACCGACCGCCTGGCCGAAGTCGCCGCGAAGCTGGGCCTGGAGCCGGATGCCATTGTGGTCAACGTCCAGGGTGACGAACCGCTGATCCCGCCAAGCGTGATCGATCAGGTTGCCGCCAACCTCGCGGCCCATACCGAAGCGCGCATGGCCACCCTGGCCGAGCCTATCGAAGACGTGGAAACCCTGTTCAACCCGAACGTGGTCAAGGTTGTCAGCGACCTCAACGGTCTGGCGCTGACCTTCAGTCGTGCGACCCTGCCGTGGGCCCGTGACGCATTCGCCAAGAGCTGCGACGTGCTGCCGGAAGGTGTGCCGTATCGCCGTCACATCGGCATCTATGCTTACCGCGCCGGCTTCCTTCAGGACTTCGTGAGCTGGGGCCCGTGCTGGCTGGAAAACACCGAATCCCTCGAACAGTTGCGTGCCCTGTGGCACGGCGTGCGGATTCACGTGGCTGACGCGCTGATCGCGCCGCCGACCGGGGTCGACACCGCTGAAGACCTCGAGCGCGTCCGTCGCCTGCTGGAGGCCTGATGCGCGTTCTGTTTGTGTGCCTGGGCAATATCTGCCGTTCGCCAACCGCCGAAGGCGTATTGCGCCACAAGTTGCGCGAAGCCGGGCTGGCGACTCAGGTTGAAGTGGCCTCCGCCGGCACCGGTGACTGGCACGTCGGCAATCCGCCCGACAAGCGCAGCCAGGCCGCGGCCAGACTGCGTGGTTACGACCTGTCGGCGCAACGGGCGCAACAAGTCAGCCGCGCCGATTTCGCCAGCTACGACCTGATCCTCGCCATGGACAACAGCAACCTGCGCAACCTCAAGGCGCTGCAACCGTCCACCGGCAAGGCCGAGCTGGACCTGTTCCTGCGTCGCTATGAGGGCGAAGTCGATGAAGTGCCGGATCCGTATTACGACGGCGATCAGGGGTTCGAGCAGGTGCTGGATCTGATCGAGCGCGCCTGCGACCGGTTGTTGATCGAAGTGAAGGGCCGGTTATGAGTTTGCAGGTACATCCTCAGGTTTCCCTGAAACCGTTCAACACCTTCGGCGTCGACGTTCGTGCGCAACTGTTTGCCGAAGCCCACAGTGATGCTGATGTGCGCGAAGCCTTGGCTTACGCGACCTCCCACGACGTGCCGTTGCTGGTGATCGGCGGCGGCAGCAATCTGTTGCTGACGGCGGACATTCCGGCGCTGGTGCTACGTATGGCCAGCCGCGGCATCCGTGTTGTCAGTGATGACGGCAACCGCGTGGTGATTGAAGCCGAAGCCGGCGAGCCTTGGCACCCGTTCGTGCAGCACACGCTGGCGCAGGGTTTCTCGGGGCTGGAAAACCTCAGCCTGATCCCCGGCACCGTCGGCGCCGCACCGATGCAGAACATCGGTGCCTACGGGGTCGAGATCAAGGACGTGTTCGCCGGCCTGACGGCGCTGGATCGTCAGACCGGCGAGTTGCGCGACTTCAGTCTGCAGGAGTGCCACTTCGCTTACCGCGACAGCGTGTTCAAGCAGCAGCCTGGGCGCTGGTTGATCCTGCGGGTGCGCTTTGCACTGGACCGCTTCGCCCATCTGCATCTGGAGTACGGTCCGGTGCGTCAGCGCCTGACCGAGCAGGGCATCGAGCGGCCAACGCCGACGGATGTCAGCCGCGCCATTTGCAGCATCCGCAGCGAGAAACTGCCGGACCCGGCGGTGCTGGGCAATGCCGGCAGTTTCTTCAAGAACCCGCTGGTGTCGGCAGCCGTTGTGGCGCAGATCAAGGCGCAGCACCCGGATCTGGTGGCCTACGCGCAACCGGACGGGCAGATGAAACTGGCGGCGGGTTGGCTGATCGAGCGGGCAGGCTGGAAAGGTTTCCGTGAGGCGGATGCCGGCGTGCATAAATTGCAGGCGCTGGTGCTGGTCAATTACGGTGCGGCGACCGGGCTGCAACTGCTCGATCTGGCGCAACGTATCCAGAAAGACATTGCAGAGCGTTTCAATGTCGAGCTGGAAATGGAGCCCAACCGTTATTGAGGCTACGCTTTCAAGGCGCCATCCAGAGCCCTGCACTATTTAAAAAAGTGCAGGGCTTTTTTGTTAATCCCGGGTTAACTTAGCCAGCTAACGATAAACCCCTTTGCTCTACCAAAGGCCCGGTGCAGACGTTTTCGTCGGCACAAGAGAGCCTCATTAGCCTGAGTCGATCTGCGTGAACCCACCGCTGATTTCCGGCGGCAGATTGCTCGACCCCATAACCTCCCTGAATATGCGGGCGTGCCCATGATTACCCTGAAACTCAATGGCCAAGACCATCCACTCGATGTCACCGAGGACATGCCGCTGTTGTGGGCGATCCGTGACGTCGCCGGTTACAACGGCACCAAGTTCGGCTGCGGCATGGGCCTGTGCGGCGCCTGCACCATTCATATCGACGGATTGCCGGTGCGCAGTTGCATCACGCCGGTCGGTTCGGTGACCGGCCAGAATGTCACCACCATCGACAACCTGCATGCCGATCCGATCGGTCAGATCGTCCAGCAAGCCTGGCTCGACACTGCCGTGGCCCAGTGTGGGTTCTGTCAGGGTGGGCAGATCATGTCCGCCACCGCGTTGCTTAAGTCCAACCCGAACCCGAGCGACGAGCAGATCGAAGAGGCGATGGTCGGCAACATTTGCCGTTGCGGCACCTACAACCGGATCAAGACCGCCATCCGCCAGGCCTCCACTCACCTGAAGGAGGCCAAGGCATGAGCCGTTTGCCGAACGATTTTGCCCTGAGCAACCTGAGTCGCCGGGGCTTCCTCAAGGGTGTCGGCGCCACCGGGGCGCTGGTGCTGGCCGCAAGTTGGGGCTGGCAGGATGCGTTGGCTGAAGACAAACCGAAGAAATTCGGTGCCGATGGTATGCCCAACGGATGGATCGATGATCCGAAGGTCTACGTCAGCATTGCCGCCGACGGCACGGTGACCGTGGTCTGCAACCGTTCGGAAATGGGCCAGGGCGTGCGCACCAGCCTGACCATGGTAGTCGCCGATGAGCTGGAAGCCGATTGGGCCCACGTCAAAGTGCAACAGGCGCCGGGCGATGAAGTGCGTTTCGGCAACCAGGACACTGACGGATCGCGCAGCATGCGTCACTGGTACGAGCCGATGCGTCGCTGTGGCGCCGCTGCCCGTACCATGCTGGAACAGGCCGCCGCTGCGCAGTGGAAGGTGCCGGTCGGCGAGTGCCGCGCGCAACTGCACAAAGTCATTCACGTACCGTCCGGGCGCGAGCTGGGTTACGGTGAACTCGCCGCCACGGCCAGTGCGCTGACAGTGCCGGCCCGTGACAGCCTGCGGCTCAAACAACCGTCGGAACTCCGCTACATCGGCAAGGAGGGGACGAAGGCCATCGACGGCGAAGATATCGTCAACGGCCGTGCCGTGTATGGGGCCGACGTGCATTTCGACGGCATGCTGTACGCGGTGATCGCCCGTCCTGCGGTGTATGGCGGCAAGGTCAAGTCGGTGGACGACAGCGCCGCGCTGAAAGTGCCGGGCGTGCTGAAAGTCATCCAGGTCGAGCCTCGGCCATTGCCTTCGGAATTTCAGCCGTTGGGTGGTGTGGCCGTGGTCGCCAGTAATACCTGGGCGGCGCTCAAGGGCCGCGAGGCCCTGAAGATTGAGTGGGACGACGGCCCGAACGCCGGCTACGACTCGATTGTCTATCGCAAGGAGCTGGAAGCCGCTTCGCTGAAACCGGGCAAGGTCGTGCGCAACACCGGCGATATCGACAAAGCCATCGGCAGCGCTGTCAGCACGCTGGAAGCGTCCTATTACTTGCCGCATCTGGCACAGGCACCAATGGAACCCATGGTGGCCATCGCCCGCTATCAAGAGGGCGTGTGCGAAGCATGGGCGCCAAGCCAGGCGCCACAGGTCACCCGTGAGCGAATTGCCGAGCGCCTCGGTCTGCCGTTCGACAACGTGACCTTCAACGTGACCCTGCTCGGCGGCGGTTTTGGTCGCAAGTCCAAGCCGGATTTCGTTGTCGAAGCCGCCATTCTCGCCAAAGAGTTTCCCGGCAAGGCTGTGCGGGTCCAGTGGACGCGTGAAGACGACATCCACAATTCGTATTTCCACACCGTGTCGGCCGAGTACCTCAAGGCCGGCGTGGGCAAGGATGGCTTGCCGTCCGCCTGGCTGCATCGCACGGTGGCGCCGAGCATTACCGCGCTCTTTGCGCCGGGCATGAATCACGAAGCCGCGTTCGAGCTGGGCATGGGGTTCACCAACATGGCGTATGCAATTCCCAACGTGCGTCTGGAAAACCCTGAAGCCGCGGTTCATACGCGAGTCGGCTGGTATCGCTCGGTGTCGAACATTCCCCATGGCTTTGCCATCCAGAGTTTTGTCGACGAACTCGCGCACAAGGCCAAGGAAGACCCGCTCAAGTATCAGATCAAATTGCTCGGCCCGGATCGTCAGATCGACCCGCGCACGCTCAGCGAAGAGTGGAACTACGGCGAATCCCCCGAGCGTTATCCAATCGACACCGGACGCATGCGCACCGTGCTGGAAACCGCGGCCAAGGCTGCGGGTTGGGGGCGTCAGTTGCCCAAGGGCCGTGGTCTCGGCCTGGCAGTGCATTACAGCTTCGTCACTTATGTGGCGGCGGTGATCGAAGTCGAGGTCAAGGACGACGGCACGCTGATCGTGCACAAGGCCGATATCGCCGTGGATTGCGGGCCGCAGATCAACCCGGAGCGCATTCGTTCGCAGTTCGAAGGTGCGTGTGTGATGGGCCTGGGCAATGCCGTCTGGGGCGAGATCAGCTTCAAGGACGGCAAGGTGCAGCAGGACAACTTCCATATGTATGAAGTGGCGCGCATGTCGCTGGCGCCGAAGGAAGTCGCGGTGCATCTGGTGACGCCGCCGGGCGAGGTGCCGCTGGGCGGCGTCGGTGAGCCGGGCGTGCCGCCGATTGCGCCAGCGCTGTGCAATGCGATCTTCGCTGCGACCGGCCAGCGCATTCGCAACCTGCCGGTGCGCTACCAGTTGCAGGGCTGGCAAAAGGCGCAAGCGTGATGGACAGCGCTGATCTCAATGTCCTGCGCAGCGTGCTCGAGTGGCGGCGCGCCGGGCAGCGGGTGGTGCTGTTCACTGTCGTGCAGACCTGGGGCACCGCGCCCCGGGCGCCCGGCGCGATGCTGGCGTTGCGCGAGGATGGCGTAGTGATCGGTTCGGTGTCCGGCGGTTGTGTCGAGGATGATCTGATCGCCCGTCTGCACGATGGGCGGATTCCCGCCGACGGGCCACCGGTGCAGTTGATCACCTACGGCGTGACGCGGGAGGAGGCGGCGCGGTTCGGCCTGCCTTGCGGCGGCACTTTGCGCCTGACCGAGGAACGGGTCGGTAATCCGGCGTGGGTCGCCGCACTGCTGGCTCGTTGTGAGGCTCACGAAATCGTTGCTCGCGAGCTGAATCTCGAAAGCGGGGAAGTGATTGTTTCGCCAGCAAACAAAACGGACTCACTGGTCTTCGATGGCAAGACCCTGCGTGCCATCTACGGCCCGCGCTGGCGTTTGCTGCTGATCGGTGCCGGGCAGTTGTCGCGTTATGTGGCCGAGATGGCGCGATTGCTGGATTTCGAAGTGCTGATCTGCGATCCCCGCAGCGAATTCGTGTATGACTGGGAAGAACAGCATGGCCGCTTTGTCCCCGGGATGCCGGATGAGGCAGTGCTGAGCATTCAAACCGACGAACGCACCGCCATCGTTGCCCTGACTCACGATCCGCGTCTGGACGACATGGCGCTGCTGACGGCGCTGGACTCCAGGGCGTTTTACGTCGGCGCCCTGGGCTCACGTACCAACAGCCTCAAGCGCCGGGAATACCTGGCTGAGCTAGGCTTGTCGCAAGCGGCCATCGCTCGATTGCATGGGCCGATCGGTCTGCCGATCGGCAGTCATTCCCCGGCAGAGATCGCGTTGTCGCTGCTGGCGGAAATCGTGGCGATCAAGAATGGCGTCGAATTGGAGCGCAAGAAGGCGGAACGGGCATGAGTCGATCCATTGGAGTGATTGTGCTGGCGGCAGGCGAGGGCAGCCGCTTTCGCGAAGTGGCGGGTGCCGACAAGGACAAGTTGCTGGCCGACTGCGCCGGGCGCGACGGTGCCGTGCGTTCGGTGATCGAGCAGGTGCTGGTTAACCTGCCGACGAGTCTCGACAAACGCGTATTGGTAACGACCGAAGCGCGGCCGCAGGCAATGCGTATGGCACAGGCATACGGGTGTGACATTGTTTCGATCGAGCCTGCGGGGATGGGCGACAGCATCGCGGCGGGTGTGGCGGCTTGCCCGGATGCCGATGGCTGGTTGATCGTGCTGGGTGATATGCCGTTCATCCTGCCATCGAGCATTGAACAGGTAGTGGCGGCGATTGCCGAGGATGTGGTCAGTGTTCCGGTGCAGGGTGGCGAGTTTGGGCATCCGGTCGGATTTGGTCGCTCGTTTGGGCACGGACTGATGGCATTGTCCGGTGATCGTGGGGCCAGGCCTTTGTTCAAACAGGGGCGGGTGGTGGAAGTGGCGGTGGATGATCCCGGTGTGCTGTGGGATATCGATGTGCCTCAGGCGCTGGTTTTTCCGCAGGCCTGATACAAGTCGCGAGGCATAAAAAAGCCCCGCCTGGTTCACCAGGCGGGGCTTTTCATTGGCGCTCGGAATCAGACGAGAGGTTTAGGCTCGTGTTCTTTTTCCTGGACCTGTTCGCGGTGCTCGACCGCGTCCTGAACGGAACGTGGTGCTTCGGCAATCACTTCTACGGCAGCTTCTTCAGCGACCGGGGCAGGGGCTGCCTCGACCACTTCGGCAGCGGCTGGAGCAGCGGCGGCAGCGGCAGCCAGTTCGGCTTCCTTCTGCAGACGCTCTTCTTCACGCTTGCGACGACGCACTTCACGCGGATCGTTCGGTGCGCGGCCACTTGGGGTCAGGGCGCTGACTGGAGCGACAACTGGAGCCGCTTCAACTACCGGAGCAGGTGCTTCGGCGACAACTGGCGCTTCTACCGCTGGCGCTTCAACGACCGGTGCCGGTTCGGCAACCACTACTGGCTCGGCAGCCCTGGCTTCTTCCACGACAGGCGTTTCAACCGCTGGCGCTGGCGTTTCGGCGACAGCCGGCTCGGCCACCCAGTTGAAAGCGGTCTGTTCTTCACGAACTTCGCGCACGGTTTCAGTGACGGTTTCGACCACCGGCTCTGCGACTGCAACAGGCTGCGGCGCGACGAAAGCAGGTTCGGCGGCGACTTCAACCTGAGGCTGAGCTTCGCGAACCGGCGCCACTTCGACTTCCGGAGCAGCAATCACTTCGACCGGGGTGGTGGCTTCGACAACCGGAGCTTCTACCGAAGCGGTTTCCAGCGTTGCAGCGGTGGCGCGTTCAGCTTGCTGGTGGGCCTGAGCTTCGGCCGGAGCGCTGATCACGGTGCTGGCAACGGCGGCAGTAACAGCCAGACCAGCCGCCAGGTCGGCAGTGCTTGGCTCGGTGCTTTCAGCGTTCTCGGCGGACTCTTCCGAACCTTCGATCACGTTGCCGTTGGCATCACGCTGGCGCTCGCGACGGTTGCTGCGACGACGCTGACCACGGGAGCGGCGGCGTGGACGATCGCCTTCGGCGTTTTCAGAACCGTCTTCCGGCAGTTGCTCTTCGTTGGTGGTGATGTCTTCTTCAGCCACGGCAGCAGCGGCCTGTTCGGCACGCGGTTGACGCTCTTCACGCGGAGGACGTGGCGCACGCTCTTCACGCGGTTGACGGGCCGGACGCTCTTCAGCGGTGGCGGCAGCGGCTGGAGCGGCATCCAGAGGTTCGCGCAGTTCACGTACGCGTTCTTCACGCTCGCCACGCGGCTTGCGATCTTCACGCGGAGCACGTGGTGCACGTTCTTCACGAGGGGCGCGTGGGGCGCGTTCTTCGCGGGCTACCGGTGCTTCGTCACGGGACTCGCGTGGCTCGCGCAGTTCGCGGGCTTCACGAGGCTGACGCTCTTCACGTGGCTCACGCGGTGCGCGTTCTTCACGTGGAGCACGCTCTTCGCGCGGCTTGCGTTCTTCGTCGCGGCGACCGTTGCGGTTGCGGCTCTGTTGACGACCGTTGCGACGCTCTTCGTTGCGGGCCGGGCGCTCGGCGGCAGGTTTTTCAGCCACAACCGGAGCAACAGGCTCTTCCTTGGTCGCGAACAGGCTGACCAGCGACTTCACCAGACCTTTGAACAGGCTTGGCTCTGGTGCGGCAACCGGGGCCGGAGCAGCGACTTCGGTCGGAGCCGGAGCGTTGGCGCGGGCAGGAGCCGTCTTGACTGCAGCTTCCTGACGAACCAGGGTGCGGGTTGCCGCAGCAGGTTGAGCCTCTTCGACCTCGGCAGCGGCGGCAGCGATTTCGTAGCTGGACTGATTGTTGGCGGCTTCCGGGTTGTCGTCACGCAGACGCTGAACTTCGAAATGCGGGGTTTCGAGATGATCGTTCGGCAGAATGACGATGCGGGCCCGGGTGCGCAGTTCGATCTTGGTGATCGAGTTGCGTTTTTCGTTGAGCAGGAATGCCGCCACCGGGATCGGCACCTGGGCGCGGACTTCGGCGGTACGGTCTTTCAGGGCTTCTTCTTCGATCAGGCGCAGGATCGCCAGGGACAGCGATTCGACATCACGGATGATGCCGGTGCCGCTGCAGCGCGGGCAGACGATGCCGCTGCTTTCGCCGAGCGAAGGGCGCAGGCGCTGACGGGACATTTCCAGCAGGCCGAAGCGCGAAATGCGGCCGATCTGCACGCGGGCACGGTCGGCTTCCAGGCATTCGCGGACTTTCTCTTCCACGGCGCGCTGGTTCTTGGCAGGGGTCATGTCGATGAAGTCGATGACAATCAGGCCGCCGATGTCACGCAGGCGCAACTGACGGGCGATTTCTTCGGCGGCTTCAAGGTTGGTCTGCAGAGCGGTTTCTTCGATGTCGCTGCCTTTGGTGGCGCGCGCCGAGTTGATGTCGATGGACACCAGGGCCTCGGTCGGATCGATGACGATGGAGCCGCCTGAAGGCAGCTCAACGACGCGCTGGAAAGCGGTCTCGATCTGGCTTTCGATCTGAAAACGGTTGAACAGCGGAACGCTGTCTTCGTACAGCTTGATCTTGCTGGCGTACTGCGGCATCACTTGGCGGATGAAGGTCAGGGCTTCGTCCTGTGCTTCAACGCTGTCGATCAGTACTTCGCCGATGTCCTGGCGCAGGTAATCGCGGATGGCGCGGATGATGACGTTGCTTTCCTGGTAGATCAGGAACGGCGCGGAACGATCCAGAGAGGCTTCCTTGATCGCGGTCCAGAGTTGCAGCAGGTAGTCGAGGTCCCACTGCATTTCTTCGCTGCTGCGGCCCAGGCCGGCCGTGCGCACGATCAGCCCCATGTCGGCCGGTGCGACCAGACCGTTCAGCGCTTCGCGCAGTTCGTTGCGCTCTTCGCCTTCGATGCGGCGGGAGATGCCGCCGGCACGCGGGTTGTTCGGCATCAGGACCAGATAACGACCGGCCAGGCTGATGAAGGTGGTCAGGGCTGCGCCCTTGTTGCCACGTTCTTCTTTTTCGACCTGAACGATGACTTCCTGGCCTTCGCTCAGGACGTCCTTGATGTTGACGCGACCTTCGGGGGCTTTCTTGAAGTATTCGCGGGAGATTTCCTTGAGGGGCAGGAAGCCGTGGCGCTCGGAGCCGAAATCGACAAAGGCAGCCTCAAGGCTTGGTTCGATGCGAGTGATACGGCCTTTATAGATGTTGGCCTTTTTCTGCTCGCGTGCACCGGATTCGATGTCCAGGTCGTAGAGGCGCTGGCCATCTACCAGTGCAACACGCAACTCTTCGGGTTGAGTTGCGTTAATCAGCATTCTTTTCATGTAGTACCGTCGGTTTCCGGGCTGCCGGAAACGGCGTTCGGCACACACGACTTCTCACGGTCGGTGTCAGGTGCGTCGGGAGTGGCTGGCCATTCCCGTGTCCAGCGATGTCCGGCCAATTGGGCCGTTATCGCGACGTACGCGTCCTGCTTGCTGTGGCTACTTAAGCACTCAGTCAGGAGGAGGAATCAAACGCGGCTGTGGACGAGATGAAGCGTCTTGATAAAGCCTGTTGCTACACAGTCCAGCGGTTGTGCATCTCCACCCTACACGTATCCCTGATAATTCGGGTGCTGCCGCGCGCAGAATCCGCAGCGGGTTGGCATTTACCGTGAGCTCCGTAAAGGGAGGTCACGCATCATGGCTAATTCAGGCGGTGTTTCCGGCGTTTTCGCTCGGGGTCATCCGCGGCTGACCGCACTTTGTGAACTGGCCGTGAATATGGCTCGCGTGGCGAGTCAGAACTCTGCTTTGCGGCGTGATTCAGGCCTCATGTCACCTGCGCTTGTTACAGCTGCAAACTCCACCGTTACGTAGCGAAAGCCCCGTAGGACGGCCTTGCGTCCTGGTGAATTGCGTTGGTCAGGGCCGGTTGTTGACCGTGGTTCCGCTGTCCAGGCCGCTTTTGGCGGCGTTCGCGACTATAGCAGCAATGATTAAGTGCTTCAAATCCATAAAAATTGTTATTATCCGCCGCATGACGACTACTGCCCCTTCGACTCCAGGCGTTCAATTGCTTGAGGTCTCGCCGGAATATGCCGGCCAACGAATCGACAATTTTCTCCTCGCCCGGCTCAAAGGCGTGCCCAAGACCTTGATTTATCGCATTTTACGCAAAGGCGAAGTGCGGGTTAACAAAGGTCGGATCAAGCCCGAATACAAGCTGCAGGCCGGTGATATCGTGCGCGTGCCGCCGGTTCGCGTGCCGGAGCGTGACGAACCCGTTCCAGTGGCTCAGGGGTTGTTGCAGCGCCTGGAAGCCTCGATTGTGTATGAAGACAAGGCGCTGATCGTGATCAACAAGCCCGCGGGCATTGCGGTTCACGGTGGCAGCGGCCTGGATTTCGGCGTGATCGAAGCCTTTCGTCAGTTGCGCCCCGACGCCAAGGAGCTGGAGCTGGTGCATCGCCTCGACCGCGACACTTCCGGTCTGCTGATGATCGCCAAGAAACGCAGCATGTTGCGTCACTTGCACGAGCAGTTGCGCGGTGATGGCGTCGACAAGCGCTACATGGCGCTGGTGCGCGGCCACTGGGCGACTTCCATCAAGCAGGTCCGTGCGCCGCTGCTAAAGAGCAACCTGCGCTCCGGCGAGCGCATGGTCGAAGTCAATGATGAAGGCAAAGAGGCGCTGACCGTGTTCAAGGTCCTTCGCCGTTTCGGCGAGTTCGCGACCATGGTCGAGGCCAAGCCGGTGACAGGCCGCACCCACCAGATTCGCGTTCATACCCTGCACGCAGGGCATTGCATTGCTGGCGACAGCAAGTACGGCGACGACAACTTCACCAGGGAAATTCGCGATCTGGGCGGCAAGCGTCTGTTCCTGCATGCCTACATGCTCACCGTGCCGCTGCCCGATGGTGGCAAGCTGAATTTGCAGGCCCCCGTCGATGAGATGTGGGCCAAGACTGTGGAGCGTCTGAGTGCGGCACCCTGACTACAAACTGCTGATTTTCGATTGGGACGGCACCCTGGCCGATTCCATTGGTCGGATCGTCGAGGCGATGCATGCGGCATCGGGGCGTTCGGGGTTCGAGTTGCGTGATGATTTTGCCGTCAAGGGCATCATCGGTCTGGGTTTGCCTGAGGCAATCCGTACCTTGTATCCCGAAATCAGCGATGCCGAAATGATCGCGTTTCGTGAGTTTTATGCCGAGCACTACATCGCGGCGGAAACGGTGCCCTCGCCATTGTTCGAAGGTGTACTCGAGTCGATGGCGTCCTTTCGCGAGGATGGCTATCACCTGGCGGTCGCGACCGGCAAGAATCGTCGCGGGCTGGATCGGGTGCTCAAGGCGCATGGCTGGGAGGAATATTTCGATATCACCCGTGCCGCCGATGAAACCGCGAGCAAGCCGCATCCTCTGATGCTGGAGCAGATCCTGGCGCATTGCGGTGTATCTGCAGGACAGGCGCTGATGGTCGGGGATTCGTCTTTCGATCTGCAGATGGCGCGTAATGCCGGCATGGGCTCGGTTGCGGTCAGTTACGGGGCGCAGTCGATCGAGTCGTTGCAGCGGTTTGAGCCGCGACTGTCGATTGACCGGTTTTCTGAATTGCATGCCTGGCTGGGGCAGCAGGCTTAATACGTTTTTGCTGGGGTGGATGGCATGACCGACGAATGGAAAGCACCGGCCAAGGCAACTGCCGACGAGGGTGATGCGAAAAGCTGGAAGCTGCTGGAAAAGACGTTGCTGGCCAGTGTGCAGGAGCAGCGTCGCTCCAGGCGCTGGGGCATCTTCTTCAAGTTGCTGACGTTTGTTTATCTTTTTGTTGCGCTGATCCTGTTCACGCCGTTGATGGATATGGAAAAGAGCGCTACGCGCGGCTCCAGCTACACCGCACTGATCGATGTCACCGGCATGATCGCCGACAAGGAGCCGGCCAGTGCTGACAATATTGTCGGCAGTCTGCGAGCGGCGTTCGAGGACAAGAAGGTCAAGGGCGTGATCCTGCGCATCAACAGCCCGGGCGGCAGTCCGGTGCAGTCGGGTTATGTGTATGACGAGATCAAGCGCCTGCGCGGCCTGCACCCGGATACCAAAGTGTATGCGGTGATCTCCGATCTTGGTGCGTCCGGTGCCTACTACATCGCCAGTGCGGCGGATCAGATTTATGCCGACAAGGCCAGTCTGGTGGGGTCCATCGGTGTGACGGCGGCAGGGTACGGTTTTGTCGGCACCATGGAGAAGCTGGGTGTCGAGCGTCGTACTTACACCTCCGGTGAGCACAAGTCCTTCCTCGATCCGTTCCAGCCGCAGAAGCCGGACGAAACGGCGTTCTGGCAGAGTGTGCTGGATACAACGCACAATCAGTTCATCAATAGCGTCAAGCAGGGTCGTGGCGACCGCCTGAAGGATAAAGAGCATCCGGAGCTGTTCTCCGGGCTGGTCTGGTCCGGCGAGCAGGCGCTGCCGCTGGGTTTGATTGACGGTCTGGGTAATGCCAGTTCCGTGGCGCGTGACGTGATTGGCGAAAAGGAGCTTGTGGACTTCACGGTTCAGGAATCGCCGTTCGACCGTTTCTCGAAAAAGCTGGGTGCCAGTGTGGCTGAGCAGTTGGCAATGTGGATGGGATTCAACGGTCCGTCGTTGCGCTGATTGATTGCAGCATAAAGGAACCGGCCTTCGTGGCCGGTTTTTTGTGGCTCAGGGAATCTGCACGCCTTCCGCCAGCAACATGTCGATCAGGCGAATCAGCGGTAATCCGATCAGGCTGGTGGCATCGGGGCCTTCGGTGGACTGGAACAGGCTTACGCCCAGGCCTTCGGCCTTGAAACTGCCGGCGCAGTCGTAAGGTTGTTCTGCATGCAGGTAGCGCTCGACGCGGGCCTGATCCAGTGTGCGCATGTGGACGGTGAAAGGCACGTAGTCGACCTGGCAGTGGTCCGTCTGGCTGTTGAGCAGTGCCAGGCCGGTCAGAAAGGTCACGCTGGCGCCGCTGGCGGCCAGCAGCTGTTCGCGGGCTTTTTCGAAAGTGTGTGGCTTGCCGATGATGCGCTCGCCGAGTACCGCAACCTGATCGGAACCGATGATCAGGTGGGCGGGGTGGCTGTCGGCCAGGGCTCGGGCTTTCTGTTCGGCGAGGCGTTTGACCAGTTCGACGGCTGATTCGCCGGGGCGATGGCTCTCGTCGATATCCGGCGAGCAGCAGACGAACGGCAAGCGCAGGCGATTGAGCAATTCCCGACGATAGGTCGAGCTTGAAGCGAGTAATAAAGGCAGCATTCGCATCTCCAGAGTCAGGTGGCAGATTCTAGCGGAGCCGCGTAAGTGACGGACAGGGCGGAATTTCCTTTGACATGGGCGGGTGCATCCCTATAATGCTGCGCCTATGTTGAATGACCCGATTCCACCTCACGTTGACCCGCGCAAATTGGCTGACCGTGGCACCACCCTTCAAGGTGAACTGCTGCTGGCCGATTTGAAGAGACTCTGCGACCCGCTTTCCGACGATGTCGGTACGGTGCAGGCCAAATTCGTTTTTGAACGAGATGAACGTAAATCTGTGGTGATCCACAGCTTTATCGACACCGAAGTCAAAATGGTTTGCCAGCGTTGTCTTGAGCTGGTCACCCTGCCGATCCACAGCGAATGCAGTTACGCCGTGGTGAAGGAGGGTGCGAATACCCAGTCGTTACCGAAAGGTTATGACGTGCTGGAACTGGGCGAAGATCCTTTGGATCTGCAGTCACTGATCGAGGAGGAGCTTTTGCTCGCCTTGCCCATTGTGCCTGCTCATCATCCGGAAGAATGCCAGCAGCCGGCGGGAGCAGATGAACCCGAACCGAGCGAGGACGAGGTAACGCGGTCCAACCCGTTCAGTGTATTGGCGCAGTTAAAGCGTGACCCAAACGTTTAGGAGTTAATCAATTATGGCTGTTCAGCAGAACAAAAAATCCCGCTCTGCCCGTGACATGCGCCGTTCGCACGACGCTCTCGAGGCTAGCACCCTGTCCGTAGAAAAAACCACCGGTGAAGTTCACCTGCGTCACCACGTATCGCCAGAAGGCGTATACCGTGGCCGTAAAGTGATCGACAAGGGCGCTGACGAGTAATCACTTGTCCGCTCAAGTCATCGCGATTGACGCAATGGGCGGGGACTTCGGTCCCCGCAGCATTGTTCAGGCCAGCCTTGCTTGCCTTTCTGCTACGCCCTCGCTACACCTGACCCTCGTCGGTCAAGCCTCCCTTCTTGAAGAATTGATCACTGGCCAACCGGCTGCCGATCGCGCGCGCCTGACGATTGTTCCGGCATCCGAAGTCATCACCATGGACGAAAAGCCTGCCCAGGCCCTGCGCGGCAAGCCGGACTCGTCGATGCGTGTCGCCCTTGAATTGCTGCGTGACGGCAAGGTTCAGGCTTGTGTCAGTGCAGGCAATACCGGTGCGCTGATGGCGCTGTCGCGGTTTGTGCTCAAGACCCTGCCGGGGATTGATCGTCCGGCCATGGTTGCTGCGATCCCTACTCAGAAGGGCTATTGTCAGTTGCTTGACCTGGGGGCCAATGTTGATTGCAGTGCCGAGCATCTGTTGCAGTTCGCCGTGATGGGTTCCGTGGCGGCGCAAACACTGGGTATTGCCCGTCCGCGGGTTGCCCTGCTGAACATCGGCACCGAAGACATCAAGGGCAATCAGCAGGTCAAGCTGGCTGCAACATTGCTGCAAGCGGCCCGGGGTATCAATTACATCGGTTTCATTGAAGGCGACGGCTTGTATCGCGGCGAGGCGGACGTAGTGGTTTGCGACGGTTTTGTCGGCAATATCCTGCTCAAGTCCAGCGAAGGTCTCGCGACGATGATTGCTGCGCGCATCGAAGCCTTGTTCAAAAAAAATCTTGCGTCCCGTGCAGTGGGGGCTTTGGCGCTGCCATTGATGAAACGATTGCAGGCTGATCTGGCACCGGCGCGACATAACGGCGCAAGCTTCCTCGGCTTGCAGGGCATTGTGGTAAAAAGTCACGGTTCAGCCGGGGTTCAGGGGTTTCAGAGTGCCATTCAGCGGGCGTTGATCGAGATTCAGGAGAATCTTCCCGAGCGTCTGCACGGCCGTCTGGAGGATTTGTTGTCTTAGGCGTTTTCGTCGGACAATGCTTAAATGTGACCGCCCGGTTCAAAGGGCCATCCAACTGTCAGTTTCTTGCGTCCCTCTATCGGGATGCCATTTTTCCGACGACAAGATCATTAGGGGCTTGTTACATGTCTGCTTCCCTCGCATTCGTCTTTCCAGGGCAGGGTTCGCAGTCCCTCGGCATGCTGGCCGAGTTGGGCGCGCAACATCCGCTGATCCTCGAAACTTTCAAAGAAGCATCCGATGCTCTGGGCTACGACCTGTGGGCGCTGACCCAGCAGGGGCCGGAAGAGCTGCTCAATCAAACCGACAAAACCCAACCGGCCATTCTGACCGCTTCGATCGCCCTGTGGCGCCTGTGGCTGGCGGAAGGTGGTGCGCGCCCGGCCTTCGTTGCCGGTCACAGCCTGGGTGAATACAGCGCACTGGTCGCTGCCGGCAGCCTGAGCCTGGCGGACGCGGTAAAGCTCGTCGAGCGCCGTGGCCAGCTGATGCAGGAAGCCGTTCCGGCCGGGCAGGGCGGCATGGCTGCCATCCTTGGTCTGGAGGACGCCGATGTGTTGGCGGCCTGTGCCGAAGCGGCGCAAGGCGAAGTGGTCAGCGCGGTGAACTTCAACTCTCCGGGCCAGGTGGTGATCGCCGGTGCCAAGGCAGCCGTCGAGCGCGCCATTGAAGGTTGCAAGGCTCGTGGCGCCAAGCGTGCCATGCCGCTGCCGGTCAGCGTACCATCTCACTGCGAGCTGATGCGCCCGGCTGCCGAGCGCTTTGCTGAATCCATCGCGGCCATTGACTGGCAGGCGCCGCAGATTCCTGTGGTACAGAACGTCAGCGCTCAGGTGCCGGCGGATCTGGAAACCCTCAAGCGTGATCTGCTCGAACAACTCTACAAGCCGGTTCGCTGGGTCGAGTCCGTACAGACTTTGGCAGCGAAAGGCGCGACCAGCCTGGTCGAGTGCGGCCCTGGCAAAGTGCTGGCCGGTCTGAACAAACGTTGCGCCGATGGCGTTTCGACTTCCAACCTCAATACCCCAGACGCTTTCGCTGCTGCTCGTGCAGTGGCTGTCTGAATCAGGAGAAGCTTGCATGAGTCTGCAAGGTAAAGTTGCACTGGTCACCGGCGCAAGCCGTGGTATCGGCCAGGCTATCGCACTGGAACTGGGTCGTCAGGGCGCCATCGTTGTCGGCACCGCGACTTCCGCTTCGGGCGCCGAGCGCATTGCTGCGACCCTGAAAGAAAATGGCATTCAGGGTGCAGGTTTCGAACTCAACGTCACCAGTGACGAATCGGTCACCGCAGTGCTGGCGAGCATTCAGGAACAATTCGGTGCTCCGGTCGCGATCCTGGTCAACAATGCCGGTATCACTCGCGATAACCTGATGATGCGCATGAAAGACGACGAGTGGTACGACGTGATCGATACCAACCTGAACAGTCTGTATCGCCTGTCCAAGGGCGTTCTGCGCGGCATGACCAAGGCGCGCTGGGGTCGAATTATCAGTATTGGCTCGGTGGTGGGTGCCATGGGCAACGCTGGCCAAGTAAACTACGCAGCCGCCAAGGCTGGTCTGGAAGGTTTCAGTCGTGCCATGGCGCGTGAAGTCGGTTCGCGTTCGATTACGGTCAACTCGGTAACCCCGGGGTTCATCGACACCGATATGACTCGCGAACTGCCTGAGGCACAGCGTGAAGCCTTGCAGACACAGATTCCGCTGGGCCGTCTGGGACAAGCTCAAGAGATCGCGTCCGTGGTCGCTTTTCTTGCATCCGACGGTGCGGCATACGTGACCGGGGCTACAATCCCGGTGAACGGCGGGATGTACATGTAAGTAAAATGTGACGGATTGCTTCAAAAAAATGTCATACGAGCTGTCTAAAATCCGTTATAAAGCTGCAATCTATTTATAGGCAGAGGGCTGCAGGGTTTGAGGAGTGAAGCTTTCAGTTGAAAAGCTGAAAAGGCTTTCTATACACTTACCCACTGGCCAGCTGCCTGAATTTGTCCATTAGGAGTGAAAACAAGGTATGAGCACCATCGAAGAGCGCGTCAAGAAAATCGTTGCCGAGCAACTGGGTGTTAAAGAAGAAGAAGTGGTCAACACCGCTTCCTTCGTTGAAGACCTGGGCGCCGACTCCCTTGACACCGTTGAGCTGGTGATGGCTCTGGAAGAGGAATTCGAGACCGAAATCCCTGACGAAGAAGCTGAAAAGATCACTACTGTACAAGCTGCAATCGACTACGTTAACGCTCATCAGGCGTAATAGTTTGTAATCGTTGCTCGCTGTCATGGAAAAACCGCACTGCCATCATGGCGTGCGGTTTTTTCTTTAGGCCTGATACAAAATCGTCATTTGAAAAAGGAGAGTGCTGTGTCGCGTAGACGCGTCGTAGTCACCGGTATGGGTATGTTGTCGCCACTGGGCACCGATGTGCCGAGCAGTTGGCAGGGCATTCTGGCTGGCCGCAGTGGCATTGGTCTGATCGAACACACCGACCTTTCTGCCTATTCCACCCGCTTTGGCGGCTCGGTAAAGGGCTTCAATGTCGAGGAATACCTGTCGGTCAAGGAAGCACGCAAGCTCGACCTGTTCATTCAGTACGGTCTGGCGGCCGGCTTCCAGGCTGTACGCAATGCCGGTCTGGAAGTCACCGATGCCAACCGTGAGCGCATCGGTGTGGCCATGGGTTCGGGTATCGGCGGTCTGACCAACATCGAAGAAACCAGTCGCACCCTGCACGAGACCGGCCCACGCCGGATTTCTCCGTTCTTCGTGCCTGGCTCGATCATCAATATGATTTCCGGCTTCCTGTCCATCCATCTGGGTGCACAGGGGCCCAACTACGCCATTGCCACAGCCTGTACCACCGGTACGCACTGCATCGGCATGGCGGCCCGCAACATCATGTACGACGAAGCCGACGTGATGATTGCCGGCGGTGCCGAAATGGCTGCGTGCGGTCTGGGCATGGGCGGCTTCGGCGCTTCCCGTGCGCTGTCGACCCGCAACGATGAGCCGACCCGTGCCAGCCGTCCATGGGACAAGGGCCGTGACGGTTTCGTCCTGTCGGACGGTGCCGGTGCCCTGGTGCTCGAGGAACTCGAACACGCCAAGGCCCGTGGTGCGACCATTTACGCCGAGCTGATCGGCTTTGGCACCAGTGGCGATGCGTTCCACATGACTTCGCCACCCGCCGATGGTGCCGGCGCAGCACGCTGCATCACCAATGCGCTGCGCGATGCGAAGATCAACATCGATCAGGTGCAGTACATCAACGCTCACGGCACCTCGACCCCGGCCGGCGATCTCGCCGAAGCCAATGCGATCAAGTCGGTGTTCGGTGATCACGCCTATAAATTGGCGGTCAGCTCCACCAAGTCCATGACCGGACACCTGTTGGGTGCGGCTGGCGCGGTCGAGGCGATATTCAGTGTGCTGGCCATCAACAGCCAGGTGGCGCCGCCGACCATCAACCTCGATGAACCGGATGAGGGTTGCGATCTCGATTTCGTGCCACACACGGCGCGCAACATGGACATCGACGTCGTGCTGTCCAACTCGTTCGGGTTTGGCGGCACCAACGGTACGTTGGCGTTCCGTCGGTTCGCCGGCTGATGGATTGCTGGGTCGACGGTCAACCGGCTGACGCTCTGTCGCTGAAAGATCGCGGCCTGGCTTACGGCGATGGTCTGTTCGAAACCATCGCTGTACGTGGCGGCCAGCCACTGCTGCTGGATCGTCACATGCTGCGCCTGGTCGAAGGTTGTACGCGGCTGGCCATTGCTGCCGATATCGAGTTGATCCGCAGCGAATTGCAATCCTATGCAGCGGCCATGGGCGAGGGTGTGCTCAAGCTTATCCTCACCCGTGGTGACGGCTTGCGCGGTTATGCGCCGGATCCTTCGGCGCCGGGTCGACGCATTCTGCAAGGCAATCCTCCTGTGGCTTATCCCGCCGTCCACGGCGAGCAAGGCGTCCGCCTGTTTCCGTGTACGACGCGTTTGTCCATTCAGCCCTTGCTGGCAGGTCTCAAGCACCTCAATCGTCTGGAGCAGGTTCTCGCCCGCGCCGAATGGCAGGACAGCGAGCACGCCGAAGGCTTGATGCTCGATCAGGCAGGTCGTGTGATCGAAGGTGTGTTCAGCAATCTGTTTCTGGTGCGCGACGGCGTGCTGGTCACGGCGGATCTGAAACGCTGCGGCGTGGCCGGTGTGATGCGCGCCGAGCTGTTGTATCAGGCAGCTTCAGCGAGTATTCCCGTGCAAATCACCGATATCAACCTTGAGCAGCTGCAATGGGCCGATGAAGTTTTTGTCTGCAACAGCGTGTATGGCGTCTGGCCGGTACGCGCGTACGCTGCACTGAGCTGGCCGGTTGGGCCGCTCACCCGTAAACTGCAAACCATTGCCCGCACGCTACTGGATGCCTGATTCGTGAGACGTAAACTTTTGCTGCTGCTGGAAACCGGACTGGTTCTGGCGGGGCTGCTGCTGGGCGCCAGCGCCTGGAAGATTCATTCGGCACTGGAACAGCCCCTGAACATCACGCAGGAAGAACTGCTGGATGTGCCCAAGGGTTCCACGCCGACCCGCACTATTCTCGGACTCGAAGCCGACGGGGTGATCAAGGACGCTTTCTGGCTGCGCATTTATTGGCGCTTCAACCTGGCGGGCACTCCGATCCACACGGGCGAGTACCGCATGCAGCCGGGTATGACCGTCAAGGGCCTGATCGAGCTGTGGAAGCGCGGCGACGTGGTTCAGTACAGCCTGACGCTGGTCGAGGGCTGGAACTTCCATCAGGTACGTGCCGCGCTGGCGAAAGACGAAAAGATCGAGCAGACCCTGACCGGTCTGAGCGACAGCGAGGTGATGGCCCGAATCGGCCATAAAGGCCTTTTTCCTGAAGGTCGATTCTTTCCCGATACCTACCGGTTCGTGCGCGGAGTGTCCGACACCGAGCTGTTGAAAAAGGCGTTTGACCGCCTCGACGAGGTGCTGGCCAAAGAGTGGGAAAATCGCTCCGCCGATGCGCCGTATTCCGAGCCTTATCAGGCATTGATCATGGCTTCTCTGGTGGAGAAGGAAACCGGAGTGCCCCAGGAACGTGGCCAGATTGCCGGCGTGTTCGTGCGTCGAATGGCGCTGGGCATGCAACTGCAGACCGATCCGACCGTGATCTACGGTCTGGGTGAACGGTACAACGGCAAATTAACCCGTGCGCATCTCAAGGAAGCCACGCCGTACAACACGTACATGATTCAGGGGCTGCCACCGACGCCGATCGCCATGGTTGGGCGCGAAGCCATTCATGCCGCGCTCAATCCGGTGGATGGCACCAGTCTCTACTTCGTTGCCCGTGGCGATGGCAGTCATGTTTTCTCCGATGACCTGGAGGCGCACAACAATGCTGTGCGCGAGTACCAGCTCAAGCGGCGCGCGGATTACCGCTCGAGCCCGGCGCCGGCGACAGCGCCCGGGCCTGCTCCGGCAGCCGAGGAGGCGATTCCGGTGGCCTCGCCCGATACCGCACCGGAATCGTTGCCGCAACCGCCTGTTCAAGTGCCCGCACCGACACCGTCCCCCGAAGCGGCTGCACCGCAAAACGCGCAATGACTTTGATTAAGGACCGCCTGTGACTGGCTTGTTTATTACCCTGGAAGGCCCGGAAGGCGCCGGCAAGAGCACCAACCGCGAATACCTCGCCGAGCGCCTGCGCGCCGCCGGTATCGAAGTGGTGCTGACCCGCGAGCCAGGCGGCACACCGCTGGCCGAGCGAATTCGTGAGGTGTTGCTGGCACCGGTCGACGAAGTGATGAATCCGGACACCGAACTGTTGCTGGTGTTCGCCGCCCGTGCCCAGCATCTGGCCGAAGTCATTCGCCCGGCACTGGCACGCGGCGCTGTCGTGTTGTGCGACCGGTTCACTGATTCGACTTATGCCTATCAGGGCGGCGGTCGCGGTTTGTCTCTGGAACGAATCGCTGCGCTGGAGACTTTCGTTCAAGGTGACCTGCGCCCTGACCTGACGCTGATTTTCGATCTGCCGGTGGAAATCGGCCTGGCCCGAGCCAGCGCCCGAGGTCGTCTGGATCGTTTCGAGCTGGAGGGCCGGGCTTTTTTCGAGGCCGTGCGCAGTGCGTTCCTCAAACGCGCCGAGGCTGACCCGGCGCGTTATGTGCGGATCGACGCCGGGCAGCCGCTGACGCAGGTCCAGCAGTCGCTGGATGGCTTGCTTCCGCGTTTGCTGGAGCTGAGCCGTGGCTGAGGCCTATCCGTGGCAGGACAGTCTCTGGCAGCAACTGGCCGGGCGTACTCAACACGCTCACGCCTATTTGCTGCACGGGCCCGCCGGGATCGGAAAGCGGGCACTGGCCGAGCGGCTGATGGCCAGTCTGCTGTGCCAGCACCCGACACCTGAGGCCTGCGGCGAGTGCAAATCCTGCCTGCTGCTAAAGGCCGGTAGTCACCCGGACAATTACATCCTGGAGCCGGAAGAGGCGGACAAGGCGATCAAGGTCGACCAGGTGCGCGAACTGGTCAGTTTTGTGGTGCAGACCGCGCAACTGGGCGGGCGCAAGGTGGTGCTGATCGAGCCGGTGGAGTCGATGAACATCAACGCCGCCAATGCCTTGCTCAAGAGCCTTGAGGAGCCGTCCGGCGATACCGTGTTGTTGCTGGTCAGTCACCAGCCGAGCCGATTGTTGCCGACCATCAAGAGCCGCTGTGTGCAGCAGGCCTGTCCGCTGCCGAGCGAGTCCATGAGCCTGCAATGGCTGGCTCAGGCATTGCCGGAATGCTCCGAAGACGAACGTGTCGAACTGTTGACCCTGGCCGCCGGCTCGCCGTTGGCCGCCGTCACCTTGCAGGAGCAGGGCGTGCGTGAACAGCGGGCGCAGGTGGTGGAAGGCGTGAAGAAGCTGCTCAAGCAGCAGCAATCGCCGACACAACTGGCCGAAGAATGGAAAAACATTCCGATGTTGCGTCTGTTCGACTGGTTCTGCGACTGGTCGAGCCTGATTCTGCGCTATCAACTGACCCAGGATGAAGCGGGACTGGGCCTGACCGACATGCGCAAGGTCGTGCAATATCTGGCGCAGAAAAGCGCACAGCGTAAAGTCCTCGATATTCAGGACTGGATTCTCGCCCAGCGCCAGAAAGTCCTGAGCAAGGCGAACCTTAATGGAGCGTTGCTGCTGGAAGCATTGCTGGTGCAATGGGCGGGCTTGCCTGGTCAAAGATAAGAATGTGTACCTAGACTCTGAACATCAGCAGTGGAGGTCAGCATGAATGAACCTGTCAGCCCGGGACCGCGCAATGGCATCTTGTCCCTGACCATCAAGGACAAGTCAGTCCTTTACGCCGCCTACATGCCGTTCATCAGGAACGGCGGCCTGTTCATCCCGACCAACAAAAGCTACAAGTTGGGCGACGAGGTGTTCATGCTGCTGCACCTGATGGATGAAGCGGAAAAGATTCCGGTGGCCGGCAAGGTGGCCTGGATCACTCCAAAAGGTGCCCAGGGTAACCGCGCCGCCGGCGTCGGCGTGCAATTCAACGATGGCGACAACACCGCGCGCAGTCGCATCGAAACCCATCTGGCCGGAGCGCTGAAGTCCGACCGTCCCACTCATACGATGTAAGTTGCAGTCTTTTTTATGCTCGTAGATTCCCATTGTCACCTTGATCGCCTCGACCTTGCCGTTCATGACGGTTCCCTGGACGCCGCGCTGGATGCGGCCCGCCAGCGTGGTGTCGGGCATTTCCTGTGCATCGGCGTCAGTGCCGATAACGCGGCCGAGGTCAAAGCGCTGGCCGAGCGTTACGACGACGTCGATTGTTCGGTCGGCGTGCATCCACTGGATGTTCAGCCGGGCGCCGCGCCGGCACTGGACTGGCTGCTGCATGAGCTCAATCACCCGAAAGTGGTGGCCATCGGTGAAACCGGTCTGGACTACCACTACGAGCCGGAAGCCGCCGAGTTGCAGCAGGAATCGTTCCGTCTGCACCTGCAAGCCGCGCAGCAGACCGGCAAGCCGGTGATCATCCACACCCGTGGCGCCCGTGCCGACACCCTTGAACTGCTGCGTGAAGCCGCGTTGCCCCAGGCCGGGGTGCTGCATTGCTTCACCGAGGATTGGGGCATGGCCAAGGCTGCGCTGGACATGGGTTATTACATTTCCCTGTCAGGCATCGTCACCTTCCGCAATGCCGATGCCCTGAGAGATGTGGCGAGCAAGGTGCCGGCCGATCGCCTGCTGGTAGAAACCGATTCGCCGTATCTGGCACCAATTCCTTATCGCGGCAAGCCCAATCTGCCGCAATACGTGCGGGAAGTGGCAGAGTTTCTGGCGATGCTGCGGGGCGAGAACTACGAGCGTTTTGCTGAGCAGACCACCGAGAACTTCAAGCGCCTGTTTCCGCTGGCGCACGTAAAAGCCTGAATCGCAGACAAAAAAAACCCGGGTTCTGGGGGGTGAATCCGGGTTAAGACCATTAGGAGTAAAACAAAGGCACGCGGTCCCTTGGTACCTTTACCGGCGCGGCACTTGGGGGAGATGCCGCCCGACAGTTCAAGTATTGATCAGTCTGGCGTTCAGTCCAGTTGGCCGGTCGGGGTTTTTAAACAAATTTGGAATACGTTCGCTTCGGTTATGTTCTCATTGCCCATGAAGCGTTCGTGAAATGAACGAGAAACACAGATATGGTCGGATGATCCGTGCATTTTTGCGCAATTTAGGCATAATACGCGGCTTCGAATTTTGACCCCTACAGACCTTTTCTTATGCACAAAGAACCTCGTAAGGTCCGTGAGTTTCGTCGCCGCGAGCAAGAAATTCTCGATACCGCGCTCAAGCTGTTCCTCGAACAAGGTGAAGACAGCGTCACCGTCGAGATGATTGCTGATGCCGTGGGTATCGGCAAAGGCACGATTTACAAGCACTTCAAGTCCAAGGCCGAGATCTACCTGCGCCTGATGCTCGATTACGAGCGTGACTTGAACGAGCTGTTGCATTCAGCCGATGTCGACAAGGACAAGGAAGCCCTGTCCCGTGCCTATTTTGAATTCCGCATGCGCGACCCGCAGCGTTATCGCCTGTTCGATCGCCTGGAAGAGAAGGTGGTCAAGGGCAACCAGGTGCCCGAGATGGTCGAGGAACTGCACAAGATCCGCGCCTCGAACTTCGAACGCCTGACCCTGCTCATCAAGGGTCGCATCAGCGAAGGCAAGCTCGAAGACGTGCCGCCGTACTTCCACTACTGCGCATCCTGGGCGCTGGTGCATGGCGCGGTGGCGCTGTATCACTCGCCGTTCTGGAGCAATGTGCTGGAAGATCAGGAAGGTTTCTTCCAGTTCCTGATGGACATCGGCGTGCGGATGGGCAACAAGCGCAAGCGCGACCCTGAAACACCCAGCAGCTGAATCATTCAGTCGCCTTATGCGTCGTGTTTTTCGCTACATGGCGCAGTACCGCAGGAATATACTCAGGTATGGGGCTTGCTAAAACTTGAATTGTGAGTCAAGTTTTAGCCGCTCGATTTTCCATTGCCGGAGTGCTCCATGATCGTTGACCGTCAAGGCAGGCGTTTTCGCAATTTGCGGATCAGTCTGACCTCAGCCTGCAATTACGCCTGTACCTACTGCGTGCCCAACGGCAAGCGGCTGGTGGCTGCGCAGGATGAACTGTCGGCCGAGGCCATGGCGCGCGGCGTTGCCTACCTGATCGAAGCCGCCGGCATCGAGCGCCTGCGCATTACCGGCGGTGAGCCGCTGGTCAGCCCCAAACTCGAATCCTTCATGAGCGCCGTCGGCAAGATGGGCCTGGAAGACATCAGCCTGACGACCAATGGCCAGCTCCTGGCGAAGAAACTGCCGCTGCTGGTCGATGCCGGCCTGCGCCGGATCAACGTTTCCCTCGATACCCTGGACGCCGGCGCGTTCCGCAGCATTGCCCGTGGCGGTGATCTGGCAACGGTGCTCGACGGCATGGATCGAGCCAAAGCGGCGGGCATGAAGATCAAGGTCAACATGGTGCCGTTGCGCGGGCAGAACCTCGATCAGGTCATGCCGCTGCTCGATTACTGCCTTGAGCGTGGCTATGAGTTGCGCTTCATCGAATTGATGCGCATGGGCCACCTGGCCAAGGACTCCAATGCGTTCCTGCAGCAGTTCGTCAGTCTGCAACAACTGCTCGAACTGATCGGCGAGCGTTACGAGTACGCGCAAACCGATGCGCCTGTGGACGCCACGGCCGTTCGTTACGCGATTGCCGGCCTGGGGACCTTCGGCGTGATCGCCAACGAAAGCGTGCCGTTCTGTCGGACCTGCTCACGACTGCGCCTGTCGTCCACCGGATGGCTGCATGGCTGCCTGTCGTCGAGCAGCCGTCACTATGTCGGCGATCTGCTCGACAAGCCGCGTCACGAGGCGTTGCCGGCGTTGCAACGGCTGTTGGTCAAGGCCTTGGGTGACAAGCAGGAAGTCGCGTTCTCCGGCGGCGCCACCGTCATGAAAATCATCGGCGGCTTTTTATTCCTCCCCGAAAAACTTTTTTTTAAAATGGGAACCTTTCTTTTCCATTGAACCCTGCTGAAATCGTATCCTTCGCGCATCCTCTGGGTGTCTGTCTCCCGGCCCTGTTAGATTATGATTGCTTTACTGGGGTTTCTTTTT
>NZ_JBJJMM010000008.1:0-229086 GCF_046231795.1 Pseudomonas sp. KCJK9016 | reverse complement strand
AGGTGGTGGTGTATGGGTGGTTTTTGACAGTCAAGAGAGCCGACGGTGTGGATGTTGGAGGTGATGTGGGTGGATGTGTTTCGTGTTGATGAAAGGTTTTTCCGTAGTGGGGGGGATACACTCTCCATCGCCACAACGCGGCATTATCCGGAGCGGGTATTGCCGCATGGAACGATGTTGTCTCGTGAATGATCTAGTCTTGGCAAGCCCCGGGGAGAGATCGCCATGTACCGCTTTTTCGAGCAGTTGAGTTCACGCCTCGTCGCGCCGTTCATGGCTGAATCCTCGCGCAACAGCAAGATCTGGCCGTGCCGCTGCGGTCAGTCGCTGTTCTTTCGCAACAGCCAGTGCCTGGCCTGCAACGCAGCGCTGGGTTATCAACCCGAACACAGTCGGCTGACGCCGCTGCAACCGGGACCGTTCGTGGGCACCTGGACGCTGGACGTCGATCCCGGGGCCGGTCTGTTTCGGCGTTGCGCCAACCTCGATACCCCGGCGGCCTGCAACTGGCTGCTGCCCGCCAACGATCACGACACCCTGTGTGTTGCCTGCAATTTGAATCGCACCATTCCCGACCTGTCCGTCCCTGAGAACCCCGAACGCTGGCGCAAGGTGGAAATCGCCAAGCGGCGACTGGTGGCGCAACTGATCAACCTTGGCTTGCCGGTCATCCCGAAAACCGTCGACGAAGACACCGGTCTGGCGTTCGACTTCATCGGCGTCGATCTGCAGGGCAACGCGCCGATGACCGGCCACTCCAATGGATTGATCACCCTCGACATTGCAGAAGCCGACGACGCCCACCGTGAGCAGGTGCGGGCGCAGATGCACGAACCCTATCGCACATTGCTCGGGCATTTTCGCCATGAGGTCGGGCATTATTATTGGGATCGGTTTATCGCCAACGGCCCATGGCTGGGTGCGTTCCGCAACCTGTTCGGCGACGAGCGCGCCAGTTATGCCGAAGCGCTGGAGCGGCATTATCAACAGGGCGCGCCGGCGGACTGGTCGCAGCATTACGTCAGTGCCTACGCCACCATGCACCCGTGGGAAGACTGGGCGGAAACCTGGGCGCATTACCTGCACATGATGGATGCGGTGGACACGGCCCTGGGTTTCGGCATGAATACCCGGGAGATGGACCTCGATTACCAGCCGTTTCCGTCTAGCACGCTGTATGACCCCGAACATCCCGGCGCAGCGGCATTCCTGTCGTTCGTCAACGCATGGATCGAACTGGCCGGCATGCTCAACGAGCTGTCGCGCAGCATGGGCCAGCCGGATTTCTATCCCTTCGTCCTGCCGCCGGCGGCGATCGCCAGGCTGCACTTCATTCATCTGGTGATCCAGCAGGCGGGCGGCCGCGCCGACGAGGTGTTGCAGGCGCAATAGCAAGTACTTGAGTCCCCTCATATTTTTAATCTGCAACCAGCGGTTGTAACTTCGTCGCAGATAGGTACAATGGCGCGGCTCGCCGACAGGTGAGTGTCGTTATGGTGACCCTATCGGTCCCCCCGCAACGATCAGCCGTGAACCCGGTCAGGCCTGGAAGGGAGCAGCCGCAGCGGTGACATTGTGTGCCGGGGTGTGGCTGGTAGGGTTGCCACCTTGACGAACATCGAACGAATCAACAGCGAACTGCATGGGTTTTGCCCACTGCGGTTTTTTTATGTCTGCGATTTGGCGTTCAATGCAACACGCCGTGTCGGAGCTAGCCTGCTCGCGAAGGGGGCGACACGGGGTCATCATGTCCCCTGTAATCCCGCATACTCGCCTTAACCGAAATGAATGCAGAGTCTGGCCCGGATGGACCTTGTCGGGTCTGCGCCCAGGTCGCGAGGTTTTATGCTCCCGGAACATTCCGATTTATCCAGCCCCGTGTTCTTGCCCGTTACGGATGAAACCTGCGCGAACCTGTTGCAGGCGAGTGGCGCCAAAGCCCTCGAAGCCCTGACCGATCCAGAACTGGCGGCTGTGCTGGTCATCCAGAATCTGGTGCAAACGAAAGAGCAGGATTTCGGTGCCCTTGCGGCAGAGAAGATTCTGGCCAGACTCCTGGCGTGGGCCGTCGAGGCCCGTGAGTCAACGACTGCCGGCCTGCTGTCGGAAGCGCAGCGATTGTTCGATCAGCGCAAACTGTATTTCGGCCTGAAGGTCCTCAGATCATTGAATCTGCGTTTACTACTTGCCCAGGAAGTGTCTGCACGCGATTACTTGTTACCTGACGGCCAATGGGATTTTGAATACAAAATCCGCCACCATCGCCGCCATGATCCGTTCAGTCAGCCGTTAGTGACGCCCAGGCACCGTGAGCGTTGGCTGAGTCCGGCACAGGACAAACTGGTCAGGACCTTCCGCGCCAACCTGGACGAAGACTTGCACGTTCAAGGCTATGCAGGCGTCGGCAAGAGCCATTTGCTGGTGGCCCTGCTTGAGCATCTGCGCCCGGAAAAGACCCTGTTGCTGGCACGCACCCCGGCGAAACTTGAAATCCTTCGTCAGCGCATGGGTGGAGCAGGCGAGAAAAAGGCCGGCCAGACCTTCCTGGCCTTTGTTCGTTCGCTGTTGCTCGGTCGCAGGCCGCAGGCGGAAGGAACTCGAATGCCGAGCCGTCAGGCGCTGGCGCAGGAACTGAACATCTATGGTTTTCGCCACCACGACGGGCAGGCGACCCTTGATCTCTGCCTCAAGGTGATCGAGCGTTATTGCCGTTTTCGCGATCACACCTTCTCCGCTAAACATCTGCCGCATTTCAACCAGCCGCTCTCCAGCGTGGACGCTCAGGTGTTGCTGGAGTATTCGAGCCGTGTGTGGGGCTACCTTGAGCTCAATCCGGCGTGGGGCAGCCAGACCGGGTTCGAAGCGCTATTGATGATCAAGCGGGCCTGTATTGCCGGCTGCGCGGTGCCGGCGCGGTATACGCATGTGCTGATCGACGAGAGTCAGGATATTCCCGGGTCGCTGCTGCAGATCATCGAACGCGGCCGCCAGGTGCTGATCACGCTTGGCGACGAATATCAGCAGGCCAGCGGCGTGCTGGTCAAACGGCAGCGTGAGGTTCGCCAGAGCGATATCAGCTATTCCGTGCGCTCGGGTCGCAACGTCGAACGGCTGGTCAACCCATTGATCGCCCGGCACTCGCAGAAAGGCAAGATTCCATTCGAAGGTGGCAGTGATGCCGACGTCGTCATCAAGGAATACCCGGAGGGTTTTGTACCGCCCGAGGGCTGCGTGGTGCTGACGGCATCGCCGTGGGACACCATGATCTGGGCCATCCATCTGCACGATGCCAACTGCACGTTCAGATTCCCGGACAAGCCATCCCAGGATGACCTGAAGCATTTCATGGCCACGGCCATCGAACTGTTCAGACCGGACTTCTATCGCTCCGAATTCAGCGAAAACGGCGTGCATCCGTATTTCAGCGACCTGCCCGACTGGCAAGCCGTGTGCGACGCCAACCGGTTCGATGAGTCGTTTCTGCAGGTCAAGGCGAGGCTGGAAAATGGCTTCATGATTGCCGACCTGACACGCTTGAACCGAATGATCGACAACACCGGCAACGGGTGCATGCTGATGCTCGCGGAAGAGGCGGGGGGAATGGAGTTCGACAAGGTGCTGTTGACCCCGGGACTGCTGACCAACGAGAAATTCAAGGATGCCTACGAATTCGATCAGCGGATCTGCGCCGTCTACATCGCCATTTCCCGTGCCCGGTTGAAGCTGTACGTGCCGTACGATGTGGTCGACTGGGTCGAATATCACGAATATCAGAAGTTTCGAGATGCGGCGGGGCACTGATCATTCGTTGCCGTTCGCCGGTCAAGGGGTGTCCCCCGAACCTCCCGTATACAACCGGATAATGTCATCAATCTCTCCCGACATTTTCATTTGCAACAGGGTTCTCAATATTTGTTGCACCGGCACTTGCGGATCGTTGCGCACGTAACAGCCGACGCGATGCTCCTGCAACACCGCCACCCCTTGCAGTTGCTGCCCCGGCAGCAGGCGCTGGTTGAACCAGTCCAGTGTCCATTGATTGCTCACCGCGTAGCGGTATCGACCGGCCAGCAGCTTTTCCAGCACCTGTTCCTGATTGCGTGCATCCTCACGTCGTAAATGGTCGGCATCGAAGAGGGGTTGCAGGGTAGGGTAACTGTAGCCGCGCACGGTGCCGATCGGCTGGCGGGGCAGCAGGGCCGGGTCGGCGTCGGCTGGCTGGTCCTGACGGCTGATCAACAGATCGCGCTGGAACAGCAACGGAACACTCCAGATGTAATCGCCGGACTGATTCGGCAGCCAGGATTGCGCGGCATAACAGCGCACATCGACTTCACCATGCTCCATGGCGTTCTGCACCCGGGTGCGGGGCAGGACGTGAAACTCCGCCGGCACGCCGACCCGGGTCGCGAGGCTGAGCATCATGTCGTAAAGAATGCCCTGGGTCGGGCGGCCGCTTTCGTATTGCGCCAGCGGCATCGCCCAACTGTCGGCCATGGCGAAGCGCAGCGGTGGCTGCGCGGCCACCACATTCAGGCTGACTCCCAGTATTGCCCCCACGGCCCACCGCATACACGCTCCGGTATTTCCCGATCCCGAACCGATAAAAGCCTCCGCCCATGCAGCTTAGCCAGAATAGAACAGCGCACCGGATGCAATTTTGCCCTTGCTCCGCTAGCATTAGCCGCTTCTGCTTCCTTTGCCGCGACGGTTTTCGATGAGTTATCAGGTTCTTGCACGTAAATGGCGTCCGCGCTCGTTCCGCGAAATGGTCGGCCAGACCCATGTGCTCAAGGCTCTGATCAATGCCTTGGACAGCCAGCGCCTGCACCACGCCTACCTGTTCACCGGTACGCGGGGCGTCGGCAAGACCACGATTGCGCGGATCATCGCCAAATGTCTGAACTGTGAGACAGGTATCACTTCCAGCCCGTGTGGCGAGTGTTCGGTGTGCCGAGAGATCGATGAAGGCCGTTTCGTCGACCTGATCGAGATCGACGCCGCGAGCCGGACCAAGGTCGAGGACACCCGCGAGCTGCTCGACAACGTGCAATACGCCCCGAGCCGCGGGCGCTTCAAGGTCTACCTGATCGACGAAGTGCACATGCTTTCCAGCCATTCCTTCAATGCGCTGCTGAAAACCCTTGAAGAGCCGCCGCCCTACGTCAAGTTCATCCTGGCGACCACCGACCCGCAGAAGCTTCCGGCAACGATTTTGTCGCGATGCCTGCAGTTCTCCCTGAAGAACATGACACCTGAGCGTGTGGTCGAGCACCTGACCCACGTCCTCGGTGCCGAAAACGTGCCGTTCGAAGACGACGCCCTGTGGCTGCTTGGCCGCGCGGCGGACGGTTCGATGCGTGACGCCATGAGCCTCACCGACCAGGCCATTGCCTTCGGGGAAGGCAAGGTGCTGGCTGCCGACGTGCGAGCGATGCTCGGCACGCTGGATCACGGCCAGGTCTATGACGTGCTGCACGCGCTGATCGAAGGCGACGCCAAGGCGTTGCTCGAAGCCGTGCGTCACCTGGCCGAACAGGGCCCGGACTGGAACGGCGTGCTCTCGGAAATGCTCAATGTGCTGCACCGCGTCGCCATCGCTCAGGCGTTGCCGGAAGGCGTCGACAACGGCCATGGCGACCGTGACCGGGTGCTGGCGCTGGCGCAGGCCTTGCCGGCCGAAGACGTGCAGTTCTACTACCAGATGGGCCTGATCGGCCGCCGCGACCTGCCGCTGGCGCCGGATCCGCGAGGCGGTTTCGAAATGGTGCTGCTGCGGATGCTGGCCTTCCGGCCGGCGGACACGGCAGATGCCCCGAGGCAATCACTAAAGCCAGTGGGGATCAGCCAGGCCACAGTTGATTCCGCAAGCGCAGTGGCTGCCGTGCCGAAGCCTGCGCCGGTAGAGGCTGCGGCTGTTGCGCCGGCTCCTGTGGTTGCGCCAGCTCCCGAGCCTGCGCCGGTTGTCCCGGTGATCGTGCCTGAAGCCGTTCATGAACCGGAGCCGGAACCGGTGGCAGTCGAAGAAGCAGTCGTCGACCTGCCGTGGAACGACCCGGTAGTGCCGGCGACCGTGCAGCAGCCGGCCGTCGAGCCGGTACTGGAGACCACCGCCGAGCAACCGGATCTACCGCCGATGCCGCTGCCGACCCCGGACAGTGTCGTGCCTGACGCCCCGGAGTGGGTCGCTGCGCCGATTCCCGAGCCGTCGGTGGCCGATGTCGATGCCGCTACACCAGGCATGGACATGGATGACGAACCGCCGCTTGATGAAGATTACATCGAGCCGGACATGGATTCTGCCTACAGCTATCTTGACGATCTGGCCAGCGAACACGCCGTCGATCCGGCGCCGGAGCCCGAGCCGGAACCTGCCGCTGCGCCGGCCACCGGTCTGGCCCTGCAATGGCTGGAACTGTTCCCGAAACTGCCGATTTCCGGCATGACCGGCAGCATCGCCGCCAACTGCACGCTGATCGCGGTCGATGGCGACAACTGGCTGATGCACCTGGACCCGGCCCACAGCGCCTTGTTCAACGCTACCCAGCAACGTCGTCTGAACGATGCCTTGAACCAGTATCACGGCCGCACGCTGAACCTGAGCATGGAGCTGATCAAGCCCGAGCAGGAAACCCCGGCCCAGGCCGCCTCCCGGCGCCGTGCCAACCGTCAGCGCGAGGCGGAGGAGTCGATCCACGGCGATCCATTCATCCAGCAGATGGTGAAGGAGTTCGGCGCGGTCGTGCGACACGATACTATTGAACCTGTCGACGCCCTGGCCAGTCAGGGCTAATAACTGAAGGCGTTCGGGGCAAGTCGCCGGGCGCTGTATTGATCCAAGTACTTTTGAGGTGATTACCATGATGAAAGGTGGCATGGCCGGCCTGATGAAGCAGGCGCAGCAGATGCAGGAAAAAATGGCCAAGATGCAGGAAGAGCTGGCCAACGCAGAAGTCACCGGCAAGGCCGGCGGCGATCTGGTCACCGTGGTGATGACCGGTCGTCACGACGTCAAGAAAGTCAGCATCGATCCGAGCGTGCTGCCGGGTCTGGACGAAGACGACCGTGAAGTGGTCGAGGATCTGGTGGCTGCTGCAGTCAACGCCGCCGTGCGTCAGATCGAAGCCAACAGCCAGGCGAAAATGGGCAGCATGACCGCCGGCATGAACCTGCCGGCCGGTATGAAACTGCCGTTCTGATTCGTCTACCCACGGCGCACGAGTGAAAAAATGCCAGGCATCGCGCCTGGCATTTTTGGTTTCGCAATCAAGTCCTTACCGTATCACCAGCGGGCCCGGATCCTGTGATGTGGCGGGTACCTCGGACCGGACATTGACGCTATCCGGAGGCGCGGGTATAAACCGCGTCTCGTTGTTTTGTCGGACTTTTCCCCATGAGCTTCAGCCCTTTGATTCGCCAACTGATCGACGCCCTGCGAGTTTTGCCAGGTGTGGGTCAGAAAACCGCCCAGCGCATGGCGTTGCAGTTGCTCGAACGTGACCGCAGTGGCGGCACGCGTCTGGCCCAGGCATTGGGACAGGCCATGGAAGGGGTCGGACACTGCCGTCAGTGCCGCACGTTGACCGAGGACGATCTGTGCCCGCAATGCGCCGACCCGCGCCGTGACGACACGTTACTGTGCGTGGTGGAAGGGCCGATGGATGTCTACGCGGTCGAGCAGACCGGGTTCCGCGGTCGTTACTTCGTGCTCAAGGGCCATCTGTCACCGCTGGACGGGCTCGGGCCGGAGGCCATCGGCATTCCGCAACTGATGGCGCGGATCGAAGAGGCGGGCACCTTCACCGAAGTCATCCTCGCTACCAACCCGACCGTGGAAGGGGAAGCGACGGCGCACTACATCGCGCAATTGCTCAACAACAAGGGGCTGATCGCCTCGCGTATCGCTCATGGCGTGCCGTTGGGCGGCGAGCTGGAACTGGTGGACGGCGGCACACTGGCCCACTCGTTTGCCGGGCGCAAGCCGATTTCTCTCTGAACCTCACAATCTGGTTGAAAACCAAGCAAGCGCTCGGTTAAGTTCGGCGAACCCTTCCATGGAGTTCGCCGATGCCCGCCTTCCAGGAATACTTCGACCCCAGCCACCAATTGGTTCGCGACAGCGTCAGACGTTTCGTCGAGCGTGAAATCCTGCCGGACATCGATGCGTGGGAAGAAGCTGAAAGCTTTCCCCGTGAGCTGTACCTCAAGGCCGGTGCGGCCGGCATCCTCGGCATCGGTTATCCGGAGGTGCTGGGCGGCAGTCACGAAGGCGATCTGTTCGCCAAGATCGCCGCCAGCGAAGAACTCATGCGTTGCGGCTCCGGCGGGCTGGTGGCCGGGCTCGGTTCGCTGGATATCGGCTTGCCGCCCATCGTCAAATGGGCCCGGCCCGAAGTGCGTGATCGCGTCGTCCCTCTGGTACTCAGTGGCGAGAAGATCAGCGCGCTGGCCGTGACCGAGCCGGGCGGCGGCTCCGATGTCGCCAATCTGCAGACCCGCGCTGTACGCGATGGCGATCATTACCGGGTCAGTGGCAGCAAAACCTTTATCACCAGTGGTGTGCGTGCCGATTACTACACCGTCGCGGTGCGTACCGGTGAGCCGGGATTTGGCGGTATCAGCCTGCTGTTGATCGAGAAGGGCACGCCGGGTTTCACCGTCGGCCGCCAACTGAAGAAAATGGGCTGGTGGGCGTCAGACACGGCTGAATTGTTCTTCGACGATTGCCGGGTGCCTGTGGGAAATCTCATCGGTGCCGAGAACATGGGCTTTGCCTGCATCATGGGCAACTTCCAGAGCGAACGACTGGCGTTGGCGCTGATGGCCAACATGACGGCTCAGCTGGCGCTGGAAGAGAGCCTGAAATGGGCGCGGGAGCGTGAAGCGTTCGGCAAACCCATCGGCAGGTTTCAGGTGATCAAGCATCGCCTTGCGGAAATGGCCACCGCGCTGGAAGTCTCGCGGGAGTTCACCTATCGGCAGGCGGCGAAGATGGCGGCGGGGCAAGGCGTGATCAAGGAAATCTCCATGGCCAAGAACTTCGCCACGGACACCTCGGATCGCATCACCCATGAGGCGGTGCAGATTCTCGGGGGGCTGGGTTACATGCGCGAAAGCCGGGTGGAACGGCTGTATCGGGATAATCGCATCTTGTCGATTGGCGGCGGGACGCGAGAAGTGATGAACGAGATCATCAGCAAGCAGATGGGGCTTTAGGTTTTGCAGTGAGGCTGCCGGCCTCTTCGCGAGCAAGCTCGCTCCCACAGAGGGACGCATTCCAACTGTGGGAGCGAGCTTGCTCGCGAAGGCGGTGGAACAGGCGCTATTTACTTATCGGTCAACGCAAACTGCGTCAGGCAGAACGTCGGAATTCCCATGTCTTCCAGACGCTGCGAACCACCCAGCTCCGGCAGATCGATGATCGCCGCCGCTTCATGAACGCGGGCGCCCATGCGGCGGATCAGGTTGGCCGCTGCGATCAGCGTGCCGCCGGTGGCGATCAGGTCATCGAACATTACCACCGAATCACCTTCGCACAGGCTGTCGGCGTGGGCTTCGAGGAACGCTTCGCCGTACTCGGTCGCATAACCTTCCGCCAGCACGTCCGCCGGCAGTTTGCCTTGCTTGCGAAACAGTACCAGCGGCTTGTTCAGTTGATAGGCCAGCACCGAACCGATCAGGAAACCACGCGCATCCATCGCTCCGATGTGGGTGAAGTCGGCTTCCACGTAACGGTGGGCGAAGCTGTCCATCACCAGGCGCATGGCCTTGGGCGACTGGAACAGCGGGGTGATGTCGCGAAAAATCACGCCCGGTTTCGGGAAATCGATCACAGGGCGGATCAGGGATTTGATGTCGAAGGAGTCGAAGACCATCGTCGAGGTGTCCTGGCAGGGCTGCAAACGGCGCAGTATACCCGCGGCTGAAACGATACGCTCGGCCGCGGGTCGAGATCAGACTTCGAGCGAGCCGCCGGCCAGGGCGCAGAGCTGGATCGGGTCGAGGATATGGATTTCCTTGCCCTCGGCGGCGATCAGTTCGTTCTGCTGGAAGCGGGTGAAGACCCGGGACACGGTTTCCACTGCCAGTCCCAGATAATTGCCGATTTCATTGCGCGACATGCTCAGGCGGAACTGGTTGGCCGAAAACCCGCGAGCGCGGAAACGGGCCGACAGGTTGACCAGGAAGGTGGCGATGCGTTCGTCGGCGGTCTTTTTCGACAGCAGCAGCATCATTTGCTGGTCGTCGCGGATTTCGCGGCTCATCACGCGCATCAGCTGACGGCGCAGCTGCGGCAATTGCAGGGCCAGTTCGTCGAGGCGCTCGAACGGAATTTCGCAGACCGAAGTGGTTTCCAGGGCCTGGGCGGAAACCGGGTGTTTCTCGGTGTCCATGCCGGACAGCCCGACCAGTTCGCTCGGCAGGTGGAAGCCGGTCAGTTGTTCTTCGCCGGTATCGCTCAGGCTGAAGGTCTTCAGGGCGCCGGAGCGTACTGCATAAACGGAATCGAAGGTGTCGCCCTGGCGGAACAGGAACTCACCCTTCTTCAGCGGGCGGCCACGTTTGACGATTTCGTCCAGCGCATCCATGTCTTCCAGATTCAGCGAAAGTGGCAGGCAGAGAGGGGCCAGGCTGCAATCCTTGCAATTAGCCTGGTTGTGAGCGCGCAGTTTGACTGGCTCGGACATTTCTTAAATCCTTGTGGGAAAACACACATAAGGCGTAAGGGTAACCCAGGGGGAGACATTCAGGCCAGCCTGTGGCGAGATTGCCCCACGGGCAAAAAGCCGCAGAGCAATGCGCAGACCTGTTGAAGGGGTTGACCCGCAAGGAAACGACTTCATGGTGTGCACGCAATTGATGTCGGTTCAGATCACTCGGGAAAAGCGCTGACGGTTCTGCTGTTCCAGATACGCATCGAACACCATGCACACCGAACGCACCAGCAGGCGTCCGGCCGGCAGCACGTTGATCCGTTCGCGATCCAGCTCGATCAGCCCGTCCTTTGCCATATCTTGCAGCTGCGGCCAGAGCGCGCCGAAGTAACCCTGGAAATCGATGTTGAACGTGCGCTCGATCTCGGCGAAATCCAGGCTGAAATTGCAGATCAATTGCTGAATCACTGCACGGCGCAGGCGATCATCGGCGTTGCATACCAGGCCACGGCTGGTGGCCAGTTGCGCGCCGGCGAGGGTGTTCTGGTATTGATTGAGGTCGCTGCTGTTCTGGCAGTACAGATCGCCGATCTGGCTGATGGCCGACACGCCCAGGCCGATCAGATCGCAATGCCCGTGGGTGGTGTAGCCCTGGAAGTTGCGTTGCAGGGTCGATTCTTCCTGAGCGATCGCCAGTTCATCGTCGGGCAGGGCGAAGTGATCCATGCCGATATAGCGGTAGCCGGCGGCAGTCAGTTGCTCGATCGTGCGTTGCAGCATTTCCAGTTTTTGTGCCGGGCTCGGCAGTTCGTTGCCGTTGATCCGCCGCTGCGGCATGAAGCGTTCCGGCAGATGCGCATAATTGAACACCGAGAGCCGGTCCGGTTGCAGGCTGATGACTTCTTCAACCGTGCGGGCGAAGTTGTCCGGAGTTTGCTTGGGCAGGCCGTAGATCAAGTCGATGTTGATCGAGCGAAATTGCAGGGTGCGCGCCGCGTCGATCACCGCGCGGGTTTCTTCCAGGCTTTGCAGGCGGTTGACCGCCCGTTGCACCGCCGGATCGAGATCCTGCAGGCCGATGCTGACCCGGTTGAAGCCCAGTTCCCGCAGCAGGCCCATGGTCGACCAGTCGGCTTCGCGCGGGTCGATCTCGATGCCGTAATCGCCGGAGTCGTCATCCAGCAGATTGAAATGCTTGCGCAGGTGCGCCATCAGTTGCCGCAATTCATCGTGGCTGAGAAAGGTCGGGGTGCCGCCGCCGAAGTGCAGTTGCTCGACTTTCTGCGCCGGGTCGAGGTGGCAGGCGATCAGCTGGATTTCCTGCTCCAGCCGTTGCAGGTAGGGCAGCGCACGGCCGCGATCCTTGGTGATGACCTTGTTGCAGGCGCAGTAGTAGCAGATGTTCGCGCAGAACGGCACGTGCACGTACAGCGACAACGGGCGCAAGGCCTTGCGGCTGTCGCGCAGGGCATGGAAAAGGTCGAAGGTGCCGACCTGACTGTTGAATTGCACGGCCGTCGGGTACGAGGTGTAGCGCGGCCCCGCCAGGTCGTAGCGGCGGATCAAATCGGTGTCCCAACGAATGGCGTCGAGCATGCGGGCATTCCCCCGGATAGGCTGGCAGTGTGAGCGAGTCTAGGGGAGGGGGCGACGGGGCATCTTGATTTGCATCAAGCCTGGATCAGTGGCCCATCAGCCAGTGTTGATGCGGCCCTGGCAGGGTCCAGAGACCGAACAGGATTACCAGCAATCCACCGGCCATGCGTACGCTGCGTTTGCGCAACAACGCCGTGACCCGCTCGGCAGCCAGGCCTGTCGCGAGCAACACCGGCCAGGTGCCGAGCCCGAAGGCGAGCATCAGCAATGCGCTGTCCAGTGCATTGCCCTGACTGGCCGACCACAGCAGTGTGCTGTAAACCAGCCCGCACGGCAGCCAGCCCCACAGCGCACCGAGCAGCAAGGCCCGGGGCAGGCTCGACACCGGCAGCAAGCGGTTGGCCACCGGTTGAATGTAGCGCCACAGGCCGCGCCCCAGACTTTCGATGCGGGTCAGGCCGCTCCACCAGCCCGCCAGGTACAGGCCCATGGCGATCAACAGCAACCCGGCAAGCACACGCATAAACAACGCCGCAGGACTGTTGGCCACCGCCCATCCCGCAAGCCCGATCAACAATCCGGCCGTGGCATAACTGAGAATCCGTCCGAGGTTGTAAGCCAGCAATAATCGAAAGCGTCGGCTGCGTTGTTCCTTGGGAATCGCCAGGGTCAGCGCGCCCATCAGGCCGCCGCACATGCCCAGGCAATGCCCGCCGCCGAGCAGGCCGAGAATCAGCGCAGACACCAGCAGCGGCGCCAGATCAAGCATGGGGCGGCGCCTTGTCGTCCGGTTTGATCGGGTTGGCTTCGTCCACGGCGGCCGTGTGCTTCGGGTCCTGGTCGTCGAACAGGATGCTGTGGGCCGGGCCGTCGAGGTCGTCGTACTGGCCGCTGTCCACCGCCCAGAAGAAGATGTAGACGGCGATGGCCACGATCAGCAGTGCGGCCGGAATCATCACGTAGAGAGCTGGCATCTGTACTCCATGCCCGTGCGGCTCAGGCCGGCAGCGGGCGGGTTTCTGACGAGGCGTTGACGGTCGGCGCGCTCGGCAGGCGAGTCAGTCGCAGGGCATTGAGCACCACGGTCAGCGAACTGATCGACATGCCGACAGCGGCCCACACCGGAGTGATCCAGCCGAGGGCGGCGAACGGCAACATGAGGCCATTGTACAGCGCGGCCCACAACAGGTTTTCGATGATGACCCGACGGGTGCGGCGGGCCAGCGTGAAGGCTTGCACCAGGGCGTCGAGGCGGTTGGACAACAGCACCGCGTCGGCACTGGTTTTCGCCAGGTCGGTGGCCGAGCCCATGGCCACGCTGATGTCCGCAGCGGCCAATACAGGCACATCGTTGACCCCGTCGCCGAGCATCAATACCTTGCGGCCGTCCTTGTGCAGTTGTTGCAGTACCTGCAGTTTATCGTCCGGACGCAAGCCGCCCCGGGCTTCGTCGATGCCCAGTTCGGCGGCGACACTGGCGACCATCGGCGAACTGTCGCCCGACAGCAGCAGCGTATGCCAGCCGCGGGCCTTGCACACCGCGAGCAGGGCCGGGGCATCGGCACGCAGGCGATCATCCAGGACGAACCATGCCAGTGGGCCTTGGGTGTCGCCCAGCAGCAACCATTGGCCCGGTTCGTCAGGCATCTTCGGCACAGGCGCGCCACTGAGATCGCAGACGAAATCCGCCTGCCCGATGCGCAGTCGCTGTTCGCCGACCAAGCCTTCAAGCCCCAGCCCCGGCGTGTTGTGAACCTCTTCGGCGGCCAGCGGCGCCCGACCAAAGGCCCGGGCAATCGGATGTTCCGAACGGTTCTCCAGCGCAGCGGCGAGGCTCAGGCACCGGTCGCCGTCGAGGTCACCGAGGGGGCGAATCGAGCGCAGCACCAGACGCCCTTCGGTGAGGGTGCCGGTCTTGTCGAAAATCACCGTGTCGATCTGGTTCAGGCCTTCCAGCACATGGCCGCGTGTCAGCAGCAGACCCAGCTTGTGCAGCGTGCCGGTGGCGGCGGTAAGTGCGGTCGGTGTGGCAAGCGACAATGCGCAAGGGCAGGTCGCCACCAGCATGGCCAGAACGATCCAGAAGGCTCGCGAGGGATCCAGTTCCCACCACAGCAGACCGATCGCCGCGGCAGCAATCAATGACAGCAGCAGGAACCATTGCGCGGCGCGGTCGGCGATTTCCGCCAGACGTGGTTTCTCTGCCTGAGCGCGATCCAGCAAACGGACGATGGCCGACAGCCGCGTGTCCTGCCCCAGCGCCTGCACTTCGACGGTCAGTGCGCCTTCCACATTCAGCGTGCCGGCGGTGACCGCGTCGCCGGGCGTGCGCATCTGCGGCAGGTATTCGCCGGTCAGCAGGGATTCATCAATGCTCGACTGGCCGTCGAGGATTCTGCCGTCCGCCGGCAGCACCGAGCCGGGCTGCACCAGCACCCGGTCACCGAGGCGCAGTTCGCTGAGCAGGATCCGTTCACTCTGGCCAGCGTCGTCCAGGCGCAAGCAAGAGGCGGGCAACAGGTTCACCAGTTGCGCAGTCGCAGCGGCGGTGCGTTCCCGGGCGCGGCGTTCCAGATAACGCCCGGCCAGTAGGAACAGCGCGAACATGCCCACTGCATCGAAATACAGCTCGCCGTTCCCGGTGATCGAGGTCCAGATGCCGGCGACGTACGCCGCACCGATAGCCAGCGACACCGAAACATCCATGGTCAGGTGACGGGTGCGCAAGTCACGCATGGCACCCTTGAAAAAAGGCGCGCAGCTGTAGAACACAATCGGTGTGGTCAGAAACAGCGCGACCCAGCGCAGGATGGTGTGCAGTTCGGGGCTGAGGTCAATGTTGAATTCCGGCCAGGTTGCCATGGTCGCCATCATCGCCTGGAACCACAGCAGTCCGGCGACACCCAGTTGGCGCAAGGCGAGACGGTTCTCGCTGGCCAGTTGTTCGCTGGCGCGGTCGGCCTGGTACGGGTGTGCGGCGTAGCCGATGTGGCGCAATTCGCCGAGTATCTGGCTCAGTGGCAGTTGCGCATCGGCCCAGCGCACGTGCAGGCGATGGTTGGACAGATTCAGCCGCGCCTCGGCCACGGCGGGCAAGGTGCGCAGGTGTTTCTCGATCAGCCAGCCGCACGCGGCGCAACTGATGCCTTCCATCAACAGTGTGGTTTCGGCCAGTTCGCCTTCGTGGCGGACGAAGGGTTGCTGCACATCGGCGCGGTCATACAGCGCCAGTTCATCCACCAGTTGCACGGGCAGCGCCTCGGGGTTGGCCGAGGCTTCGCTGCGGTGCTGGTAATAGCTTTCGAGCCCGCCGGCGACGATGGCTTCGGCCACGGCCTGACAGCCCGGGCAGCAGAACTCGCGGGACTCCCCGAGCACGACAGCAGTGAAGCGGCTGCCCGTCGGAACGGGCAGGGCGCAGTGGTAGCAGGGGAGTGGGGTGGTCATCAGGAGGGTTGCTTACTTGTCCAGGTCTTCCGCGCCTTGCAGCGGTTCGTCACCGAGCAGCAGATCCTTGTCATGGCTGACCACTTCTTCCTCGAACATGCGCCATACCTGATTGCCCTGCGAACCCAGCAACTCAACAAAACGACGACCTTCGACCTTGTCGTTCACCTGGCCGATGTAACGACCCTGCTCGGTTTCACTGCGGGTCAGGACGATCTTGCGATCCTTGTCCGGCTGGGTCGGGGAAATCAGGTTCAGTTCCAGGGTTTTTGGCTGGCTGTCGCCGCTCAGGCGCAAGTCGACTTCGCCAGTGACGTCGTCCAGGTGCACGTTGGCGCGCATTTTCAGGGTCTGTGCCAGCAGTTCACGGTCCAGCGAACGATTGATGCCCTTGCCGGCCTCGTAGTAGTTGTCGTTGACCAGGTTGTCGGGGTGATTCACTGCGATGGTCACCATGGACAGCGTCAAGGTCACCGAGCAGGCCAGGATCCCGATGATGATCCATGGCCAGAGATGCTTGTACCAGGGGCTTGCGGCGTTTGCGGCGGGCATGTTCAGTTCTCTCAACGATTCTGTGGGCCGATGAACCGGCTCTTGGCTTCGACGTGGACGCTGTCGTCATCGGCATCCTTGAGGATGAATTTCACCTCGTTGGTGCTCGACGGCAGTTGTTCGGGGGCGCTCGACAGTTCGACCGGCATGCTGAAGATTTCCCCGGCCGGGACCTTGATTTCGCGTCTGCCCTGCAGGCGCAGATCCGGCAGGCCGGCGGCTTCCAGCACATAGGTGTGGTCGCGCTGATCCTTGTTCATGATCTTCAGGCTGTAGACGTTTTCGATCCGGCCTTCGGCGTTCTCGCGGTACAGCACGCGGTCCTTGCTGACGTCGAAGCCCACCAGCGAACGCATGAAGAAGGCGGTGACCAGCAGGCTGATCATCGCCAGCAGCACCACGGCATAGCCGATCAGGCGCGGACGCAGTTTATGGGTTTTCTGCCCGGACAGGTTGTGTTCGGTGGTGTAGCTGATCAGGCCACGCGGGTAATCCATCTTGTCCATGATGCTGTCGCAGGCGTCGATGCACGCGGCGCAGCCGATGCATTCGATCTGCAGGCCGTCGCGGATGTCGATGCCGGTCGGGCAGACCTGGACGCACATGGTGCAATCGATGCAATCGCCCAGGCCCTGAGCCTTGTAATCGATGCCTTTCTTGCGCGGGCCACGACTTTCGCCGCGACGCGGATCATAGGAAACGATCAGCGTGTCCTTGTCGAACATCACGCTCTGGAAGCGCGCATATGGGCACATGTAAATGCACACCTGCTCACGCAGCCAGCCGGCGTTGCCGTAGGTGGCGAGGGTGAAGAACCCGACCCAGAAATACGACCAGCCATCGGCCTGCCCTGTGAAGAAGTCGATGACCAGCTCACGGATCGGCGAGAAGTAGCCGACAAAGGTCATGCCGGTGACGAAACCGATCAGCAGCCACAGAGCGTGCTTGGCGAATTTGCGCAGGAACTTGTTGGCGCTCATCGGCGCCTTGTCGAGCTTGATGCGCTGGTTTCGGTCGCCTTCGGTGACCTTTTCGCACCACATGAAAATCCACGTCCATACGCTTTGCGGGCAGGTGTACCCGCACCAGACCCGGCCGGCATACACCGTGATGAAGAACAGGCCGAACGCGGCAATGATCAGCAGGCCGGAGAGCAGAATGAAATCCTGTGGCCAGAAGGTGGCGCCGAAAATGAAGAACTTGCGTTCCGGCAGGTTCCACCACACGGCCTGATGGCCGCCCCAGTTCAGCCAGACCGTTCCGAAATACAGCAGGAACAGCACGGTGCCGCCCATCATCCGCAGATTGCGGAACAGGCCGGTGAAGGCACGGGTGTAGATTTTTTCTCGAGAGGCGTAGAGATCGACGCTGTTGTTCGCGTTCTTGTTGGGGGGCGTGACGTCGTGTACCGGAATCTGATTACTCATCGTTGCATCCCACGGCAGTGGAAAAATGCCTCGGCCGATACGTGCCGGCCGGGGTCAAAAAGGGGTGTTGCAGTGGCCCAATGATACGCCTGTCATGCCGACGAACGGGTGCGACCTTTGGTCGCGTTGGGGAAATATCCTGAATGGTGTAGCGAATGCAACAAAGCATGATGCAGATCAATTGACTATAGACGATCCCTGATCCTGCTTTGGCGAGCGGCTGTTCCGGCGCGTTCCGACGTCAAGTCAGCTTTCCGCCTCCGAGGCTGTCCAGCCTGCTGTTCTTATTCTTCCCGGTTTGTTCGGCGGACTGCGTGTCGCGGCTGTCGGGGTCTTTTACGGGTGAGTCTTCGATGTCCGGATAACCGTAAGTGAAGTCATCATGGGGGCGGACACAATCGTAATCGGATTCTCGCATGGGTTTTCATCCTTGAAGTGAGTGCGGCGAACGTCAAGCTACAGGGCTGATCCGTTGATCGTCCATCAGGCACTTGTCGCAAATCATTAGGGAGCCGGAATGCAAAAGGCCCCGCCAATGTTCATTGGCGGGGCCTTTCCTGCTTCAAGCGTTGGCCTTACTGAGCCTCGGCTTCCGGTGCTTTTTCACCATGGGACAGGCTGTAGACGTAAGCCGCCAGCAGGTGAACCTTGTCGTTGCCTTGCAGTTGTTCCTGGGCAGGCATCTGGCCCTGACGGCCGTAACGGATGGTCTGCTGCAGTTGCGCGAAGCTCGAGCCATAGATGAACGCGGCAGGGTGAGTCAGGTTGGGAGCGCCCATTGCCGGCGTGCCTTTACCTTCCGGACCGTGGCAGGCCACGCAGTTGGCAGCGAACAGTTTCTGGCCGTTGGCCGGATCCGCCTTGGTACCTTCCGGCAACTTGCGGCCATCCAGATTGGTCAGCACGAATGCCGCCACGTCCGCCACGCCTTGCTCGCCGATTACTTCGGCCCAGGCCGGCATCACCGCGTGACGGCCGCCCATGATGGTGGTCTTGATGGTTTCCGGTTCGCCGCCCCAGCGCCAGTCGGCGTCGGTCAGGTTAGGGAAGCCATAGGCGCCCTTGGCGTCGGAGCCGTGGCAGACCGAGCAGTTGGACGCGAACAGACGACCGCCCATCTTCAGGGCTTGCGGATCCTTGGCCACTTCCTCGATCGGCATGGCCGCGAACTTGGCGAAGATCGGGCCGAACTTGGCGTCCGAGCGAGCCATTTCCTTTTCCCACTCGTGAACGCCGGTCCAGCCGGTCTGGCCGTTGGCGAACGGGGTCTGCTTTTCGTTATCGAGGTAGTTGTAGCCCGGCAGCAGACCTTTCCAGCTGCCCAGGCCCGGGTACAGCACCAGATAACCCAGGGCGAAGACGATGGTGCCCACGAACAGCATGAACCACCATTTCGGCAGCGGGTTGTCGTACTCCTCGATCCCGTCGAAGGAGTGGCCGACGGTCTCGTCGGTCTGCTCGGCGCGCTGACCCTTGCGGGTCGACAGCAACAGCCAGGTCAGGGAAAAGATCGTACCGAGACTGAGGACTGTGACGTACAGACTCCAGAATGTAGTCATTCTTTGTTACTCCTAGAAGCTTGCTCGACGTGCTTGATGGCTTCGGGATCATCCGCGAAGGGCAGCAAGGTCGCGTCTTCAAACTCCGACTTGCGCTTGGGGCTGAAAACCCACAACGCCAGGCCGATGAAGGCAACCATCACGACAACGGTGCCCAGGCCTCGAATCATCCCGATATCCATCAGAATCACCGTTTGCTTTTGATGATGGTGCCCAGGCCTTGCAGATAGGCCACCAGCGCGTCCATTTCGGTTTTACCCTTCACAGCGTCTTTTGCACCGGCAATGTCTTCGTCGGTGTAAGGGACGCCGAGCGTGCGCAACACTTCCATTTTCCTGGCCGTGTCTTTGCCGTCGAGCTTGTTTTCCACGAGGAACGGGTAAGCCGGCATTTTCGACTCAGGCACGACGTTGCGCGGGTTGTACAAGTGCGCACGCTGCCAGTCATCGGAGTAACGACCGCCGACACGGGCCAGGTCCGGACCGGTACGCTTGGAACCCCACAGGAACGGGTGATCCCACACGCTTTCACCGGCGACCGAGTAGTGGCCGTAGCGTTCGGTTTCGGCACGGAACGGGCGGATCATCTGCGAGTGGCAGCCGACACAGCCGTTGGCGATGTAAACGTCGCGGCCTTCCAGTTCAAGGGCGGTGCGCGGCTTCATGCCTTCGACCGGCTTGTTGGTGACGTCCTGGAAAAACAGCGGAACGATTTGGGTCAGGCCACCGACGCTGACGGCGATGACCATGAAGAAGGCCAGCAGGCCGATGTTCTTCTCGACAGCTTCATGCTTCATCAGTGAGCTCCAACTACGGCGATCTTGGCGGCGGCTTCAGCTTCAGCCGGGTCCGAGGCGCGAACGGTGCGCCACACGTTATAGGCCATCAACAGCATGCCGCTGGCGAAGAACGCACCGCCCAGGGCACGGACGATGTAGCCAGGATGGCTGGCCTGCAGCGCTTCGACGAACGAGTAGGTGAGGGTGCCGTCGTCGTTGATTGCACGCCACATCAGGCCTTGAGTGATGCCGTTGACCCACATCGAAGCGATGTACAGCACGGTACCGATGGTCGCGAGCCAGAAGTGCGCGTTGATCAGACCGACGCTGTGCATCTGTGCGCGGCCGAACAGTTTCGGGATCATGTGGTAGATCGCGCCGATCGAGATCATCGCCACCCAGCCGAGCGCGCCGGCGTGTACGTGGCCGATGGTCCAGTCGGTGTAGTGCGAGAGCGAGTTGACGGTCTTGATCGCCATCATCGGACCTTCGAAGGTCGACATGCCGTAAAACGCCAGCGAGACCACGAGGAAACGCAGGATCGGGTCGGTGCGCAGCTTATGCCAGGCCCCCGACAGGGTCATCATGCCGTTGATCATGCCGCCCCAGCTTGGCGCCAGCAGGATGATCGACATGGCCATGCCCAGCGATTGTGCCCAATCCGGCAGCGCGGTGTAGTGCAGGTGGTGCGGACCGGCCCAGATGTACAGGGTGATCAGTGCCCAGAAGTGCACGATCGACAGGCGATAGGAGTAGATCGGACGTTCGGCCTGTTTCGGCACGAAGTAGTACATCATCCCCAGGAAGCCGGTGGTCAGGAAGAAGCCCACGGCGTTGTGGCCGTACCACCACTGGATCATCGCGTCGGTTGCGCCCGAGTAGGCGGAGTAGGACTTGAAGAAACTCACCGGCAGGGACGCGTGGTTGACGATGTGCAGCATCGCCGTCACGACGATGAAGGCGCCGTAGAACCAGTTGCCCACATAGATGTGTTTGGTCTTGCGTTTGGTGATGGTGCCGAAGAACACCAGACCGTAGGTGACCCAGACAATGGCCAGCAGAATGGCGAGGGGCCATTCCAGTTCCGCGTATTCCTTGGTGGTGGTGTAACCCAGCGGCAAGGTAATCAGCGCGCCGACGATCACGGCTTGCCAGCCCCAGAAGGTGAAGGCCGCGAGGCTGTCGGAAATCAGTCGCGTCTGGCAGGTTCGCTGCACGACATAGTAGGAAGTGGCGAACAGTGCACAACCACCGAAGGCAAAAATCACCAGGTTTGTGTGCAACGGGCGCAGGCGTCCAAAGCTCGTCCAAGGCAGACCGAAATTCAACTCCGGCCAGACCAGTTGCGAGGCGATGAAGACACCGAGCCCCATGCCAAGGATCCCCCAGACCACCGTCATGATGGCGAACTGGCGGACTACCTTATAGTTATAAGCAGTCGGACTGATTGCTGTGCTCATTCTAAGGTTCCACGGTTTGGGTGTTTTATTAGGATTAAAATCGGTCGCAAGTATGTAGAAAGCAGGGGGTCAATGCAACGCGCCATGACCTGGGTCAATGCTTTCCAACGCTGATTCTGCGGCCTTTCCATGCGCCGCGTAAGGACAAAATTGCCCTCGGAAAAAAATCTCCCGGCGGACAAAAAAAGCGAGGGGTCCCGGTCGGCCGAAACGGGGTATGTTGGAACGCCAGGTTCGGGTGACGGACGGTCATCGGCGCGACAGCCGGTATCTACCGGCCTTTGCGGCCATGTCAGTCAGCCGATTCGTTCAACGCCTCGTTCAGGGGCAACATGGAACCGGCACGGGCCAGTCCGCATCGAGCAAGCGTAGACCCGAATCCGGGGAACCGAAAGGAGAGGGGAAGAGGGGGTGCGACAATGCGTCGCAAAGAGGCTGGAAACTGCCGCACTGAAAACGTGCGGCAGTGTTGTACTCAATGATTAATGTTTGTTGTCTTCAGTAATCAGTTTTTCTGTATTCAATCCATGGCTTAGGCTGTACACATAAGCGGCCAGCAATTGCACTTTATCGTTGCCCAGGAGCTCGCTCTGAGCCGGCATGTGGCCCTGACGACCATGGCGGATGGTCTGTTCGAGTTGAGTCAGGCTGGTGCCATAGATAAATCCGGCCGGGTGCGTCAGGTTCGGCGCACCCATGGCTTCAGTGCCCTGGCCGGTTGCCCCATGACAGGCTACGCACATGGTGCTGAATGTTTGCTGTCCGGCTTGCAGGTCGGCCTTGTTGTCCGCTGGCAGTGGCAGCCCGGCCAGTTCGTGACGCACGTACGCCGCAACGTTTTTCACGCCCGCCTCACCGAGCGACTCGCCCCAGGCCGGCATTGCCGCAACCCGGCCACCCATGATGGTGGTCTTGATCGTCTCGGCACTGCCGCCCCAGCGCCAGTCCTGGTCGGCGAGGTTAGGGAAGCCGAAGGCGCCCTTGGCGTCCGAGCCGTGGCACACCGAGCAGTTGGAGGCGAAAAGACGGCCACCCATTTTCAGCGCCTGCGGATCCTTCGCCACTTCTTCCACCGGCATGGCGGCGAACTTGGCGAAGATCGGCCCGAATTTGGCGTCGGCCTTGCTCATTTCCTTTTCCCACTCGTGGACACCGGTCCAGCCGTCCTCGTAGCCGGGCAGGATGCCTTTCCAGTTGCCGAGCCCCGGATAGAGGATCAGATAACCCACGGAAAACACCAGCGTGCCGGCGAACAGCATGAACCACCACTGCGGCAGAGGGTTGTCGTACTCCTCGATGCCGTCGAAGCTGTGGCCCATGGTCTGGTCGACGCTGCCCTTGGTTTCGCCCCGACGGGTGCCGACCAGCAGCCAGGTCAGGCCGATCAGGCTGCCGATGGTCAGTACGCAGATCCACGTACTCCAGAAGGTGGTCATGACCGGGTACTCCTTGTTTCAGTTGCAGGGGTTGGGTCGGGTTGCGGCTCGTCGGCGAACGGCAGCAGGCGCGCTTCGGCAAATTCCGGCGTGCGCTTGCGGTTGAACACCCACAGGGTCAGGCCGACGAAGGCCACGAACACCACGACCGTGCCGAGGCCGCGAATCAGCCCCGCGCTCATTTCAATGGCCATGTCTCACCTCTTGCTCTTGATTGCAGTGCCGAGCACTTGCAGGTAGGAGACGAGGGCGTCCATTTCGCTCTTGCCCTTGAGGCTGGCCACCGCGCCGCTGATGTCGTCGTCGGTGTAAGGCACGCCGAGGGTGCGCATGACCTTGAGCTTGGTTTCGGTATGGCTGCTGTCGAGCGGTTGGGTGACCAGCCACGGGTAGGCCGGCATCTTCGATTCCGGCACGACGTTGCGCGGGTTGTACAAGTGCGCACGGTGCCAGTCATCCGAGTAACGACCGCCCACGCGGGCCAAGTCCGGACCGGTGCGTTTCGAACCCCACAGGAACGGGTGATCCCACACGCTCTCGCCAGCCACCGAGTAGTGGCCGTAGCGTTCGGTTTCGGCGCGGAACGGACGGATCATCTGCGAATGGCAGCCGACGCAGCCTTCGCGGATGTAGATGTCGCGGCCTTCCAGTTGCAGCGCGGTGTAGGGCTTCATGCCTTCCACCGGTTTGTTGGTCACGTCCTGAAAGAACAGCGGGACGATCTGGGTCAGGCCGCCGATACTCACGGCGAACACCATCAGCAGCATCAGCAGGCCGACGTTCTTTTCAATCGTTTCGTGTTTCATGGCGGACTCCTCAGGCCATCTGCGCGGCGGCAACGACATCAGCAGGCTGCGAGGCCCGCACGGTGCGCCAGGTGTTGTAAGCCATCAGCAACATGCCGCTGAGGAAGATCGCCCCGCCGATCAACCGCACGACGAAGCCAGGGTGGCTGGCCACCAGGGTTTCGACGAAGGAGTAGGTCAGCGTGCCGTCTTCGTTCACCGCACGCCACATCAGGCCCTGGGCGATGCCGTTGACCCACATCGACGCGATGTACAAAACGGTGCCGATGGTCGCGAGCCAGAAGTGCGCGTTGATCAGGCCGATGCTGTGCATCTGCTCTTTGCCGAAGACTTTCGGGATCATGTGGTACAGCGCGCCGATGGAAATCATCGCCACCCAGCCGAGCGCGCCGGCGTGTACGTGGCCGATGGTCCAGTCGGTGTAGTGGGAGAGGGCGTTGACGGTCTTGATCGCCATCATCGGACCTTCGAAGGTCGACATGCCGTAGAACGCCAGCGACACCACGAGGAAACGCAGGATCGGGTCACTGCGCAACTTATGCCAGGCGCCCGAGAGGGTCATCATGCCGTTGATCATGCCGCCCCAGCTCGGTGCCAGCAGGATCAGCGACATCACCATGCCCAGCGACTGCGCCCAGTCCGGCAGCGCGGTGTAGTGCAAGTGGTGCGGGCCGGCCCAGATGTACAGGGTGATCAGCGCCCAGAAGTGCACGATCGACAGGCGATACGAATACACCGGACGTTCGGCCTGCTTCGGTACGAAGTAGTACATCATCCCGAGGAAACCGGCGGTGAGGAAAAAGCCTACGGCGTTGTGGCCGTACCACCATTGCACCATCGCGTCGGTTGCACCGGCGTACACCGAGTAGGACTTGGTGAAACTCACCGGCAACTCAAGGTTATTGACGATGTGCAGGATCGCCACGGTGATGATGAATGCGCCGAAGAACCAGTTGCCCACATAAATGTGCTTGGTCTTGCGCTGCATGATCGTGCCGAAGAACACGATGGCGTAGGCGACCCAGACGATGGTGATCAGAATGTCGATCGGCCATTCCAGCTCGGCGTATTCCTTGGAACTGGTGTAACCCAGCGGCAGACTGATGGCCGCCAGCAGGATCACCAGTTGCCAGCCCCAGAAGCAGAAGGCGGCGATTTGCGGCGCGAACAGTTGCGTCTGGCAGGTGCGCTGCACCGAGTAGAACGAACTGGCGAACAAGGCACAGCCACCGAACGCGAAGATCACCGCGTTGGTGTGCAGCGGGCGCAGGCGTCCGAAGCTGGTCCACGGCAGGTTGAAGTTGAGTTCGGGCCAGACCAATTGAGCCGCGAGAAAAACCCCGAGCCCCATGCCGACGATGCCCCACACCACCGTCATAATGGCGAATTGGCGGACCACCTTGTAGTTGTAGGCGGTACTGATAGAAGTGTTCATGGTTCCCCATCCACGGTTCAGCCGAAGTGAGTGCGCGCAGAAAACGCCGCGAACCCTTCGCCTGGAGTTATAGGCAGACTAAAAGCGAGGCAAGCATGGACAAACAGCACAAGGCCAGTATTGACGGGGATCAATGGGCGCAGTGCCTGCGGGATCACGGGTGGCTTTGGGATGCCGCTGTTGGCGAGGCTTCGGCGACCCTCATTCTTGCCCATGGTGCCGGGGCGCCGATGGATAGCGAGTGGATGAACGATATGGCTGGGCGCCTTGCCGGGCTGGGTGTGAACGTGTTGCGGTTTGAGTTTCCTTATATGGCGCAGCGGCGGGTCGATGGCAGCAAACGTCCGCCGAATCCGGCGCCGAAATTGCTCGAATGTTGGCGTGAGGTGTATGGCCTGGTGCGACTTCATGTCGCTGGGGTTTTGGCGGTTGGCGGGAAGTCGATGGGGGGGCGGATGGCCAGTCTCTTGGCCGACGAGTTGGGGGCGGATGCGCTGGTGTGTCTGGGGTATCCGTTTTATGCGGTTGGGAAACCTGAGAAACCGCGGGTTGAACATCTGGCTTCTTTGCGGACTCGGACGTTGATTGTTCAGGGGGAGCGGGATGCGCTTGGCAATCGGGAGGCTGTCGGGGCTTACGATCTATCGCCGAGTATTGAGGTGTTCTGGTTGGCTTCTGGGGATCATGATTTGAAGCCGCTGAAGGTTTCCGGGTTTACGCAGGAGCAGCATTTGGCTTCGGCGGCGGAGAAGGTTGCCGGGTTTCTTCGTTGAGGTTTGGTTTTTGGGTGTATATCCGTTGCTGCGGTAACGGCCACCTAGGATTTCGCCCTGACGGCGACTCACTTTTTTTACAAACGCCTAAAAAAAGTAAGCAAAAAAACGCTTGCTCCTACGTTCGGCCCGCTCGCTGAGGCTCGGGGTTCCTTCGCTCCGGGATTCATCCGGGGGCATCGCCTACGGTTTGCTTCGCTGCACCTCCTCTCGATGCATGCGGCTGCGCCGCACGGTCGCTGCGCTCCCACCCCCGGATAAATCCCTCCACTCAGCCTTCCGACGTCGCCCGTGGATCAAGATCAAAAGCGGTACTCGAGCTAACGCTCATCGTGTTGAGTGGTGAGAAGCCATGCGGATTGCAGCAGGGAAGTATCTGCTTGTTTTCTGTGCGTAAACGTAATTCCGAAACGGCGTTTAAAGTACACGAACCGTTACGCCATAAGGGCTACGACGCCTTGCGTCGTTACCTACGCCTACGCCAGAATCCGCCGGCTTACGCAGCTAGGAGAGGGCTATATCGTTTCCCTGTCACTGAAAAACAGTGATCGGGTTTGGTAGCCCGTCTGTAATAGCTGTATGGCAACACCGTATGAGCTCCCTTTTCTTGGGGCTCGGTTCTATGGTGGTCATGCGTGGGGCTCATTCGTGAGCGCCGGGTTCCTATTGCAGCCGGTCTACCAACCCGCGCATGGCCGCCACCCATCGTTTGGTAGCGTGGGTGATGGCTCCTTGAAGTCTGCAATAGGAGTTACATCCATGTTCAAAGCCACACCTAACCCGCCAGAAACCGATCCAACCTCCAACGACCCCGCGCTCGAATCCCAAAAGTCAAAAGAAGCCGCCAACCGCGCACTCGACTATTACCTGGGACCCGAAATCCCGAAGTACTTCCCGCCCAAGGCCCGTCCTATCTACATGGTCGATCCCACGCTCGATGACGAAACACTGCTCGTCGAAGCCAGTGAATCGCTGTCGTCGGCCAACGCCATGGCCGGCAATATCGCCAACTCGGTAAAAGGCCCGGAACGCAAACCGCTGCTGGCGCTGCAACAGTTGATCATGTTGAACGAGCTGCTGGTGAACCGACTGCTGGATAAGTTGAAATTGCCTCAATAATTTCGCTGGCTGTCAGGGCCTCTTCGCGAGCAGGCTCGCTCCCACAGGGGATTGTCATCGGTCACACATTTGTGATCCCGCCACGTTCCAAAGTGGGAGCGAGCCTGCTCGCGAAAGCGGCCTGCAGGGCACTGCCCATTTAAAGCAGGCAATAAAAACCCCGGAAGCTTTCGCTGTCCGGGGTTTCTTTATTGCCAGAACAATCAGCGGTTAAACCGCTCCACCAACGAATACTGCGTGTTGGCCGTCTTCGTCAGCTCTTCACTCAGCAACGCCGAGTTATGAGCCTGTTCCGAGGTCTGGTCCGCCAGTTCCGAGATGTTGCTGATGTTGCGGCTGATTTCTTCAGCCACTGCACTTTGCTCTTCGGTCGCGGCGGCGATCTGGGTGGTCATGTCGGTGATGTTGGCCACCGCTTCGCTGATGCCGACCAGCGCTTCGTCCGCTTCCAGGACTCGCGCCACGCCTTCTTCCGCCTGGCGATGGCCGGTTTCCATGGTTTGCACGGCATTCGAAGCGGTCTGCTGCAGTTTGGCGATCAGGGCGTGGATCTGGCCGGTGGATTCGCTGGTGCGTTGCGCCAGTTGACGGACTTCGTCGGCCACCACGGCAAAACCACGGCCCATTTCACCGGCGCGCGCCGCTTCGATGGCGGCGTTGAGCGCCAGCAGGTTGGTCTGGTCGGCGATGCCTTTGATCACGTCGACCACGCCGCCGATTTCGTCGCTGTCCTTGGCCAGTTGCGAAACGGTCAGACCGGTTTCGCCGACCGCCGCCGACAGGCGCTGGATGGCTTCGCGGGTTTCTCCGGTGATGTCGCGCCCGCGGCCGGTCAGGCGATTGGCTTCCTGGGTCGCATCAGCAGTGCGTTGCACGTGGCTCGCTACTTCCTGGGTGGTGGCGGCCATCTGGTTGACGGCGGTGGCGACCTGTTCGGTTTCCACGCGCTGGCGTTCCAGACCGCTGGAGCTGTTGTGCGCCAGGGCGTCGGACTGCTTGGCCTGATCGGTCAGGTGCTCGGCGGTGTCCTGCAGACGGGTCAGGCAGGTTTTCAGACGGGCTTCCTGACTGAGGATCGACATCTCCAGACGCGCCTGAGGGCCACGGCTGTCGGTGTACATCTGTGCGATCAACGGGTCGGAAGTGGTCTGCTCGGCCAGGCGCAGCAAGCGCTTGAGCCCGCGTTGTTGCCATTGCAGGCCCAACAGGCCCAACGGCACCGACAGACCGGCGGCGAGGGCGAAGCCCCACTGCGAGTTCAGGGTGGCGCCGATCATGAAGCTCAACTGGCTGACCAGAATGAACGGCACCCAGTCCTGCAGCACCGGCAGCCATTTGTCCGTTTGGGGGATCGCCGACTTGCCCTGGTTGATGCGTTGGTAGAGCGCTTCGGCACGGCGGATCTGTTCGGCGGTGGGTTTGACCCGCACCGACTCGTAACCGACCACCTGATTGCCTTCGAACACCGGTGTCACGTAGGCGTTGACCCAGTAGTGGTCACCGGTCTTGCAGCGATTCTTGACAATGCCCATCCATGGCAAGCCTTGTTTCAGTGTGCCCCACATGTGCGCAAACACCGCCGCCGGGACGTCAGGGTGACGAACCAGGTTGTGCGGCGCACGGATCAGTTCCTCACGCGAAAACCCGCTGATTTCGACGAAGGCGTCGTTGCAGTAGGTGATCACGCCCTTGGCGTCGGTTGTGGAGATCAACCGTTGCTGAGCCGGGAAAGTCCGTTCGCGTTGTGTAATGGGCTGGTTATTACGCATGGTTTTTCAATCCGCAAGGCTTTGAAGGGTTGTCGGCGGGGTCGGCGATTTATTGAAGTTTTTTTTCATTTATAAGTACGGCGTCGCAAAACGGCTCTTGCTTCAACCGGCGAGCATCGGATAGGTGAACAGGCTGAAATGCAGCAGGTTCAGACCAAAATGCGTGGCGATCGCAGCAGCAAGCCCGCCAAATCGGTAGGCCAGACCATAGCCGACACCCGCCAGGCCCGCCAGCAACACCCATTGCCAGCCGGCGCCCACGTGCACCAGGCCGAACAGCATGGCCGCCAGCAGCAGCGCAAGATTGTCGCCGTAGGGCAGGTGTTTGAAGCGTCGGCCGAGGCCGCCCTGTATGTAGCCGCGAAACAGCGCTTCTTCGACCAGCGTCACCAGCAGCAGATTGTTCAGCACCCACAGCCACGCCTGATCCGGCCATTTCGGCGCCCAGGTGATCATGCCCAGCAACACCGCGCCGCCGAGGGCCACAATCACGCTCAACGTCAATGCCAGCGCGGTGGCGTACACCGTCAGGCGCAACGAGCGCCGCGCGACGATCCACGGGCAGACCAGCAACAGCCAGAAGCCGATCAGTGGTTTGTCGAGGTTCACGAACATCGAAAATGGCACGGCGTCGTCGGTGAAGCGCTGCGCCGGGATGGCCCGACCGTTGTAGAAGCCCGGAAGCCAGTGCAGGGCCAGCGCCAGCGCCAGCACGATAAACAGGCCATGGCCGAGATATCGCCCGACCGGCACGGTTTGCTGGCGCACGGCGTAACCGGCGAAAACCAGCAGTGCAATGGAGATCAGCGCCAGCCAGCCGAGCTGGCCGAAACTCAGCGCTAATCCGTAACCAAGGCTGAGAAGCCCGAGATAGAGCCATGGCAGAGCGGTCATGGAAGGTCCTTGTGCACGATTTGTGGACAGGCTTTCTACACGGCTGGGGGCGAGGGGACAAGTGAAGGTGTACGGAAAAACCAGGACAGTACAAAACCCTGAGTGAAAAAGTGGGGGAAGGCTAGTCCTTCCCGGTGGGAGCGAGCCTGCTCGCGATGGCGGTTGGTCTGTGACACAACGGTCGACTGACACGCCCTCTTCGCGAGCAGGCTCGCTCCCACAGGGTTTTATATTCGGCTGAAGGATCAGCGCAGGTTGAGTCTTGCCGCAGCGCGCTCGGTGATTTCCGTGCGCAGCTTCAGCGAAGGTGCCGCACGTTTGCGCGCCTCTTCGACAATTCCGCTCGGCGCGGTCTCGGGGCTGCCCGCATCAAACGGCGGCGCCGGTGCATATTCAAGCTGCAGCTGGATCAGCTGTGCCTGGTCGGTACCCACCAGTTCCTCCGCCAGCGTCAGGGCAAAATCGATCCCGGCGGTAATGCCACCCCCGGTGAACAGATTGCCGTCGCGCACCACCCGATCCTTCACCGCAATGGCGCCCAAGGTTGGCAGCAGTTCGTGATAGGCCCAGTGCGTGGTCGCTCGTTTACCCTGCAACAGGCCCGCCGCGCCAAGCACCAGCGAACCGGTGCACACCGACGTCACGTACCGCGCCTGCGCCGCTTGCGCCTTGATGAAGGCCAGGGTCTGTTCGTCTTCCATCAGTGGCCCGACCCCGGCACCGCCGGGAACGCAGATCACGTCCAGATTCGGGCAATCATCAAAGGTGGTGGTCGGTTTCAGCAGAAGCCCGGTGCTGGAAGTCACCGGCACCAGATCCTTCCAGATCAGGTGCACTTGCACGTCCGGCAACGAGGCCAGTACGTCGTACGGGCCGGTCAGGTCAAGTTGCTGCACCTGGGGAAACAACAGAAAACCGATCTGCAACGCCATGGTTTTTCTCCGTGAAAAATGGGTGGACGGCTTCACTGTAGGCGGGTAGGTTCTGGCGCATACGCCAATAAACCCTCGAATTACGCCAAATGCCGAAAACCATCCACGTCCTCGCGTTCGCCAATGTGCAACTGCTTGATGTCACCGGGCCGTTGCAGGTTTTTGCTTCGGCCAACGACATTGCCCGCCAGCAGGGTTTGCCTGCGCCGTATACGCCAATGGTCATCGCCAGTGGTGGCGGGGCGGTGAACTCGTCCGCCGGTTTGGCGCTGCTCGCCGAACCGTTGCCGGAGCAGGCCAGCGATACCCTGATCATCGCCGGTGGCTGGGGCGTTTACGCCGCTGCCGAAGACGCCGAATTGGTGAGTTGGGTGCGCGAACACGCCAGCGGCTGTCGGCGCGTGGCCTCGGTCTGTACCGGCGCCTTTTTGCTGGCCGCCAGTGGCTGGCTCGACGGTCGCCGGGTGGTCACCCACTGGACCCGCTGCGAACAACTGGCGCAGCAGCACCCGCGCCTGCAGGTCGAGCCCAATCCGATCTTCATCAATGACGGTCCGGTCTGGACCTCGGCGGGTGTCACTGCCGGCATCGATCTGGCACTGGCCATGGTCGAAGACGATCTAGGCCGCGACATGGCGCTGGACGTCGCCCGGCAACTGGTGGTGTTCCTCAAGCGCCCGGGCGGGCAGTCGCAATTCAGCGTGACGCTGTCGCTGCAAAAACAGGGCAATCGCTTCGATGATTTGCACGCATGGATCGCCGAACACCTGACTTGCGATCTGGGTATCCCGACCCTCGCCGAACAGGCGGGCATGAGCGAGCGCAGTTTTGTGCGCCACTACCGCGCCGACACCGGCCAGACCCCGGCCCGGGCCATCGAACTGATCCGCGTCGAAACGGCGCGTCGGTTGTTGAGTGATACCGGGTTGCCGATCAAACGGGTCGCGGTCAATTGTGGATTTGGCAGTGAAGAGACGTTAAGACGCAGCTTCCTGCGGGCCATGGGCGTGACGCCGCAGGCCTATCGGGAGCGGTTTTCGGTCAGTGCCGGAGCAGATCCAGTAATGCCCTGAGCGTCTCTTGCGGCGCTTCCTCGGGAATGTTGTGCCCGACACCCGCCAGCACCCGCCGCTCGTAGAGCCCGGTGAAGTGATGGGCATCTTCATCGTCTTCCGGCGCCGGGCCGACGCCATCATCCGCACCGCACAGCGAAATCGTCGGAACGCCGATCGCCGGTTGTTTCTCCAGCGCCTGCTCCATCCACGCCAGCGCCGGATCGCCCGGCGCATACATGAAACGATGACGATAAGAGTGAATCACCACCTCGACGAAATCCGGGTTGTCGAACACCGGTGCGCTCAGCGGAAAACGCTCGGCGTTCCGCGCCCAGGTCGGCGACCACAACTGCCACAGCAACTCGCACAGCGCCCGGCGATTCTGCGTCAGCCCTTCAACGCCACGGGGCGTGTGGAAGTAGTACTGATACCAGAAGCGATGCTCGGTCTCGGGATCCAGCGGCTGGATCGAATGCGGAATGTCTTGCAGGTTGTAGCCATCACCCGTCACCAACCCACGCACACGCTCGGGAAACAGCGCCGCCACAATGCACGCCGCCCGACCGCCCCAGTCGTAACCGCACAGCGTCGCTTGTTCGATACCCAGTGCGTCCATCAGATCCAGCAGATCCTGAGCCAGCGCCGCTTGCTGGCCGGAACGCAACGTGTCCGGGCTGTTGAAACGGGTCGGCCCGTAGCCACGCAAGTACGGCACGATCACCCGGTAACCCTCGGCGGCGAGCGGCGAGGCGATTTCGTCGTAGGCGCGGGGGGAGTAGGGGAAGCCGTGAAGCAGGATGACCGGCGTGCCGTTTTCCGGGCCGTGATGTTCATGGGCGATGGTCAGACTGGCGGTCTGGCTGAATCGGATTTCGGCACGGGTCATGGAAAGTCTCCTTAAGCCTCAGCTTCCGCCACCTGATTGAAATACTTGCTGCGATCCGGCGTAAACGTCACCACCATTTTCGTCCGCGAGCAGGTCATGACTCGCTCTGCACCCAGGTCGATATCCAGATCTTCCCCACGCAACCCCTGCCACTGAGCCAGGTATTTCAGCGAGCCGTATTTTTCGTTCTTCTTCAGGCTGCGGCTCACGCCACCTTTCCAGCCCAGCACCGGCAATTCATCGGCGCGGCAGCGCCGGGCGAGGTCGGGGAAGCGGTCGGCGCGCTGGCGGCCGATTTCCCAGCATTTGATCAGGCCCTTGTCGGCGGCTTCCCAGAGTTCGTTGCGGGTCAGGCCAGACCTCAAAGGGGAGTCGATGGGGCGGTGGATGCGTTGGCTCATTCTGGTTCCTTGAATCGGGTTTTTATTGGACAGCTCCGCTGTGCCCGTTGCGGTGGATGGTAGGGGGGGACTTAACCGCTGGCAACAAGGTATTTCGGGGTGTAAGTGCAAGTTACGGGGGAGGGAATGTTTGGGGTTTGTTGAGTGGCTGTAGGCAGTCAGGTACTGCCAGTCGTGGCGAGGGAGCTTGCTCCCGTTCGGCTGCGCAGCCGTCGCAAAGCCGGGCTGTGCAGTCTCTCAGGAGAAATGCGGGGGGCAGGGCTTGGGGCCGCTGCACCACCCGGCGGGAGCAAGCTCCCTCGCCACGACTGCTGTGATTCTGTTTATTTACGTGTAGGGATTAGCCACGATCAGAGTGAGTGCGGGGCGTATTTCCTACAGAATCTGATGGCTTTACGGCTGCCATTCACTCTTTGTCCCACTCAACTTGCGATCGAGAAAACACGCCGCGCTGATCAGTGCCAGATGCGTCAGCGCCTGTGGCGTGTTGCCCAGATGCCGGCCACGGCTGTCGAACTCCTCCGCGTACAACCCCAGCGGATTGGCGTAGCGCAACAGTTGTTCGAATTCCAGATGGGCCTTGTCCACTTGCCCGGCTCGGGCCAGGCATTCGACGTACCAGAACGAGCACGCCGCGAAGGCGCCTTCGGTGCCGGCCAGGCCGTCGATGCCGGTGTCATCGTTGCGGTAGCGATAAACCATGCCGTCGCGCACCAGATGCTTCTCGATAGCTGCCAGTGTCGCCAGCCATTTCGGATCCTTGGCGCTGACAAAACGTACCAGCGGTATCAACAACATCGAGCCATCCAGCGCAGTACCACCCTGGTACTGCACGAAGTGCCCGCGCTCTTCGTTCCAGAAGTTGTTCCAGATATCGGTATAAATGGCCTGGCGGGTCTGGTCCCAGCGGGCGAAAGGTGCCGGCAGCGAGCGTTTCGACGCCAGCCGGATCGCCCTGTCCACTGCCACCCAGCACATCAGGCGCGAATGCAGGAAATGATGTTGCTCGCCACGCATTTCCCAGATGCCGACGTCCTTGGTCTGCCAGGTCTCACAGACCTGATCGACGACTTCCATTACGTGTTTCCAGCCTTCGTGAGAAATCGCGTCACCGTATTTGTTGACCAGATAAACGGCGTCCATCAGTTCGCCGAAGATATCCAGTTGAATCTGATCGTAGGCACCATTGCCGATGCGCACCGGTTTTGCGCCGCCATGTCCGGACAAATGCGCGAGTTCGGTTTCCGGCAGTTCCTGGCGTCCGTCGATGGCGTAGAGGATGTTCAGCTTCATCGGCTGATTGCTGCAATCGCTGACCCGCCCGCGCAACCAGCGCATGTAGCCGTTGGCTTCGTCGATAAAACCCAGGCGCATGAAGGCGTAAACAGTGAACGACGCATCGCGGATCCAGGTGTAGCGATAGTCCCAGTTGCGTTCGCCGCCGGGAGTTTCCGGCAGGCCGAAAGTGGCGGCGGCGAGGATTGCGCCGTGCTGGCGTGAGGTCAGCAGCTTCAGGGCCAGGGCCGAACGGTTGACCATTTCCCGCCAGCGACCGCGATAGTTGGACTGACCGATCCAGTCGCGCCAGAACTTCAGCGTGCGTTCGATACAGAGTTCGGCGGCGCCTTCGGCAAAGCGCGGGTCGTCGCTGGCACCGAGCATGAAGGCAGCTGTCTCATCCTGCTTCAGGGTGAACTGCGCGACGGCTGCTTCCTGATCGACGTTCAAGCCTTGATCCGATGCCAGCCGCAGTGTCGGCTGGCCGCTGGCGCTGAACAGCACGTCGTTCTTGTCGATGACGGCGCGGGTGTCTGCGCGGGCATAGTCATGCCGGACGGCGCAACGCAGGTGGAACGTTGCCTGCCCGCTGACCACCCGCACCCGGCGCATCAACAGCGGCGACGCCTCGTCGTTGTCGCCGATGGGCAGCAGATCGGTGATCTCCACCACGGCGTGGTCGCTCAGCCAGCGGGTCTGCAGGACGTTGGTGTCCGGCAGGTAAATCTGTTCGCGGCGGGCGTCTGGCAGGTCCGGGGCCAGTTGAAAGATTCCGGCATCGGGCGTGTCCAGCAGCGAACAGAAGATCGACGGGCTGTCGAACTCCGGCCAGCAGAAGAAATCCACGCTGCCCTTGTCATTGATCAGCGCCGCGCTGCGCAGGTCGCCGATGATGCCGTGGGCGTCGATGGCGCTTTGTCGTTCGGAATGATGTTCAGCCATTGCCACGGAACTCCGGATAGAGGCTCATGCCGCCGTCGATGAACAGGGTGGTGCCGACGATGTAGTCGGAGGCGTCTGAGGCGAGGAAGACCACCGCGTTGGCCACGTCTTCGACATCGCCGATACGCCCGTAAGGGATGAGTTTGAGCAGGGCCTGCCCGGCGTCGCCTTCGGTGGTGTCTTTATTGATCGCCGTGCGGATCGCCCCCGGCGCGATGCCGTTGACGCGGATCCGCTGCTGGCTGACTTCCTGGGCCAGGGTCTGCATCAACTGATCGACACCGCCCTTGGACGCTGCGTAATTGACGTGCCCGGCCCAGGGAATGCGCTGGTGCACCGAACTCATGTGGATGATCTTGCCGGCGGCCCGGGATACGCCTTCACGCACGCCCTGACGATTGAAAATCCGTAGCGCAGCGCGGGCGCAGAGGAACTGACCGGTGAGGTTGACGCCGATGACTTCGTTCCAGTCGGCCAACGACAGATCCACCGCCGCCGCGTCCTTTTGCAGACCGGAATTGGCCACCAGAATGTCCAGCGTGCCGAAGGCATCGAGGGTCTGTTGAAACAGTCGCTCAACGTCTTCTTCTTTAGAAACATCGGCGCCAATGGCAATGGCCTGCCCCCCGTCGGCGACGATCTGCCGGGCCAGCGCTTCGGCGGGTTCGGCCTGACGGTTGTAGTTGATGACCACGGCGGCACCGGCGGCGGCCAGGGCCCTGGCGGCGCCGTGGCCGATGCCGGAACTGGCGCCGGTGACGAGTGCCACCTGGTGGGCGAGGGAAATCTGCATGCAGGGTCGCGCCTTGGGTTGAGAGCTTATTTAGCTGACTGACCCGTGGCGATGAGAGTTCATCTGCAATCATGAAAAGATCGATAGTTTCAGACTTGATAGCGACCACTGGCGCGATGCCACTCGACACTGCCGGCCAGCCAGCTCTTGATTCCATGCAGGAAGCGTTTGAGCAGTGGTGAGGCATGCGGCAGTACGGCCAGTTCGGCCGCCTCGTACATGTGCATGATTTCGTCGTGAATCGCGGCACTCTGTTTCATGGCCTGCTCGGGCGAGATTCGTTGATCGCGAACCAGCAACAAGGGCAGGTTGAAATCACCGATCCCGGCCTGTTGTTCCTTGAGAGCCGAGAAAAGGTCATTGGCGATGATGGTGGCACTCGCGGCCAGCGTCGTGACACGCCTGACTGCCGGGTCGCTGTAGATGTTTGCCGGAAGCTCATAGCCCCCAATGATGTCGATCAGCGACAGGCATGGCAGAAAGCTGTTGGTCTGGCGTTGGGCCAGATATTCCCAGACAGCCGGCGTGATGCGTTCGACACGCCAGGCCGCTTCGGCGGTCATGGTGACGAACATGGCAATGATTTCGTGACGTACGCGTGCCACTTGCGCCGGTGAGGCAAGGCTCTCGACGTGTTGTATGTAAGCGCGAAGGGCGACGAGTACCGGATCATTGACCAGTGCCTGTTCCAGCCCGTATCGATACTGCTCGCTCAAATGCACAGGTTCCAGTGCTGCCAATGACAGGGACAGGCGAGGACCTACCCGTCTTGGCTCTGACCCCGTTCTCTCGTCATCACAGTAATAATCATCCACCGCGAACAGAGCGGCGAAACATTGAGCAGCAAGCAGCAGGCGATCCTGATCGTCCGTGTCCGTGTGGCAGAGCATGGCGAAGCGGCCAAAACCCATGGCCCGGACCCTGGACTGTTGCCCCGAGAAAATCCCGACCTGTTCAATCCATGGCATCAGCCGATCATCCACCGCGGCGGCCAGCGATTCATCGATCCGAAACGGAGCAGGGCAATACAGTACAGGCACCGCCCATGGGGATGCCGCGCGGGCCGCAGTCTGCTGCGATGTGAATGGCAGCACTGGCGAATGCCGAGCAGTCATGAACCATTGGCTTATACCTTCGACTCCGAACTGCTCGAACATCCGGCGAAACCAGGCTGTGAAATCGTCCGGAGTACGCTCTATCCGTGAAGCGATTTCGGCAAGTGTCGACCATTCCCAATCCTGCGCTTCGACGGGGTCGGGCATCGGGTCTGCCCGGCTTGTCCCGGCCAATATGTGGTCGAACTCATGTTCGAACATTTGATTGGAAACCTGCTCGTGGTAAAGCATCGTCGCGACTTTGTGAAGCTTGCAGGTCATCCCCATTTCTTCGCGCAATCGACAATTGGCAGCTGTAACGGTCAGTTCGTCAGGTCGGGGATGCCCGCAACAGGTGTTGGTCCATAGTCCACCGGAGTGATATTTGCCTGATGCCCGCTGCTGCATCAGCAACTGACCCTGATCGTTAAAGACAAAAATCGAGAAAGCGCGATGGCGTAGCCCTTGAAGGTGGACCTGTGTCTTGGGTGCAACGCCGGTCCGACGATCCTTGGGGGAAACCAGAATCAACATTTCGTCCATCGCATGGTTCATGGCTGTCTTCGCTATCGGTCTTTTGTCCGAGCGTGTGTGAGGCGTTTTCGAGTCCATACAGTAAAAGACAGATCGTCTGTGATGACACCTGTCAGACCTGACAGGTCAGGCAGGTGTCACGACAGATGGCGGTTGTGATTCCGGAGGATGGCAGGGCGATGAGCGGTTCTGTGCCGGATTTTCAGCGAGGGAAACGAGTTGGCGCTGAGTCAATTGCCGTTTCACATTCCACCAACAATTCCACGCTTTCCCGCCCGTCAGGCTTTGTGGCAAGTTGGCCGCCCCTGATGAGGCTGTATCCGATGGCAAACCCTTACCGCGAACTGTTCAACGCCCCCGGCGCCCGGGCCTTTGTAATGGCCGGGATGATTGCGCGCATGCCGATTTCCATGACCGGTATCGGTGTGATCACCATGCTCTCGCAACTGGCTGGCGGTTATGCGCTGGCGGGCGGGGTGGCGGCGACCTTTGCCCTGGCCACGGCGTTCTGTGCGCCGCAGGTGTCGCGGCTGGTGGACCGTTACGGTCAGGGGCGGATTCTGCCGGTGGCAGCGCTGATCGGTGGCGGGGCGTTGCTGATGTTGCTGCTGTGCACCCGTTTGCAGGCACCGAACTGGACGCTGTTCATCTGCGCCGCGCTGGCCGGTTGCATGCCGAGCATGTCGGCGATGGTGCGGGCGCGCTGGACGGAAATCTATCGCGGTCAGCCGCAATTGCAGACGGCCTATGCGCTGGAGTCGGTACTCGACGAAGTCTGCTTCATCGTCGGACCGCCGCTGTCGGTGGGGTTGAGCGTCGCGGTGTTTCCCGAGGCCGGACCGCTGGCGGCATTGTTGATGCTGGCCATCGGCGTGACGGCATTCGTCGCCCAGCGCAGCACAGAGCCGCCGGTGCATCCTCATGAATCCCATCATCAGGGTTCGATCATCCGTTCCACCGACGTGCAATGGCTGCTGCTGTTGATGGTTGCCATGGGCATGATCGTCGGCGTGGTCGACGTGGTCAGCGTTGCGTTCGCCCAGCAACAGGGGCAACCGGCCGCGGCGAGCATCGTCTTGTCGGTGTATGCCATCGGCTCCTGTCTGGCGGGCATCGCGTTCGGGGCGATGCGCTCGAAGCTGCCGTTGCCGCGCCTGTTTCTCTATGGCGGCCTGGCGACGGCGGTGACCACGCTGCCGCTGTTGCTGGCCACCAATATCTTCGGGTTGGCCGTCGCGGTGTTCATTGCGGGGCTGTTCTTCTCGCCGACGCTGATCGTGGCGATGGCGTTGATCGAACGCATCGTGCCGCCGGCCAAGCTCACCGAAGGCCTGACCTGGCTGGTGACCGGCCTGAGCATCGGCGTGGCCATCGGTGCTGCGGGCTCCGGGGCCCTGGTGGATGCCTTCGGTGCGCGCAGCGGATTCTGGCTGGCGATCGTTGCCGGCGCGGTGGTGCTGGGTTCTGCGGTGCAGAGCTTTCGTCACCTCAAATAGGCCGCTTACCAGCCCCGACCGGAATTCACCCAAAAGTTGACGGACAGTGAAGTCGACACCGACTCCACCTGATGGAACCAGCCTTCGGGCAGGAACAGCAGATCCCCGGCCTCCAGGGTCACGCGCAGGAAAGTCACGTCGCGTGCGCCGGGAAAACGCTCGTAGTCCGGCGCATCCGGGTTGAAATCGCAGCCATCCAGACCGCCCTCCGGTGCGGTGGACCAGGTGCCCAGCGCTTCGCGATGGTGGGGCGCGGCGAGGGTGAATTTCTTCTGGCCCCAGACCTGGGCGAACAGGTTGTCGGAGTCATCGCGGTGCAGCGGCGTCAGCGTGCCCTTGGGGCCGATCCAGATCCGTGGCGCAATGAACAGCGACGCATCGAAGTAGGGCGGGTATTGAATCTGCTGCATCAAGGCGCTCGGCAGGATGTTGTTGCCCATGTACGCCGGCGGCTCGCCGTCCTTGCCCTTGACCGCCGGGCTGTCCAGCGAAGCGATGAAATCGGCCATCGAGGTGGAACGAAAATCCCGTTCGGTGGAAAAGGTTTTCTTCACGTAGTCGCCATGGCGGGTGATGCCTTGCAGTTCGGCGAAATGCACCAGTGATTCTTCGCGGCTGAGCCGGAACAGCGGCCAGTCATGCAGGGCATGGCTGATGACCACCGGGGTGCCGTAAGGCAGGTAGTGTTCTTCGAATGCCTGGCGCGACAGTTCACTGCGCGGCCGGCGTTCGACGACGGTCTGCACAGGCCGTGCGGCGGTGATGGCTTCACTGTGGCGTGGCGGTGTCGGGTAGCGCTTGTTCATGTCGACTTTCTGCGTCGGCGCACCACCGTAACGGGCGTGGTCGATGATCTGCGGCAGCATCGTCGCCAGGCCCATGTTGCCGCCGATTTTCAGCCGACCGCTGGCGAACAGTTCTTCGACGTTGGCGGTGCCGGTCATGATCCCGGCAAAATCGTTCGGCGCCACTTCAATGGTCACGTCCGGACTCGGATGTCGACCGGCTTCGGTGCGGGAGCTGGCCTTGACCTCTGACCAGTACGCCTGCTGCGGACCAAAGACGAATTGAAAAACGCCTTCGATGCCGACGGCTCCGGCGTTGGCGAACAGCTTGCCCAGAATGCTCTGCAGGTCCACGGTGAATCCTCGTTGTTGTTTTGGTCTGAACGGTTAACGAGGGTTTGCGGGGCAAATTTAGCCGTCGCCGACTAATTTGCCCGGTCGTTGATCCGTACCCTTTTGAAGAGACTTTTTCGAGGGAAACGTGGTGACCAAGCTGACCCTGCTGTGCCTGCCGTACTCCGGCGCCAGTGCCATGGTCTACAGCCGCTGGCGGGCCAAACTGCCGCAATGGCTGCAACTGCAGCCGGTGGAACTGCCCGGGCGCGGCGCAAGGTTCGATGAGCCGCTGCACACCGACATGCGCGTGCTGGCCATGCAGCTGGCCAAAGAGTTGCGCCCGACACTCAAGGCTCCGTATGCCTTGTTCGGCCACAGTCTGGGCGCCTTGATGGCGTGCGAAATCGCCCACGCGTTGCGGGCGCTGGGGTGCCCGGAACCTGTGGCGCTGTTCGCCTCGGGCACCGCCGCACCGACCATGCGCGCCGAATACGACCGGGGTTTCGCCGATCCCAAGACTGACGCCGAGCTGATCGACCAGTTGCGCACGCTCAACGGCACCAGCGAAGAGGTGCTGGCCAACGAAGAACTGATGAGCCTGACCTTGCCGATCCTGCGTGCGGACTTTCTGCTCTGCGGCAGATTCCAGCCATTGCAGCGCCCGCTGCTCAAGTGCCCGGTGCACGTGCTGGGCGGCAAGGCCGACAAGGCCACCACCGAACAGTTGATCGGCTGGAGCAAGGAAACCTCGGGCAGCTTCTCGGTGGACATGCTGGCCGGCGGGCATTTCTTCATTCATGAACATGAGGCCAGGGTGCTGAAGGTGATCAAGGATCAACTTGAGGTGCATCACCGACGCCATGCCATGGCTGCAACCGCCTGATCGCTGAAGCGACCTGTGGGAGCTCGCTCCCACAGGGTTCTGAGTACCGCTGAAATCCTCGCTTTACCTCCCCTCTGACACTTCTTCTCAATCGCTAATTTTTCCGGTCTGCATTCGTTTTATAGGGACGACGTGCCTTTGTGCTTCTTGCCTACTGAATCCGGATCCCAAGAAATGAATGCTGATGACTCCTTGAAACTCGCTCGCCGGTTTATCGGGTTGCCGCTGGAAAAGCGCCAGATGTTCCTCGCCGCCCTGCAACGCGAAGGCGTGGATTTTTCAAGGTTTCCGATTCCGGCCGGGGTCGAGGCCGAGGATCGGCAGGCGCTGTCCTATGCGCAGCAGCGCATGTGGTTTCTCTGGCATCTCGATCCGCAAAGCGGTGCCTACAACCTGCCGGCGGCGGTGCGCCTGACCGGTCGCCTGAACCAGACCGCGCTGGAGCAAGCCTTCGCCAGTCTGATCGAGCGACACGAAACCCTGCGCACGGTGTTCCGGCAGCAGCCCGACGACAGCCTGCTGCAAGTGCCGCTGCAACAGCCGCTGGACATCCAGCGCATCGACCTCAGCGATTTGCCTGCTGCCGAACGTGAAACCCGCGTGGCCGCCGCCGCGCAGGAACAATCGCTGCTGCCGTTCGACCTGGCCAACGGCCCGCTGCTGCGGGTGCGCCTGTTGCAGCTGGGCGAGCAGGAACATGTGTTGCTGCTGACCCTGCACCACATCGTGTCCGATGGCTGGTCGATGAACGTGTTGATCGACGAGTTCTGCCGCTTCTACGACGCCCACGATCAGGGCCGCGCTGCCGACCTGCCGCCGCTGGCGGTGCAATACAGCGACTACGCCCTGTGGCAGCGCCGCTGGCTGGAAGCGGGTGAGCAACAGCGTCAACTCGACTATTGGCTGGCGCAGATGGGCGACGAACATCCGGTGTTGGAGTTGCCGGTGGATCACCCGCGCCCGGTGCTGCCGCGCAATCAGGGCCGGCGTCTGGAAAATGTGGTGGACGCTGCGCTGGTCGAGCAATTGCGCGGCATCGCCCGTCAGCACGGGGTGACGCTGTTCATGCTGTTGCTCGCCACCTTCAATATTCTGCTGCACCGTTACACCGGGCAGACCGACCTGCGCGTCGGCGTGCCGATCGCCAACCGCAACCGCCGGGAAATCGAAGGGCTGATCGGCTTCTTCGTCAACACTCAGGTCCTGCGCGTGCAACTGGACGGCCAGACCGCCTTCGCCGATCTGCTGCGTGACCTCAAGGAAACCGCCCTCGGCGCCCAGGCCCATCAGGACCTGCCGTTCGAACGATTGGTCGAGGCACTGAAACTTGAGCGCAGCCTGAGCTACAACCCGCTGTTCCAGGTGATGTACAACCACCAGCCGGAAGTCGCCGATGTCACCACGCTCAAGGTCGGCAGCGGTCTGGAGCTGGGCGTTATCCAATGGGAAAGCCGCAGCACCCAGTTCGACCTGAGCCTGGACACCTACGAGAAGGGAGGGCAGCTGCACGCGGCGTTCACCTACGCCACGGATCTGTTCGAGCCTGCAACCATCGAGCGCATGGCGCGCCACTGGACGAACCTGCTGCGCAGCATCGCCAGCGATCCGCAGCAGCGTGTCGGTGATTTCGCGCTGTTGGAATCGACCGAACTCACACAACTGACCAAGGATTGGGGTCGCCACGACGCACAATGGCCGAGTGAGCGCCCGGTGCATCAACTGTTTGAAGCCCAGGCCGAACAGACACCGGATGCCGTCGCGCTGATGTTCGATGGCCAGCGACTGACCTACCGCCAGCTCAACGCCAGGGCCAATCGTCTGGCGCGCACGCTGCTGGCACAAGGCGTCGGCCCGGAGGTGCTGGTGGGCGTGGCGGTGGAGCGCGGACTGGAGCTGATCGTCGCGATTCTCGCCGTGCTCAAGGCCAGTGGTGCCTATGTGCCGCTGGATCCGCAATACCCGCGTGATCGCCTGCTGGGCATGATCGAAGACAGCGGCAGCCGCTTGCTGCTGACTCAAAGCCATTTGCTCGAGCGTTTGCCGGTGCCGCAGGGTGTCCGGAGCCTGTGCCTGGATCAGGCCGACGTCTGGGCCGACACTGACGAAAGCAATCCGCAGCGCACCGTGTGGGCCGACAACCTGGCCTACGTCATGTTCACCTCCGGCTCCACCGGCCGCCCGAAAGGCGTCGGCATCAGCCACGGCGCCCTGAGCAGACACGCGTTTGCCTCGCAGCATTACTACGGCCTGAGCGCCGCCGATTGCGCGCTGCAATTCGCGACGTTCAACTTCGATGCCTTCGGCGAGCAACTGTTCGGCCCGCTGACCTGTGGCGCTTCGGTAGTGCTGCGCGGCAATGAGGTGTGGGACAGCGAAACCCTGTACCGGAACATTGTCGAGCACGGCATCACGGTCATGGACCTGACCACCGCTTACTGGAACATGATCGCCAAGGAATTCGCCGCCGCCGGTCCCCGTGACTACGCGAAGCTGCGCCAGGTGCATAGCGGCGGTGAAGCGATGCCGCCGGAAGGCGTGCAAGCCTGGCGTCAGGCCGGGCTCGAACACGTCAGACTGCTCAACACCTACGGCCCGACCGAAGCCACCGTCACTGCGACCACCCTCGATTGCAGCGACTACGTGTTCGGTCGCCAGCCGTTGCCGCTGACAATGCCGATCGGTCAGCCGCTGCCGGGTCGTCATACGTATCTGCTGGACGCCGACGGTCAGCCAACCCCGGTAGGTGTGGTCGGCGAGTTGCTGATCGGCGGTGAGTTGCTGGCGCGTGGTTATTTCCAGCGTGCCGACCTCACCGCTGAACGCTTCATTCCCGATCCGTTTTCCAGCACGGGTGCACGCCTGTACCGCACCGGCGACCTGGCGCGTTACAACGCTCATGGCCAGATCGAATACGTCGGTCGAGTCGACCATCAAGTGAAGATCCGGGGCTTCCGTATCGAACTCGGCGAAGTCGAAGCGCGCCTGCTGGAACTGAACGATGTCAGCGAAGCCGTGGTGCTGGCGGTGCAGGGTGGCAGCAGCCTGCAACTGGTGGCTTATGTGGTGCCGAAAGACGCGTCTGTGGTCGCCGCAGACGCCGATGAACAGGGCGCGGCGCGGGAAGCGATCAAGGCGCAGCTCAAGGACAGCCTGCCGGACTACATGGTGCCGACGCAGCTGCTGTTCCTTGCCGGATTGCCCCTGAGCCCCAACGGCAAACTGGACCGCAAGGCCTTGCCGGCGCCGGACGCCAGCCAGATGCAGCAGGCGTTCGTCGCCCCGCGCAGCGAGCTGGAACAGACAATCGCCAACATCTGGCAGGACGTGCTCAAGCTTGAACAGGTCGGCCTTACCGACAACTTTTTCGAGCTGGGAGGTGACTCGATCATCTCGATTCAGGTGGTCAGCCGCTCGCGTCAGGCCGGGATTCATTTCAGCCCCCGCGACCTGTTCCAGCACCAGACCGTGCAAGGCCTGGCCAGCGTGGCGCGGCAGGGCAGCGGCGACGTGAGCATCGATCAGGGCCCGGTGACCGGCGAGCTGCCGTTGCTGCCGATCCAGCAGGTGTTCTTCGAGGATGAAATTCCCCAGCGCCAGCACTGGAACCAGGCGGTGTTGTTGCGCAGCCACCAGACCCTGAATGCCGAGGCGCTGCTGCAAGCGCTGAACGCGCTGGTCGCCCATCACGATGGCCTGCGGTCGCGTTTCGTCGAAAACGCCGAAGGTTGGCGTGCCGAGGTGGCAGCGGTGGCGCACGACCCGGAGCTGTTGTGGACTGCCGACAATCTCCCCGATGCCGATGTGCAAGCGCTGTACGCCAAGGCCCAGCAAAGCCTGAACCTGCAAGACGGCCCGTTGCTGCGCGCCGTGTTGGCGACCGTTGCCGATGGCAGCCAGCGCCTGTTGCTGGCGGTGCATCACCTGGTGGTGGACGGTGTTTCGTGGCGGATTCTGCTGGAAGATCTGCAACTGGCTTATCAACAGGCCGCACAAGGTTCAGTCATCAAGCTGCAGCCGAAAACCAGCGCTTACAAAGCCTGGGGCGAGCGTCTGCAGGCCTGGGCCGGGAGCGAAACCGTGCGGGCTGAACTGGGCTTCTGGCAACGACAACTCGACGGCGCCGCACTCGAGCTGCCCTGCGACAACCCGCAAGGCAGTCGGCAAAGCCGTCATGCCCTCGTGCTGCACAGTCGCCTCGACAAGGCCTTCACCCGGCAGTTGCTGCAACAGGCCCCGGCCGCTTATCGCACGCAGGTCAACGACCTGCTGCTGACCGCGCTGGCGCGGGTCATCAGCCGCTGGACCGGCCACGCCGACACCTTGATCCAGCTGGAGGGCCACGGCCGCGAAGACCTGTTCGACGATGTCGACCTGACCCGCACGGTCGGCTGGTTCACCAGCCTGTTCCCGGTGCGCCTGACACCGGCAGATTCCTTTGCGGCGGCGATCAAGCAGATCAAGGAACAACTGCGCGCCATTCCGAACAAGGGCATTGGTTTCGGCGTGCTGCGCCATCTCGGTGACGCCGCCACCCAGACCAGCCTCAAGGCGCTGGCGATGCCGCGCATCACCTTCAACTATCTGGGCCAGTTCGACGGCAGCTTCGATGCCGAGGACGGCGCGTTGTTCAGCCCGGCCGGTGAAAACGCCGGGCTGGAGCAAAGCCTCGATGCGCCGCTGGATAACTGGCTGGGCGTCGAAGGTCAGGTCTATGACGGCGAACTCGACCTGCGCTGGACCTTCAGCCGCGAGCAATTCAACGAGGCGACCATCGCCGGGCTGGCCGAGGATTATGAGCGTGAACTGCAAGCGTTGATCCGCCATTGCTGCGAGGCGGATTCGATGGGCGTGACGCCGTCGGACTTCCCGCTGGCGCAGATCGATCAGGCGCAACTGGACGCGATCCCGGTGCCGGCCGCCCATATCGAAGACCTCTATCCGTTGTCGCCGATGCAACAGGGCATGTTGTTCCACACCTTGTACGAGCAGGGCACCGGCACCTACATCAATCAGTTGTGCGTCGATGTCGACGGCCTCGATCCCGAGCGTTTCCGCGCGGCATGGCAAGCGACCATGGACGCCCACGACATCCTGCGCAGCGGTTTCATCTGGCAGGGCCAATTGCAGGAACAACTGCAAATCATCCATCGCCAACTGACGTTGCCGTACACGCTGCTCGACTGGCGCGAGCGCAGTGACATCGCTCAGGCCCTCAAGGATTTCACCGCTGCCGATCTGGCCGAAGGTTTCGACCTGACCCGGCCCGGGCTGCTGCGGGTGACCCTGATTCGCATCGACGACAACCGTCATCACCTGATCTTCACCAACCACCACATTCTGATGGACGGCTGGAGCAGCGCGCAGATGCTTGGCGAAGTCCTGCAACGTTATGCCGGGCAGCAACCGCCGCATCCGGTCAGCCGTTATGCGGATTACATCCAGTGGCTGCAACGCCAGGACGCCGCCGTCAGCGAAGCGTTCTGGCTGCAACAACTGGCGGATTTCCACGAGCCTGCGATGCTGGCGCAGGCCGCTGCCGGCGGTGGCGAGGTGCGCAGCGAAGTCGGTCACCGGCTCAAGCATTACGAGCTCGATGCACCGCGCACCGCTCGATTGAACGCCTTCGTCCGTGAACAGAAAGTCACCGTCAACACCCTGGTGCAAGCCGCGTGGCTGCTGCTGTTGCAGCGTTACACCGGCAGCGCCTGCGTGGCGTTCGGCACCACCGTGGCCGGGCGTCCGGCGGAACTGGTGGGCATCGAGCAGCAGGTCGGCCTGTTCATCAACACCTTGCCGGTGATCGCCGGCAGTCGTCCCGATCAGACCGTGGCGGCATGGCTGGCGGCGGTACAGGCGCAGAACCTGTCGCTGCGCGAGTTCGAGCACACACCGCTGGCGAACATCCAGCGCTGGGCCGGGCAGGGCGGCGAGTCGTTGTTCGACACGCTGCTGGTATTCGAGAACTTCCCGATTTCCGAAGCCTTGCAACACGGCACCGCCCAGGGCGTGGTATTCGGCGAAGTGGCCAACCAGGATCAGACCCACTATCCGCTGACCCTCGGCGTGACGCTGGGCGAAACCCTGGCGCTGCACATGAGCTTCGACCAGACGCATTTCAGCGTCGCCACCGTCGAGCGCCTGAGCGCACAGCTGCTGCACCTGCTGGAACAATTTGCCGAGTCCGCCGAACGTCGTCTGGGTGAAATCGCTTTGGCCACTGCCGACGAACAGGCACAGCAGCAGGCGCAAAACCATCCACAGGCGTATCCGGTCGATATCCCGGTACACCAGCGCTACGCCAGGCTGGCGGCGCAGCAACCGGATCGCACGGCGGTCATTTTCGATGGCAAACATTACAGCTACGGCGAACTGGATGCCCGGGCCAACCGCCTGGCCCATGAACTGGTGGCCCGTGGCGTGCGCGCCGAAGTGCGGGTCGGCGTGGCGATGCCGCGTGGTGAAGGGCTGATCGTTGCCTTGCTCGCGGTGCTCAAGGCCGGCGGCGCCTATGTGCCGCTGGATACGAGCTACCCGCGCGAGCGTCTGGCGTACCTGATGCAGGATGGCGGTCTGGCACTGCTGCTGACCGATTCCCGTGTGTCGGCGCAACTGCCGCTCGACGACGCCATGAGCGTGCTGGAACTCGATCGCCTCGACCTCAGCGGCCATTCGGCACAGGCGCCAGTGGTGACGCTGGATCCGGACAATCTGGCCTACGTCATCTACACCTCCGGTTCCACCGGCAATCCGAAAGGTGTCAGCGTCACCCACAGGCCGCTGGCGATGCACTGCCAGGCCATCGGCGAGCGCTACGAAATGCGCGACAGCGATTGCGAATTCCATTTCATGTCGTTCGCCTTCGACGGCGCCCATGAGCGCTGGCTGACCAGCCTGACCCACGGCGGCTCGCTGCTGATCCGCGACGACAGCCTGTGGACCCCGGAGCAGACCTATAACGCGATGATCCAACACGGCGTGACCGTGGCCGCGTTCCCGCCGGTGTACCTGCAACAGCTGGCCGAACACGCCGAGCGCACGGGCAATCCGCCGCAGGTGCGCATCTACTGCTTCGGCGGCGATGCGGTGCCGAGCGCCAGTTTCGAACGGGTCAAACGTGCGCTGAACCCGGAATACATCATCAACGGCTACGGCCCGACCGAAACCGTGGTCACACCGCTGATCTGGAAGGCCGGTCGCGAAGTGCCGTGCGGTGCCGCGTATGCGCCGATCGGCAGCCGCATCGGCGACCGCAGCGCCTACGTGCTCGACGCCGATCTGAACCTGCTGCCCCAAGGCATGGCCGGCGAGCTGTACCTCGGTGGCAGCGGCGTGGCCCGGGGGTATCTGAACCGTCCGGCGATGACCGCCGAGCGCTTTGTCGCGGATCCGTTCAGCACGACCGGTGGTGTGCTGTATCGCACCGGCGACCTGGTGCGCCAGCGCCCTGATGGCACCTTCGATTACCTGGAGCGTATCGACAATCAGGTGAAGATCCGGGGTTTCCGTATCGAACTGGGCGAGATCGAAGCCCGTCTGCAAGCTCTCGATGGCGTGCGCGAAGCGGTGGTGGTGGCTCAGGAAAGCGCCGGCAGCAAACGACTGGTGGCGTACGTGGTCGGCGACTCGCAACAGGCGGATTTCGCCGAGCAATTGCGGGCGCAACTCAAGGCCACATTGCCGGCGCACATGGTGCCGGCCTACGTGCTGACCCTTGAGCGCATGCCGCTGACGCCGAACGGCAAACTCGATCGCAAAAACCTGCCGAAGCCCGACGTCAGTCAGTTGCAGCAAACCTACGTGGCACCGCAAAGCGCACTGGAGCAGCAACTGGCAACGATCTGGCAGGACGTGCTGAAGCTGGAGCGCGTCGGTCTGACCGACAACTTCTTCGAGCTGGGCGGCGATTCGATCATTTCGATCCAGGTGGTCAGCCGTGCCCGTCAGGCCGGGTTGCGCTTCACCCCGAAAGACCTGTTCCAGCACCAGACCATTCAGGCGCTGGCCAATGTGGTGCAGACCGGCGAACCGGTGCAGCCGATCGATCAGCAACCGGTGACCGGCGAAACCGCATTGCTGCCGATTCATCAGTGGTTCTTCGCGCAGCCGATTCCTGACCGTCATCACTGGAACCAGTCGGTGATGCTCAAGACTACTCAAGCGTTGGATGCGGTTGTTCTTGAGCAGGCGCTGGATGCGGTGGTGGCGCATCACGACAGTTTGCGCCTGGCGTTTGTCGAGCAGGCCCGGGGCTGGACGGCGCAGTATCGCGATGTCGAAACCCAGGCAGGCGAAACCGTGCTGTGGCAGGTGGACGTCGCCGATCTGGCGGCCCTCGAAGCCCTCGGCGACAAGGCCCAGCGCAGCCTGCAACTGAGCGACGGTTCGCTGATCCGCGCGGTGCTGGCGAACCTGACCGATGGCAGCCAGCGTCTGCTGCTGGTGGTTCATCACCTGGTGGTGGATGGCGTGTCGTGGCGGATTCTGTTCGAAGATCTGCAAAGCGCTTACCGGCAGATCCAGTCGGGCGCAGCCGTACACCTGCCGGCCAGGACCAGTGCGGTGAAAGCCTGGGCCGAAGCCTTGCAGGACTACGCCGGCAGTGCGCCGTTGCAAGCCGAGCTGGGCTATTGGCAACAGCAACTGCAAGGCACATCGAATGCATTGCCGTGCGACAACCCGCAGGGTGGCCAGCAGCATTGCCAGGCCATGGCAATCCGCACGCCTCTGGACAAGACACTGACCCGCCAGCTGTTGCAGGAAGCCCCGGCGGCCTACCGTACTCAGGTCAACGACCTGTTGCTGACCGCATTGGCCCGGGTGATGGTGCGCTGGACCGGCGACGATCATGTGCTGGTGCAACTGGAAGGGCACGGTCGCGAAGACTTGTTTGATCACGTCGACCTGACCCGCACCGTGGGCTGGTTCACCAGCCTGTTCCCGGCAAAGCTGACCCCGGTCGCTGACCTCGGCACCTCGCTGAAGCAGATCAAGGAACAACTGCGGGCGATCCCGAACAAAGGCATCGGCTTCGGCGCTCTTTCACATCTGGGCGACGACCACGCCCGGGCCACTGTGCAGGCGCTGCCGACGCCGCGCCTGACCTTCAACTATCTGGGCCAGTTCGACGGCAGTTTCGAGGCGGGCGACGCCGCACTGTTCGTGCCGACCAGCGAGTCCGGTGGCGAAGAAGTGAATATGCAGGGGCCGCTGGGCAGCCCGCTGGCCCTCGACGGCAAGGTGTTCAACGGCGAACTGGACCTGAGCTGGACCTTCAGCCGCGAGATGTTCGAGCCGGCGACCATCCAGCGCCTGGCCGACGACTATCTGCAAGAACTGACCGCCCTGATCGCCCATTGCTGTGACCGCGCCAACCGTGGCGTGACCCCGTCGGACTTCCCGCTGGCGACCCTGACCCAGGCTCAGCTCGACGTGCTGGCGCCGCAACCGCAGGCCATCGACGACATCTACCCGCTGTCACCGATGCAGCAGGGCATGCTGTTCCACACTCTGCTTGAACACGGCAACGGCGACTACATCAACCAGATGCGCCTGGACGTCGATGGCGTCGACCCGCAGCGTTTCCGCGCCGCGTGGCAAGCGGTGGTGGATGCCCATGACATCCTGCGTACCGGATTCGTCTGGCAGGGTGATCTGGAGCAACCGGTGCAAGTGGTGCAGCGTCAGCTCGACGTGCCGTTCCGCGTACTTGACTGGAGCGGCCAGGCCGATCTCGATGCCGCGCTGAAAAAACTCGCCGATGACGAACGTGCCCAAGGCCTGGACCTGACCCGCGCACCGTTGCTGCGGCTGGTGCTGGTGCGCGTCGCCGAAAACCGGCACCACCTGATCTACACCAACCATCACATCCTGATGGACGGCTGGAGCAGCGCGCAGTTGCTCGGCGAAGTGTTGCAGCACTACAGCGGCGAAGCGGTGCCGCGTCCGACCGGGCGTTACCGCGATTACATTGCCTGGCTGCAGCGTCAGGATGCCGCCACCGCCGAAGCCTTCTGGCTGGCGGCGCTGGGCAACCTGCAGGAGCCGACCCGTCTGGCCGATGCCATTGCGCGGCCGAGTGTCGGTTTGCCGAGCGTCGGTTACGGCGATCATTTCCAGGTACTCGATGCCGGTCTGACCCAGTGTCTGGGCGAGTTCGCCCGGGCCTCGAAAGTCACCGTCAACACCCTTGTGCAAGCCGCGTGGCTGCTGCTGTTGCAACGCTACACCGGCAAGGATTGCGTGGCGTTCGGCGCCACTGTCGCCGGGCGTCCGGCGGATCTGCCGGGGGCCGAGCAGCAGGTCGGTCTGTTTATCAACACCTTGCCGGTGATCGCCGCGCCGCAAGCGCAGCAGAGCCTGGCCAGCTGGCTGCAGGCCGTGCAGGCGCAGAACCTGGCGCTGCGCGAGTTCGAACACACGCCGCTGGCACAGATTCAGCGCTGGGCCGGGCAGGGCGGTGACGCGTTGTTCGACAGCCTGATGGTGTTCGAGAACTATCCGATCGCCGAAGCGCTGGAGCACGGCGCACCGCAAGGCCTGCGATTCGGTCCGGTGGAGAACCACGAGCAGACCAACTATCCGTTGACCCTGCTGGTGCATCTGGGGGCCGAACTGTCGGTGCACTTCAGTTATCAGCGCGACCGTTTTGCCGACGTCAGCGTGGCGCAACTGGGCGAGCACTTGCAGCGTTTGCTTGAGCAAATGACCGAGGCGGGCGAGCGCTCGCTCAGCGAGTTGCATCTGCTCGAAACGGCTGCGGTTCACAGCGATTTCGTCACCGACCTGTGCATCCACCAGAGCATCGCCCGTCAGGTGGCCGCAACCCCGAATGCGCTGGCCGTCACCTTCGCCGACACGCAGTTGACCTACGCCGAACTGGATGTGCAGGCCAACCGTCTCGCGCACAAGCTGATCGAACTCGGCGTCGGCCCGGAAGTGCCGGTGGGCGTGGCGTTGCCACGTTCCGAGCAGTTGCTGATTGCCTTGCTGGCAGTGCTCAAGGCCGGTGGCGCCTACGTGCCGCTGGACCCGGACTACCCGGCCGACCGCGTGGCGTACATGCTCGAAGACAGCCGTGCGCGAGTGTTGCTGACGGAGCAGGAACTGGCTGCCACGTTGGCCGTGCCTTCCGACACGCAAGTGTTGTTGCTGGATCAAGTTGAACTGCACGGCTATCCGGTTCAGACACCGCATACCGCAGTGACCCCGGACAACCTCGCCTACGTGATCTACACCTCCGGTTCCACCGGCAAGCCGAAAGGCGTGGCGATCGCCCATCGCAACGTCATGGCGCTGATCGACTGGTCGGCCAAGGTCTACCGCCGCGAAGACATCCAGGGCGTGCTGGCCTCGACCTCGGTGTGCTTCGACCTGTCGGTGTGGGAGCTGTTTGTGACCCTGGCCAACGGCGGCTCGCTGATCATCGCCCGCAACGCGCTGGAACTGCCGCAACTGCCGGCGCGGGATCAGGTGCGCCTGATCAACACCGTGCCGTCGGCGATCAATGCGCTGCAACGTGCCGGGCAGATTCCGCCGGGCGTGCGGATCATCAACCTGGCGGGCGAGCCGCTCAAGCAAGGGCTGGTGGACACGCTCTATCAGCAGCCGGACATCGAGCATGTCTACGACCTGTACGGCCCTTCGGAAGACACTACTTACTCGACCTGGATCCGCCGCACTGCCGGTGGTCAGGCGCGTATCGGTCGAGCCCTGGATCACTCCGCCAGTCATTTGCTCGATGCCGATCTGCAAGCGGTGCCGCAGGGTGTGTCGGCCGAGCTGTACCTGTCCGGTGCCGGTGTCACCCGCGGTTATCTGGGCAAAGCGGCGATGACCGCCGAGAAGTTCGTGCCCCATCCGTTCGCCCGCAACGGCGAGCGCCTCTACCGCACCGGCGACTTGATCCGCCAGCGCGAAGACGGCGAACTGGAGTACATGGGCCGGATCGACCATCAGGTGAAAATCCGTGGTTTCCGTATCGAGCTGGGCGAAATCGAAGCGCGCCTGCTGGCGCAACCGGGCATCAGCGAGGCGGCCGTGCTGGCGGTCGAGGCCGACGGCGGCGCGCAATTGGTGGCCTACGTGGTCGCTGCACAACTGGACGTGTACGACGGTGAAGCGCAGCGACAACGGCGCGACGGACTAAAGACTGGCCTCAAGTCTTCGTTACCTGACTACATGATTCCCGCGCACCTGCTGTTCCTCGAGCAGTTGCCCCTGACTCCCAACGGCAAGCTCGACCGCAAGGCGCTGCCGGCGGTGGATGCCAGCCAGATGCAGGCCGCGTATGTCGCGCCGCAATCGGAGCTTGAGCAACAGGTCGCGGCAATCTGGCAGCAAGTGCTCACCGTGGAACGCATCGGTCTGAACGACCATTTCTTCGAACTCGGCGGGCACTCGCTGCTGGCGGTCAATGTCGTGTCGCGCATCGCCCTTGAACTGGGCCTGACGCTGACACCGCAACTGCTATTCCAGCACCCCGTCCTGGGCGACTTTGTCGCTCGACTCGATACAGGAGGCGGGGCAATCAACGAACAGAAACTGAACAAGCTGGAAGCCCTGCTTGACGATATGGAGGAGTTCTGATGGACACGAGTGTTGCTTTGAGGATTGCCAAGCGCTTTATCACTCTGCCGCTGGACAAACGTAAGCTCTACCTGGAAAAGATGCTCGAAGAGGGCGTCTCGCCGGCCAACCTGCCGATTCCGGAAACTCGCTCAAGCTTCGAGGCGATCCCGCTGTCCTACGCCCAGGAACGCCAGTTGTTCCTGTGGCAGATGGACCCGCACAGCACCGCGTACCACATCCCCAGCGCCTTGCGCTTGAAGGGCACGCTGGATGTCGCGGCGCTGGAACGCAGTTTCAACGCGGTGGTTGCCCGCCACGAAAGCCTGCGCACCACGTTCGTCGAGCAGGGTGAAACCTTTTGCCAGCAGGTTCACGAGCAGATGCCGCTGAGCATCACCGTCGAGACGCTGGCGCCCGGAGAGGACACCGACGCCGCGATCAAGGCTTTCGTCGAGCACGAAACCGCTCGCCCGTTCAATCTGCAACAGGGTCCGTTGTTGCGAGTGTCATTGCTCAAGGTCGGTGAGGACGATCATGTGCTGGCGCTGATCCAGCACCACATCATCTCCGATGGCTGGTCGATGCAAGTGCTGGTCGGCGAGCTGATCCAGCATTACGCCGCCGACACCGGCGGCCAGTCCCTGAACCTGCCGCCGCTTGAGGTGCAGTACGCCGACTACGCGATCTGGCAACGCCATTGGCTGGAGGCCGGCGAGCGTGAACGGCAGCTGAAATACTGGATCGACACCCTCGGCGGCGAACAGCCGGTGCTGGAGCTGCCGATCGATCATCCGCGCCCGGTGGTGCAGAGTTTCCGGGGCGCACGCCTCGATCTGAACTTGCCGACCGCGTTGGGTGATGCCCTCAAGCAAATGGCCCAGCGCGAAGGCGCCAGCCTGTTCATGGTGCTGCTGGCATCGTTCCAGGCCTTGCTGCATCGCTACAGCGGCCAGTCGCAAATCCGCGTCGGCGTGCCGACTGCCAACCGCAACCGGGTGGAAACCGAGGGCCTGATCGGCTTCTTCGTCAACACTCAGGTCTTGAGTGCGGACGTCCACGGACAACTGCCGTTCAATCAATTGCTGGCCCAGGTCAAGCAATCGGCGATGGCCGCCCAGGCCCATCAGGACTTGCCGTTCGAGCAATTGATCGAAGCCCTGCAACCGGAACGCAGCCTGAGCCACAGCCCGGTGTTCCAGGTGATGTACAACCACCAGGCGGTCAACGACCAGACCCGGCGCCAGAGTCAGGTGCAACTGCCGCAACTGAGTGTCGAGGACATCGTCTGGGAGGGCCGCACCGCGCAGTTCGACCTGACCCTCGGCACCTACGAATCCAGCGACGGCGTGGCGGCGGAGCTGACTTACGCCACCGACCTGTTCAAGCCGCAAACCATCGAACGCCTGGCGCGTCACTGGCTGAACCTGTTGCACGGCATTGTCGCCGCGCCGCACCAGCGTGTCGGCGAACTGCCGCTGCTGGAAACCACCGAACATCAAGTGTTGTTGCAGGACTGGAAACGTGTGGTCGATCACGCTGCGCCGGCCCCGTGCGTGCAGCAACGCATCGCTTTGCAGGCCGAACGAACCCCTGAAGCCACCGCGCTGATCGTTGGCGAGGCTGTGCTGACTTACGGCCAGTTGAACGCCCGCGCCAACCAGCTCGCGCACAAATTGATCGAGCTGGGCGTCGGCCCGGATCGGCTGGTGGGCATCGCGGTCGAGCGCAGTGTCGAAATGATCGTCGGCCTGCTGGCGATCCTCAAGGCCGGCGGCGCTTATGTACCGCTGGACCCGGCCTACCCGGAAGATCGTCTGGCCTACATGATCGAGGACAGCGGCCTCGCGCTGCTGCTGACCCAGTCGCCTCTGCAAACACAGTTGCCGATCCCGGCGGGTCTGGCCACGGTGTTGCTGGATCAACCGCAGGACTGGCTGGCGGCGTACCCGACCGCAGCGCCTGAGGTGGCCGTGACCGGCGAGCATCTGGCCTACACGATTTACACCTCCGGATCCACCGGCAAGCCGAAAGGCGTGATGGTGCGCCACGCTGCCCTGAGCAACTTCGTCGCGAGCATGGTCGAGCAACCGGGCATTGCTGCGGCGGATCGCATGCTGTCGCTGACCACGTTCTCCTTCGATATTTTCGGCCTGGAAATCTACGGCCCGCTGCTTGCCGGCGCCGCCGTGGTGCTGACCGGCAAGGATGTGCATCAGGATCCGCAAGCGGTGCTCGAACTGATCGCCCGCCACGGCGTGACGATGCTGCAAGCCACGCCTTCGACCTGGCGCATGCTGCTGGACAACGAACACGCCTCGATTCTCGATGGCCGCATCTTCCTCTGCGGCGGTGAAGCGCTGCCCCAGGAGCTGGCGCAACGCATGCTGGCGCGTTCGCCGCAGGTCTGGAACCTCTACGGTCCGACCGAAACCACCATCTGGTCGGCATTGCATCCGCTGAGCCCGGACAACAGCCGTCCGTTCCTCGGCAAGCCGATCGACAACACGGCGTTGTACATCCTCGGCAGCGATCTGGAACTCAATCCGCCCGGCGCGCCGGGCGAACTGTTGATCGGTGGTGACGGTCTGGCCCGGGGGTACTTCCAGCGTCCGGCATTGACCGCCGAACGCTTTGTGCCGGACCCGTTCTCGACCACCGGCGAGCGTCTGTATCGCACCGGTGACCTGACCCGTTACCGCGCCGAGGGCGTGATCGAATACATCGGACGGATCGACCATCAGGTGAAAATCCGTGGTTTCCGCATCGAGCTGGGGGAAATCGAAGCGCGCCTGCTGGCGCTCGACAGCGTGCGCGAAACGGTGGTGGTCGCTCAGGATGGCCCGACCGGCCCGCAACTGGTGGGCTATGTGGTGCCGGCATCCGGCGAAGTGCTGGACGCCGATGGCGAAGCCGCGTTGCGCGCCGCGCTCAAGACCAGCCTCAAGGCTGAACTGCCGGAGTACATGGTGCCGGCGCACGTGCTGTTCCTCGCGCAACTGCCGCTGACCCCCAACGGCAAGGTCGACCGCAAGGCCTTGCCGGCGCCGGACGCCAGTCAGATGCAATCGGCCTACATCGCGCCGCAGACCGCCACCCAGCACACCGTCGCCGAGATCTGGCAAACGGTGCTGAAACTGGAACAGGTAGGGCTGAGTGACCATTTCTTCGAGCTGGGCGGCCATTCGCTGTTGGTGACCCAGGTCGTCTCGCGGGTGCGTCAGGCGCTCAATGTGCAAGTGCCGCTGCGCACTCTGTTCGAACACAGCACCCTGGCAGACTTCGTCGCCGCCCTCGGGGTCGAGCAGGCGCAGCAGGAGCCGCCGATCGTTGCGCTGCCGCGTCTGCAACCGTTGACGCTGTCCTACGCTCAGGAACGCCAGTGGTTCCTCTGGCAACTGGAACCGACCAGCACCGCCTACCACGTGCCGGCCGCGCTGCGCCTGCGCGGTGAGCTGGACCTGCCGGCGTTGCAGCGCAGCTTCGATGCACTGATCGCCCGCCACGAATCGCTGCGCACCTGCTTTGTGCAAGAGCAAGGCCAGACCCTGCAAGTGATCCAGGCGCAGGCTTCGCTGGAGATTGTCGTCGAAAGCACCGACAGCGAGCTGGATGAGTCCGCGTTGCAAGCGTTGGTCGCCGAAGAAACCCTGCATCTGTTCGACCTGCAGAAAGGCCCGCTGCTGCGGGTCAAACTGCTGCGCCTGGCCGCCGATGACCACGCACTGATCATCACCTTGCACCACATCGTCTCCGACGGCTGGTCGATGGGCATCATGGTCAACGAACTGGTGGCGCTGTATGCCGCGTACAGCGAAGGCAAGACTGCGCAACTGCCGGCGCTGCCGGTGCAGTACGCCGACTACGCCGTGTGGCAGCGTCAGTGGATGGACGCCGGTGAGCGCGAGCGCCAGCTGAGCTACTGGACCGCGCAACTGGGCGACGGCGACCAGCCGTTGCTGGAACTGCCGACCGACCGTCCGCGTCCGCCGGAGCAAAGTTACCGTGGCGCGCGTCAGGACATCCCGCTGAGCGCGGAACTGGCCGCCGGCCTGAAACAGGTCGCGCAACGGGAAAACGTCACCCTGTTCGCGCTGCTGCTGGCGTCGTTCCAGACCCTGCTGCATCGCTACAGCGGCCAGGCCGACATTCGCGTCGGCGTGCCGGTGGCCAACCGCAACCGGGTCGAGACCGAAGGCCTGATCGGCTTTTTCGTCAACACCCAGGTGCTGAAGGCCGAGTTCGACAGTCAGCAGACCTTCCGCAGTCTGCTGCAGCAAGTGAAGCGCACCGTGCTCGGCGCCCAGGCCCATCAGGACCTGCCGTTCGAGCAACTGGTGGACGCGTTGCAACCGGAACGCAGTCTCAGCCACAGCCCGCTGTTCCAGGTGCTGCACAACCACCAGAGCCAGGCCCGTCGGGCACAAGGCGCGACGCGTCTGCCGAAGATCGAGATCGAAGGCCTGAGCTGGGTGTCGCACACCGCGCAGTTCGACCTGACCCTCGATACTTTCGAGTCGGCGGACAACGTCTGGGCCGAACTGACCTACGCCACCGACCTGTTCGACGCGGCCACCATGGAGCGTCTGGCGCAGCACTGGACGAATCTTCTGCACGGCATCATCGCGGACTGCGGCCAGCGCATCGCCGAGCTGCCGCTGCATGACGCCGCCGAACGTCAGGCCACGCTGCTGCAATGGAACCCGGCCGTGGCCGATTTCCCGAGCGAGGCGTGTCTGCATCAACTGATCGAGGCGCAGGCCGCGCGTGCGCCGCAAGCAATCGCCGTCACTTATGGTGAACAGACACTGAGCTACGGCGAGCTCAACAGCCGCGCCAACCAGTTGGCCTACAAGCTGATTGCCAGTGGTGTCGGGCCGGACGAGCGTGTCGGTCTGGCGGTGGAGCGCAGCCTGGAAATGCTCGTCGGCCTGCTGGCGATTCTCAAGGCCGGCGGCGCCTATGTGCCGCTCGACCCGGCGTATCCGGAAGATCGTCTGGCCTACATGATCGGCGACAGCGGCATCGCTCTGCTGCTGACCCAAAGTCATCTGCTGGGTCGTCTGCCGGTGCCGGACTCGGTGCGCAGCCTGATGCTCGATCAGGAGCACGACGGCCTCGAAGGTTTCAGCGACAGCAACCCGCAAGTGTCGATGAGCCCGGACAACCTGGCTTACGTGATCTACACCTCCGGTTCCACCGGCCAGCCGAAGGGCACCTTGCTCGCCCATCACAATGTGCTGCGCCTGTTCAAGGCCACCGATGGCTGGTTCGATTTCGGCCCGCAGGATGTCTGGAGCCTGTTCCATTCCTACGCGTTCGACTTCTCGGTCTGGGAAATCTTCGGTGCGCTGCTGTACGGCGGCAAACTGGTGGTGGTGCCCTATGAGACCAGCCGTTCGCCGGAGGATTTCTACGGCTTGCTGTGCCGTGAAGGCGTCACCGTCCTCAACCAGACGCCATCGGCATTCAAGCAACTGATGCAAGTGGCGTGCGCTCCGGAACACGCGGCTGCGCAACCGTGCCTGCGTTACGTGGTGTTCGGCGGCGAGGCGCTGGAAGTGAAGAGCCTGCGCCCATGGTTCGAGCGCTTCGGCGATCAGGCCCCGCAACTGATCAACATGTACGGCATCACCGAAACCACGGTTCACGTGACGTATCGGCCGATCTCCCTCGCCGACTTGCAACACGATGCCGGCAGCCCGATCGGCGAGCCGATTCCGGACTTGTCCTGGTACTTGCTTGACGGCGACCTGAACCCGGTGGCCAAGGGCTGCATCGGTGAGCTGTACGTCGGTCGCGCCGGCCTTGCTCGCGGTTATCTGAACCGCCCGGACCTGACCACGCTGCGCTTCATTCCCGATCCGTTTGCCGCCGATGGCGGGCGTCTGTACCGCACCGGTGACCTGGCGCGTTTTCGCGCCGACGGCGTGATCGAATACATCGGCCGGATCGACCATCAGGTGAAGATTCGCGGCTTCCGCATCGAGCTTGGCGAGATCGAAGCGCAGTTGCTCGAACAGGCCGCCGTGCGTCAAGCGGTGGTGCTGGCGCAGCCGGGTCCCAGCGGTCAGCAACTGGTGGCTTACCTGGTGCCGAGCGACGCGGCATTGCTCGATGCCGGCGCCGCCGAACAGGGCCAGTGGCGTGACAGCGTGCGGGCCGCACTCAAGGAAAACCTGCCGGATCACATGATCCCGGCGCACTTGCTGTTGCTCGAACAATTGCCGCTGACCGCCAACGGCAAACTCAATCGCAGTGCCTTGCCATCCCCGGATGCCAGTCAGGCGCAACAGGCCTATCAGGCCCCGCAAAGCGAACTGGAACAGCGCCTGGCCGAGATCTGGCAAGACGTGCTGAAGCTGCCGCAAGTCGGCCTGAACGACAACTTCTTCGAGCTGGGCGGCGATTCGATCATCTCGATCCAGGTGGTCAGCCGCGCCCGTCAGGCCGGCATTCGTCTGAACCCCAAAGACCTGTTCCAGCACCAGACCGTACAGCGTCTGGCGCTGGTCGCGCAGACCGGCGACAGTGACTCGGCCATCGATCAGCAACCAGTCACCGGCCCGGCGTTGCTGCTGCCGATCCAGCAGCAGTTCTTTGAAGATGACATCCCCGAGCGTCACCACTGGAACCAGTCGGTGCTGCTCAAGCCACGCCAATCGCTGGACGCCGAAAAGGTCGAGCAAGCGTTGCGCACGCTGGTCATCCATCACGATGCCTTGCGTCTGAGCTTCAACCGGCAGGACAACGGATGGCAGGCGCAACACCTGTCGGTCGACGCCTTGCCGCATGACCTGCTCTGGCAAGAAGCCATTGGCGACATCGCGGATCTCGAAGCCTTGGGCAACCACGCCCAGCGCAGCCTCGACCTGCAAAACGGCCCGTTACTGCGTGGGGTGCTGGCGAACCTCGCCGACGGTACGCAGCGCCTGTTGCTGGTGATCCATCACCTGGCGGTGGACGGCGTGTCATGGCGGATTCTGCTGGAAGACTTGCAAACCACTTATCAGCAAGCCCTCAGCGGTCAGGCCCCGAGCCTGCCGGCCAAGACCAGCGCCTTCAAGGACTGGAGCGAACACTTGCAGCGCTACGCCAACGGCCCGGCGTTGCAGGCAGAACTGGCTTACTGGCAGGCCTGCCTGAGCGACGTCAGCACCGATCTGCCGTGCAAGCGCAGCGATGCCGGCCAGCAAAATCGTCTGGCGCACACCGTGCAGACCCGCCTCGGCGCGGAACTGACCCGGCAGTTGCTGCAAGAAGCCCCGGCGGCCTATCGCACTCAGGTCAATGACCTGCTGCTGACCGCGCTGGCCCGGGTGATCGGGCGCTGGAGCGGGCAGCCATCGACGCTGATTCAACTGGAAGGCCATGGTCGCGAAGAGCTGTTCGACGGTGTCGACCTGACCCGCACCGTGGGCTGGTTCACCAGCCTGTTCCCGGTGCGCCTGACCCCGGCTGAAGGCGCGGGAGAGTCGATCAAGCAGATCAAGGAGCAATTGCGCTCAATCCCGAACAAAGGCATCGGTTTCGGGGCGTTGCGTCACCTCGGTGATGCCGACGCGCAAAACAGCCTGAAGGCGTTGCCGATTCCGCGCATCACCTTCAACTACCTTGGCCAGTTCGACGGCAGTTTCGAAGCCGATGACGGCGCGCTGTTCGCGCCGGCGCCGGACAATGCCGGCCTGGAGCAGAGCCCGGATGCACCGCTGGGTAACTGGCTGACCCTCAACGGTCAGGTGTATGGCGGTGAACTGAGCGTTGGCTGGACCTTCAGTGAAGAACGTTTCGACAGCGCCACCATTGAAGCCCTGGCCCGCGACTACGCCGATGAGCTGGCCGCGCTGATCGCCCATTGCCTGACGCCGGGCGTGGAAGGCCTGACCCCGTCGGACTTCCCGCTGGCCGGCCTGACCCAGGCACAACTCGACAGTCTGCCGCTGCCGGCTCCGCAGATTGCCGATATCTATCCGCTGTCGGCAATGCAGCAGGGCATGCTGTTCCACAGCCTGTATGAGCAGGCAACCGGCGATTACATCAACCAGGTTCGCCTCGACGTCGAAGGCCTCGACCCGCAGCGCTTCCGGCAGGCCTGGCAAGCGGCGGTGGATAACCACGACATCCTGCGCACCAGTTTCGTCTGGCAAGGCCAGGTGGCGCGTCCGGTGCAAGTGGTGCACAAACAACTGGAGATGCCGTTCAGCGTGCTCGACTGGCGTGATCGCAGTGCCGATCCGGCAGCCCTGGATCAGTTGGCCGCGAGCGAACAGGCGCAAGGTTTCGATCTGAGTCACGGCCCGTTGCTGCGCATGGTCGTGGTGCGTCTGGACGAGCGGCGTTGTCACCTGATTTACACCAACCACCACATCCTGATGGACGGCTGGAGCAACTCGCAGCTGCTCGGTGAAGTCCTCCAGCGTTATGCCGGTGAAACCCTGCCGGCGCCCGCCGGGCGTTATCGCGACTACATCGAATGGTTGCAACGTCAGGACGCCAGCGTCAGCGAACACTACTGGACCGCGCAACTGGCCAACCTGCAGGAGCCGACCCGCCTGGCCCAGGCGATTCAGGCCCAGCGCAGCGACGAGTCGCGTGAAGGTCATGGTGAGCGCTACGTGTTCATCGATGCCGATCAGACCCGGCGTCTGGGCGAGTTCGCCCGGCAGCAGAAGGTCACCCTCAACACCTTGCTCCAGGCCGCATGGCTGCTGCTGTTGCAGCGCCTGACCGGGCAGGACAGCGTGGCGTTCGGCGCCACCGTGGCCGGGCGTCCGACCGAACTCAAGGGTGTCGAGCAGCAGATCGGCCTGTTCATCAACACCTTGCCGGTGATCGCCAGCCCGCGTCCGGACGACAGCGTCGGCCAGTGGCTGCAGCGTGTGCAGGCGCAAAACATCGGCCTGCGCGAACACGAACACACGCCGTTGTTCGATATTCAGCGCTGGGCCGGGCAGAGCGGTGAAGCGCTGTTCGACAACATTCTGGTGTTTGAAAACTATCCCGTGTCCCAGGCGCTGGAGCAGGGCGCACCGCAGGAGCTGCGTTTCGGGGGCATCGACAACCACGAGCAGACCAATTACCCGCTGACCCTGGCGGTGAATGTCAGCGATGAGCTGTCGCTGCACTACAGCTACCAGCGCGGGCACTTCACCGATTCGGTGATCGAGCAATTGAGCGCGCAACTGCACAACCTGTTGCAGCAGATGGTGCAGTCGGGTGAGGCCATGCTCGGTGCGCTGGACCTGCTCGACAGCACCGACCGCCGTTTGATGGTCGAGCAGTGGAACGCCACCGCCGTCGACTATCCGCTGGAGCAGGGCGTACACACCCTGATCGAAGCTCAGGCCCTGCGCACCCCGGACGCACCGGCGCTGGTGTTTGCCGGCCAGACCCTGAGCTACGCACAGCTCAATGCCCGCGCCAACCAGCTGGCCCATGGCTTGATCGCCCGTGGGGTCGGCCCGGATGTGCTGGTCGGTATTGCGGTCGAGCGCAGCCTGGAAATGGTCATCGGCCTGCTGGCGATCCTCAAGGCTGGCGGCGCCTACGTACCGCTGGACCCGGAATACCCGCGTGATCGCCTGAGCTACATGATTGCCGACAGCGGCATCGGCCAGTTGCTGACCCAGCCGCACTTGCTGGCCAGCCTGCCGATTCCCGATGGCGTACAGACCCTCTGCCTGGAACCCTCCGGCGCGGACTTCGCCGGGTGGCCAAAGCATAACCCGCAGGTCGAATACGACGCCGGCAACCTGGCCTACGTGATCTACACCTCCGGTTCCACCGGTATGCCCAAAGGCGCGGGCAACGCCCATCGCGCCCTGACCAACCGCCTGATGTGGATGCAACAGGCCTACGGCCTGGACGCCAGCGACACCGTGCTGCAGAAAACCCCGTTCAGCTTCGACGTGTCGGTGTGGGAGTTCTTCTGGCCGTTGATGACCGGCGCCCGACTGGTGGTCGCGGCACCGGGTGACCATCGCGATCCGGCGAAGCTGATTGCGCTGATCAACGCCGAGCGTGTCACCACGCTGCACTTCGTGCCGTCGATGCTGCAGGCCTTCCTGCAGGACACCAACGTTGCGAGCTGCACCGGTCTCAAGCGCATCGTCTGCAGCGGTGAAGCGCTGCCGGTGGATGCGCAGGTGCAGGTGTTCGCCAAACTGCCACGGGCCGGTCTGTTCAACCTGTACGGCCCGACCGAAGCGGCCATCGACGTGACCCACTGGACCTGCCGCGACGAAGGTCGCGATGGTGTGCCGATCGGTCAGCCGATTGCCAACCTGTCGACCTTCATTCTCGACAGCGGCCTCAATCCGCTGCCGGTGGGTGTGGCCGGTGAGCTGTACCTCGGCGGCATCGGTCTGGCCCGTGGTTATCACCGTCGTCCGGGGCTGAGCGCCGAGCGCTTTGTCGCCAGCCCGTTCGCGGCCGGCGAGCGGATGTACCGCACCGGTGATCTGGCGCGTTACCGCGCCGACGGCGTGATCGAGTACGTCGGGCGCATCGATCATCAAGTCAAACTGCGCGGTCTGCGCATTGAGCTCGGTGAAATCGAAGCGCGGCTGATGGAGCATGCTGCCGTGCGTGAAGCGGTCGTGGTTGCCCGTGATGTGCTGGGCAGCCAACAACTGGTGGCGTACCTGGTGCCGAGCGATCCGGCGACGCTCGATGCTCCGGACACCGTGCGCAATGAACTGCACGAGAGCCTGTCGACCTGGCTGGGCGCGAGCCTGCCGGATTACATGGTGCCGGCGCACCGGATGTGGCTGGCGCGGATGCCGCTGAGCCCCAACGGCAAGCTCGACCGCAAGCGTCTGCCGGCGCTCGAGTTCTCGGCTTCGCAGCAACATGTCGAGCCGGTCAACCCTACCGAGCAGGCATTGGTGGAGATCTGGAAAGAGGTGCTGGGTCTTGAGCGGATCAGCACCACCGACAGTTTCTTCGCCTTGGGCGGCGACTCGATCATCTCGATTCAGGTGGTCAGCCGCGCCCGTCAGCAGGGCCTCGAATTGAGCCCGAAAGACCTGTTCCAGCAACCGACCATCCAGCAACTGGCCGTGCGTACCCGGGCTACTGAAGGCACCCAGGCACCGCAGACCGCGCTGGTCGACCTGCCGCTGCACGGCTTGAGCGAGGCGCAGATTGCCGAGCTGCCATTGCCGGAAGGGCAACTGGTCGGGCTGTACCGCTTGTCGCCGATGCAGCAGGGCATGCTGTTCCTTGGTCTGAATTCGCCGGACGGCGACCTCTATATCAACCAGGTGAGCATTCCGGTGCAGGGCCTGGAGCCGGCGCGCTTGAAGGCCGCGTGGGAAGCGGTGAGCCGTCGCCACGACATTCTGCGCACCGGTTTCCTCTGGCAGGACATGGCCGAGCCGTTGCAATTCGTGCTCGCTGATCCGCAACTGCCGGTGAGCCTGCTCGACTGGCGTGATCAGGACCACTCGCAAGCCGCGTTGCAGGCGCTGGCCGCCAGTGAACGGGCCAAGGGGTTCGACCTCGACCGTCCGCCGCTGCAACGCCTGACGCTGGTGCAAGTGGGCGAGGACAGTTATCAACTGATCTGGACTTATCACCACATCCTGATCGATGGCTGGAGCAGTTCGCAGTTGATCGGCGAAGTGCTGAGCCTGTATTCAGGCCAGCCGCTGGCCGAAGCCGTGCCGTACCGCCGCTACATCAACTGGCTGCAACAGCAGGATGCCAACGCCAGCGAAGGTTTCTGGCGTGAACATTTGCGTCTGCTCGACGAGCCGACCTACCTCGCCGACGCGGTGGCGCGCACCGGTGACGGTCGCGGTCATGAAGCGCTGTACAGCCGTCTGGGCGAAACCCGCACCGAACAGCTCAAAGCCTTCGCCCAGTCCCAACAGGTCACCCTCAATACGCTGGTGCAGGGCGCGTGGCTGATGCTGCTCAGCCGTTACAGCGGCCAGCGCAGCGTGACCTTCGGCGCTACCGTGGCCGGGCGCCCGGCGAGCCTGCCGGCGTCGGAATCGATCCTCGGCCTGTTCATCAACACCTTGCCGGTGATCAAGGATGTGCCGGCGCAACAGGCGGTCGGTGACTGGCTGCGCGACCTGCAGGACTTCAACCTGGAAATGCGCGAGCGTGAATACACGCCGCTGTCCGACGTCCAGCGTTGGGCCGGTCGCACCGGGCAGTCGCTGTTCGACAGCATCATCGTGTTCGAGAACCATCCGATCGATCAGGCGTTGCGTGAGTGGCGCGACGACTCGCTGAAGTTTGGCGAGAGCGCCAGCGCGGGCCTGACCAACTTCCCGATGGACCTGATGGTCACCCTCGAAGAAGGACTGGTGATCGAGTACATGTTCCTGCGCGAGCACTTCGACCGGGCGACCGTCGAAGGCATCCGCAGCAACATGGAGGGATTGCTGGTTGCGCTGACCGAAGACGCTGCGCAACCGCTGGGCCGCATCGGCCTGCCGACCGCGCAGGTGGCGGACAAGGCGCCGATTGCGGTGCAGCCGCCAGCGCTGGCGGTGCATCAGCGCATCGGCCAGTGGGCTGCGCAACGCGGCGAGCAAACCGCGGTGGTCTTCAATGATCAAGCGTTCAGCTACGCCCGGATCGAGGCCCGGGCCAATCGTCTGGCCCATGCGCTGATCGCCGAAGGCGTCGGCCCGGAAGTGCGGGTCGGCGTGGCGTTGCCGCGTAGCGAAAACATGATCGTCGCGCTGCTGGCGGTGCTCAAGGCGGGCGGTGCCTATGTGCCGCTGGACGCGACCTATCCTCGCGAGCGCTTGAGTTATCTGATGCGCGATTCCGGTATCGCGCTGCTGCTCAGTGATTCGAGCCTGCGTCAGGTGATGCCGACCCAGGACAACCTGCATGTGCTGGAACTGGATCGACTGGACCTGAGCGCCCATCTGGATACGGCGCCACAGGTTTCGGTAGAACCGGGCAATCTGGCGTACGTGATTTACACCTCCGGCTCCACCGGTTTGCCGAAAGGCGTCGGCGTGGCCCACGGGCCGCTGGCGATGCACTGCGAGGCGATCGGTCAGCGGTATGAAATGAGCGAAGCCGATTGCGAGTTGCACTTCATGTCGTTCGCTTTCGACGGCGCCCACGAGCGCTGGCTGACCACGCTGACCCATGGCGCACGCCTGCTGATCCGTGACGACAGCCTGTGGACGGCCGAGCAGACGTACAACGCCATGCATCAGCACGGCGTGAGCGTGGCGGCGTTCCCGCCGGTGTACCTGCAACAGCTGGCCGAACACGCCGAGCAACACGGCAATCCGCCGCCGGTACGCATCTACTGCTTCGGTGGCGACGCAGTGCCGGTGGCGAGCTTCGAACTGGCCCGGCGTGCGCTCAAGCCGCAGTACATCATCAACGGCTACGGCCCGACCGAAACCGTGGTCACGCCGCTGATCTGGAAGGCCGGCGCCGAAGATGAATGCGGCGCCGCCTACGCGCCGATCGGCAGTGTGGTCGGCGAGCGCAGCGGTTACGTGCTCGACAGCGATCTCAACCGTTTGCCGGTGGGCATCGCCGGCGAGCTGTATCTCGGCGGGGCGCTGGCGCGAGGTTATCTGGGCCGTTCCGGCGGCACCGCCGAGCGTTTCGTGGCCAACCCGTTCAGCGCCGATGGCAGTCGCCTGTACCGCACCGGCGACCTGGTGCGCCAGCGTGCCGACGGTACGGTCGACTACCTGGGGCGGATCGACCATCAGGTGAAAATCCGTGGTTTCCGTATCGAGCTGGGTGAAGTCGAGGCGCGCCTCAAGCAACAACCGGGCGTGCGCGATGCAGCCGTGGTCGCCCGCGAGGGCGTCAGCGGCAAACAACTGCTCGGCTACGTGCTGGCCAGTGCCGATGCATCGGAAGGTCTGTGCGAACGCCTGCGTGAACAGCTCAAGGCCAGCCTGCCGGACTACATGGTGCCTGCGCACCTGATGTTGCTCGAACGCATGCCGCTGACGCCGAACGGCAAACTCGACCGCAAGGCCTTGCCGGACCCGGACGCCGAACAGCGTCAGGATTACGTGGCGCCACGTACCGAGCTGGAGAAGGCCCTGGCGAAGATCTGGCAGGAGGTGCTGAAGATCGAACGGGTCGGCCTCACCGACAACTTCTTCGAGCTGGGCGGCGATTCGATTCTCAGCCTGCAGGTGGTTGCCCGCAGCCGCGTACTCAAGGCCCAGGGCTTGAGCCTGAAACTGCGCGACCTGATGCAGAAACCGAGCATCGGCGAGCTGGTGGCCAGCGTTCAGGGCTCGACCGGGAGGGCTACCGGGCTGCTGGCGATGAATGCCGAGGTCAAGGGCAAGGCACCGTTGTTCTGCATCCATGCCGGTTTCGGCACGGTGTTCGACTACGAGCCGCTGGCCCGTCGCTTGAGCGGTCAGCGCCAGGTGCTGGCGATCCAGTCGCGGATGTTGCTCGACCCGACTTTCAGCGATACGTCGCTGGAAAGCATGGCCAGCGATTACGTGGCGCAGATCCGCGAGAAACAGCCGCAGGGGCCGTATCACCTGCTGGGCTGGTCGCTCGGCGGTACGCTGGCGATGCTGATGGCGGCGCAGCTTGAGCGGGAAGGGCAGCAGGTGCAGTTCGTCGGTCTGGTGGACAGCTTCGTGGCGTCGGCGGCGATCAATGCCGGGGCCGTGGATGACTGGCGAGCCGATTTGCGTGATTTCCTGCGGGTCACGTTGCCGGACGCTTCGGACGTGTCCATCGAGGGTGAGGAAACCCCGCAGAACCTGCGCGCGATCTTCAGCACCGCGATGGGCACCGAGAGCGGAGCGTCGACCTACGTGGCGCTGGGGGCCGAGGAGCTGGCCCATGTGTTCAGCGTGGCGCGCCGGCTCAAGCAGTTGTCGTTGCAACTCGACCGCTGCCCGCCGCTGGCGGTGCAGCCGATCTGCTGGTGGACTCTCGGCCGCGAAGAGGAGGCAGTGGAACTGGCCGCGCAACTCGAACAGCCGGGAATGGGCGGCGAATGGCTGGACTGCGGGCACTTCCAGATCCCGCGGGACGAAACTTTCCTGTCCGAGGCTGAAGAAATGCTCGGCGAGTTCGTTGAATCAGTAGTCATGTCCTGAAACCCGCTCTGTCATCGCAAACACGACCCGGGCGCCTATGGCGCCCGAGTCGTCTGGAGAAATTGAATGTCGTTGAATCCTGATATCGCCGCGTTCCTGCAACTGGTCGGCAACGGCCGGGCCAGTGGCAAACGCGTGGGCATGCATGAGCTGACCCCTGAACAGGCCCGCGAGCAGTTCGATCAGTCGTCTTTGCTGATGGACGCCGGAGGCGAAGACCTTGCTGTGGTCGATGAGCTGCAATTGCCGGTACGCGACGGTTCGCTGCTGGCCGCGCGGATCTACAGTAATCAGCCGTTGAGAACCGGGGCCGGGCGCCCTGCGTTGTTGTATTTCCATGGCGGCGGTTATGTGGTCGGCAGCCTCGACTCCCATGATTCGCTGTGCCGGGCGCTGGCGTCGATGGCCGATTGTGTGGTGCTGTCGGTGGCCTATCGACTGGCGCCGGCGTTCCGTTTTCCCACCGCGGCAGACGATGCGCAGGACGCCTGGGACTGGCTGGTGGCCAGTGCTCGGGACCTGGGTCTGGACACTGAGCGTCTGGCGATTGCCGGCGACAGCGTCGGTGGCAGCCTGGCCACGGTGCTGGCTGCACAACTGGCCGGTGCTCCGGTGCAGCCGCGTTTGCAGGTGCTGATCTACCCGGTCACCGACGCCAGTCGCAGCACGCCCACCATCGAGCGTTATGCCGAAGGCTATCTGCTGGAGAAGGCCTCGCTGAACTGGTTCTACGACCACTATCAGCGTGAGGCAGCCGACCGTCTCGATCCGCGCTTTTCGCCGTTGCTGGGTAAAGTCCCGGCCAATATGGCACCGGTGCTGCTGGTGCTGGCCGAGTGCGATCCGCTGCACGACGAAGGCGTGGCGTATGCCCGGCATTTGCAGGCGGCGGGTGTCGAAGTCGAGTTGAAGGTGTACGAAGGCATGACCCATGACTTCATGCGCATGGGCGCGATCATCGATGAGGCCGAAGAGGCGCAGCAGCATATCGCCGAGCGGTTGGCGCAGGTGTTCGCGGCGCGTTAGCACAGGTTCTTCGAGGGACTGAAAAGGGCCGCTGTCTGCGGCCCTTTTCTTTTGTCCGGGATTTGCGTTCGGGCAGACAGCAAAACGCCGGCAGACGCCGGCGTTTTGTCTGGTACCGCGCGTGTTACCAGTTGTAGGTCACGTCGGCGGTCATGGTGCGGCCTTCGCCGTAGTAGCAGTCCAGGGTGCTGTTGCAGCTGGCGACGTACTTCTTGTCGGCGAGGTTTTCCAGGTTCATCTTCACTTTCACGCCTTTGACGTGCAGCGGCGATTTCTCCAGGTCGTAGGAGACCATGGCGTCATACACGGTATAGGACGGGATCTGGAAGGAATCCTCCTCGTAGTCCGAGCCGTAGCTGCTGCGCACGTAGCGGGTACCCAGGCCCATGCCCAGACCGGCCAGCGGGGTGGATACGTCGAAGTCGTAGTTGACCCACGCCGAGGCGGTCAGCGGCGGGCTCATGGCTAGGGTGCGACCTTCGCGACCGTCGTTGACGCTGCGCCATTTGATCTGGTTGCGCGACACCGAAGCCAGCACACGCAGGTTCCGGGTGACGTTGACCTTGCCTTCCAGTTCCACGCCGCGCGAGCGCACCGAACCGCTCTGGCTGCTGAAGCCCGGGTTCTGCAGGTCGTTGGTCAGCATGTTGTTCTGATCGATCTGGTAAGCCGACAGCTGGATGAAACCGTCGACGAAGCTTGGCTCGTACTTGATACCGACTTCGTACTGCTTGCCCTCGGTCGGTTCGAACGGACGGCCGTTCATGTCGGCGCCGGTCTGTGGCAGGAACGATTCGGCGTAGCTGACGTACGGCGTCAGACCGTTTTCGAACTCGTAGCCAAAGCCCGCGCGTCCGGTGAACTTCTCGTCCTTGATGTTCGAACGGTTGCCGCCCAGCGGTTCCTTGTTGATGGTTTCGGCAAAGTCATAGCGACCGCCGACGGTCAGGAACCACTGGTTCCAGCGCATCTGATCCTGGGTGTACAGGCCGGTCTGCTTGATCGTGTTGTCCCAACGGTAAGGCTGGCGGAAGTTGAACTCGCTGCCGTAGACCGGGTTGTACAGGTCGATGGCCGGGCCGGTCCGGTCATAGCGACCGAGGAACTTGGAGTTGAAGTGGTAGTAGTCCACGCCCAGCAGCAGGGTGTGATCCAGCTCGCCGGTCTTGAATTTGGCCTGGGCGATGTTATCGACACCGAAGACCTTGTTGTCCTGGGCCCAGTCCACGCCAAAGCGGGTCTGACGGCTTTCATCATCGGCACCGGTGACCGGATTCGGTTCGAAGGAATAGCCGTGCAGCGGCGCGATGTAACGGTCGTTGAGCTGCGCGTAGCGGGCGTTCTGCTTGAGGGTCCAGACGTCGTTGAGTTCGTGGGAGATCTCGTAGCCGAGCACGAACTGTTCGCGGTCGTACTTGTTCACGTTCGGCTCGCCGAGGAACAGGCTGCGGCTGATGCGACCGTTGGCGCTGCGGTATACGGTGCCGTTGGCCGGCAGGCCCTGGGCTTCCGGGGTGTCGTGGTCTTTCTGGTACTGGCCGTACAGGGTGATGCTGGTGCGGTCGTTCGGCAGCCAGGTCAGGCTGGGCGCGAGCATCATGCGTTTCTGGTCGGCGTAGTCGATCTGCGAGTTGCTGTCGTTGACCACACCGGTCAGGCGATAAAGCAATTCGCCCTGGTCGTCGAGCGGGCCGCCGAGGTCGAAGGCGCCGTATTTGCGGTCGTAGCTGCCGCCACCGACGATCACTTCATGCAGCGGTGTGGCGGTCGGACGCTTGCTGACCATGTTGACGATACCGCCCGGCTGGTTCTGGCCATACAGCACCGATGCCGGGCCCTTCAGCACTTCGATGCGCTCCAGGCTGTACGGGTCGATCTGCAGCGAACCACCGGTGCTGCCACCGCCGTAGGGCAGGTGCAGGCCGTCGAGGTACAGCGGGGTTGGCGAGAAGCCGCGAGACGTCGGCTCATCGAAAATCTTCACCCGGTCGGAGAAGCCGCCGCCGGTCATGCCGGCGGTGTAGCGCAGGGCTTCGGTGACCGATTGTGAACCGCGCATCTTGATTTCGTCCTGGGTGACGACGTTGATGGTCTGCGGAATTTCCTTCAGCGCGGTATCGGTCTTGGAACCGGTGGCGCTGCGTTTGGCGACGATTCCGTCCACCGGACCCCAGGCCGATTCTCCGGCGGCGGTGATGCTGGTCGGTGCCAGGTCAAGGGCCGCGCCGTTGCTGCGGGCGCGCAACGCTACATTGTTGCCCTGCACGCTGTAGGCGATGTCGGTGCCCTGCAGCAATTGCGCGATGGCGGCGGTCGGCTCCAGGCTGCCACTGACGGCGGTGCTGCGCAGGCCGCTGACGTCGTCCGGGCTGTAGAGCACTTGCAGATTGGTCTGGCGACCGAATTCCTGCAGTGCGCTCCCCAGCGACTGTGCAGGAATATTGATCGCCACCGCGGCGGCCTGCACCTGACCGATCACCGGCAGGGTCAACGCCATGGCGCAAAAAGCGGGAAGGGTAGTGCGCAAGGAGCGGCGGATCAGCAGAGCCTTGGCGAGCGGGTGGAGTCCGTGCGGTGCGGGCATTGTTCTTCTACTCTTGAAAGTGTTGACTGAGAACGATTTCTATTAACTGTATGTAAGACGTTGAGCCTCCCGAAAACCGGAAAGGCTCGACGCACTTTTTTTACAGATGTTTCACAATCAGGCGGGTTGCAGCTCGGTGACCACTTTGCCGGCGTTCATGCGCACCAGCTGGTCGGCGACGTCGAAGTAACGATCGTCGTGGGAAATGACGATGATGGTCTTGCCCAGACGCTTCAGGTCCGGCAGCAGTTCGGTGTAGAAGATCCGCCGGAACGTCGGATCCTGGTCGGCGGCCCACTCGTCGAACACCAGCACCGGACGCTCTTCCAGCCATGCGTTGATCAGCGCCAGGCGCTTGCGCTGGCCGGTGGACAGATCGGTGGTGGTGAACGCGCCGTCGCGCACGCTGACCTTGTGCGCGATCTCCAGGCGTTCGAGGTATTTGTTCGCGTCCTGCGGAATATGCGTGTCGCCCTGCACCACGTCGTCGAACAGGTAATAGTCGGCGAAGATCGTGGTGAACAACTGGCGATAATCATCACGGGTGAGGGCGGTGACGACCTGATCGTTGAGGCGGATTTCGCCTTGCTGCGGCGCATACAGGCCCAGCAGCAACTTGATCAGGGTGGTCTTGCCGCAACCGTTTTCGCCCACGATGAAAATGATGTCGCCCTGCTCGATCTTCAGGTTCACCGGTCCCAGGCGGAATGGCGCCGCGCCTGCCACGGTCGGGAAACTGTACGAAACCTCGGACAGTTCCAGGCTGTGCACCGGGGTTTTTCTGTTGCCCTGATCGTTGAGCAGCAAGTGCGGCTCAGGCGAAGAAAACTGCTCGGAGAGTTCGGCAATCCGGCGAAAGGCGATCTGTGCGCGACCGACAATCGGCAACGCCGCCATGACGTGTTCCAGCGGACCTTTCATGTACAGCAGCACCAGCACGAAGCCGCTCATCACCGCTTTGTCGGCGCTCGGCCACAGCGATTGCAGGGCCAGCGCCAGGCCGATCACCACGAAGAACAGCATCGAGCCGAGGGTCTTGGCGATCACGTAGATGTTCACTGAACGCACCTGGGTTTCGCAGATCCGGTCGGCGGTGCTCTGGATGCCCGAAACGAACATGCGGTGACGACGTGGGCGGTGGATGCGCAGTTCCTTGGCGCCTTCGGCAATCGCGTTGTAGTTTTTCTGCAAGTCGTCTTCGTGGTCGCGGGCCTCCATGAACCCCTGCATGCCACGGCCCTGGGCAATGTACTGAATGATCGTGCCGATCAGGACCGCCGCCGCCATCATCAGGAACATCGGCCACGACAGCATCGCCAGGTAGCCCATGCAGCCGAGGGTGACCGTCATGGAGATGGCCAGGGGTGAAAAGGCGAAAGCAAAATCACTGATGGTGTCGACGTCGTGGGTCAGCACCGGGATCAGTCGATGGCTGCGGTAGCGCTCGATCTGCTCGATAGGCGCCGACAGCACCTTTTCGCCGAGTTCCTTGCGCAGCCTGGCGATGATGTGCTGGCCGACGAAGTTGGTGCCGATGTCGGAGAAGATCGAACTGGCCAGGGCCAGCAGGCACAGGCCGGCGAATACCGCGACCACCGTGCTGGTCAGGCCGGCTTCGGAATGCAGCGCGTTATTGATCGTCGCCAGCAACGCCGTGACGCTCAGGCCACCGACCATGCCGAGCAGGATCGAGCCGGCAACGATCAGCCGAAAGGGTTTGAGCAGGGCGAACAATTCATTGATCACCCCGCGTGTTGGTTTGCTCATGGAGGTTCCCTGCGTGAAAGAGCGGCAAAGGCCTGCATCGACTGCGGGCGTCGCCTGGGTGACGTAGAGGGCAGTGGCGCGTCGCAATGGATCGCGCCATCTGTAGAACGACTGGCGGGAGGGTTAATTTAGCGTGGCGATGGCGGGTTACAGGTCCCGGGCGACGCGAAAGCCGATCCAGTCGCCGCGTTCGGTCGGCACCAGCGCATTGCGATTGCCGGAGCGTGAAAATACCGGGGCTTCGCCCCAGTCGTTGCCGCGGATGCGCTTGAATTCGCACTTGCCGGTCAGCCAGGCGCTGCCGTCGCTCGGCGCGCCTTCGTAGTTTTCGTTGTAGCAGTCGGCGGTCCATTCGTAGACGTTGCCGTGCATGTCGTACACGCCGAAAGCGTTGGGCGGGAAGCTGCCGGCCGGAGCGGTGAAGTTATAGCCGTCGGCGGCGCCATAGGTGTTGGCGTGCTTGGCGATACTGTATTCCTTGCCCTCATCGAACGGGAAGGGGAACGGACCGCTCGTGCCGCCCCGGGCCGCGTACTCGCGCAGGGATTCACTGACCAGTCGATAATGTTGACCGGTTTTTTTCGACAGCCACGCCACGTAGGCGTTGGCTTCGGCGAAGTCCATGCACACCGCCGGATGCCGGTCTGTGTACTGCTTGCGCGGGTCACTGCCGGCGTAGTCCGGAACCCCGGCCTTGCACGCGCGGCCGGGACGATCATCGCCGTCAGGCATGCGGTAGCCGGTGTCCTTGAGGTAGGCGAACCATTCGCCCTTGAGCACCTGGAAGCGGCTGATGGCCAGTGGTCTGGCAAAGGTCACCGGGTGCATCGGACCTTCATCGGGCTCGCGGCCGACTTCATCTTCCGGAGTGCCCATGGTGAAGGTGCCGGTGGGCAGCACGACCATTTCCGGACAATCCTTGCAGTCCTTGAACACTTTGCCCGGCGCCGGCGCAGTGGCCGCTTGCGCAGCGCCTGGCAACAGGCTCGCGGCGAGGGCGGCGAGCATCAGCGCCGGCAGTGCTTTCAAAGCAGAACGAGGCAGTTCACTGTTCATTTCGAGTCTCGTCAAAGGGAAGGAAATCGTTCGCTCACAGCGCCCGGTCGAGCACCGCCAGCAGGCGGTCGATCTGGACTTCGTCGTTGAGCAGCCCCGGCGCCGTGCGGATCACCGGCCCGACATCACGCTCCACGGCATCGGCCACTACCTTGTTGGCCATAAGGTGTGCGGCGATCCTGTCGCTGTCCTTGCCCTTGACCCGGAAGAAGGTGAAACCGGCAGAAAATTCGGGGCTCAATGGCGTGACCAGTTCGATCTGCGGCCGTTGCAGCAGGCGTTTTTTCAGGTAGCTGTTGAGTTCGTGAATGCGCGCCTGCACGTCGGCCTTGCCCAGCTGCAGATGCAATTTGAACGCTTCGGTCAGGGCCCAGCGATGCTCGAACGCGTGGTAACCGCCCGGCGTCATGGTGGTCGAGAAATGCTCGGCCTCGGAGAAGGTCGGGATGATCGGCGTGACGTATTTCACGTCCGTCGTGCGGCTGACCACGATCCCGGTGCCGCGCGGGCCGAACATCCATTTGTGGGTGCCGGCGACGAAGAAGTCGCAGTTCATCGCCGGGAAACTCACGTCTTCCACACCAAAACCGTGCACGCCGTCGACGACATACACAATGCGGTCGGCCTCGCTGCGGCCACGGTTGTGTTTGTCCACGAGTGCACCGATATCGGCGAGCGGCAGTTTCACGCCGCTGCCGGAATGCACCCAGCACATGCCCAGCACGCGGGTTTCCGGGCGAATGCTGCGGTCGATGTTGGCCAGCAGTTCGTCCTTGCTGATCCGGTACGGATCCTTGAACAGACGGATCTTGCGCACCCGGGTGCCGTCGCGCCGGGTGCGCAGTTCGAGGATGGTGTGGGTCGCGTAATGCTCGTGTTCGGTGGTGAGGATTTCCTGATCGGCCCGCACCTGCACACCGCCATAAATCATCGCCAGGCCTTCGGTGGTGCTGCCGGTCAGGGCGATCTGCCGGGCATCGGCCTGCACGTAACGACCCGCCCAGGTGCGCACCTCCTCTTCGCGTTTTTCGGTGACACCGTGGTCCCAGTCCATGGCCAGCCCCGGATTTTTGTCGAGGGCGGCGCGGTGCAGCTCGATCGCCTCGCGCACCGGGCGCGGATGGGTGGTGACCAGGAAATTGGAGAAGTGCAGCCAGGCCGGATCCTGATCGAACAACTGCTGCAATTGCGCCCACTTGTTGCGCGATGGCGGCGCGGCGGCGGTTGAAGCGCTGGCGATGTTCGGCAGACTTGCGCCCAGCGGTAGCGCGGCAGCGAGGATTCCGGCCTGCTTCAGAAAGTCACGACGGTTGCTCATGGCTTGGCGACTTCCAGGCTCGAAGCAATCGCCGGTCTGGCGGCTTTCTCGACCTGATCCCAGACCCGCAGGAAATTGCCGCCCCAGAGTTTGGCGATGTCAGCTTCCGAGTAACCGCGCGACAGCAGTTCAGCGGTGACGTTGCGAATCTCGCCGACGTTCTCCCAACCCTTGACGCCGCCGCCTTCGTTGAAGTCCGAACTGATGCCGACGTGGTCGATGCCGATCTTGCGCACGGTGTAATCGATGGCGTCCCCCAGGTCCTTCAGGCTGGCCTTCGGTTCTGTATCGAGGATGGCGTAAAGCTGGCCGGCGTATTCGCCGAACTTCTGCTCCGACCACGCCGAGATGATCGGATCGCCTGGCATCAGCGCGAAGGCCTGATTCGGCAGCGGCGGCAGATCGAAGCGCTTGCGCAGTTCGTTGAGTTTGTCCTGGGTGCCTTGGGTCAGCGGACGCAGGTACTGCGAGAAACCAACGATCTGCACCACGCCGCCGCTGTTCTTGATCAGCTGCAGTTCCTTGTCGCTGAGGTTGCGCGGGATATCGACCATGGCCCGCGGTGCCGAGTGCGAGGCCACCAGCGGCGTGCGGCTCAATTGCGCGACTTGCTCCAGGGCCTTGGTCGACATCTGCGACACGTCGATGATCACGCCCAGGTCGTTCAGGCGCTTGACCGCTTGCTTACCGATATCGGAAAGACCGTCGAGAGCGTCCGGCGAGTCATTGAAAAACGGCAGCGGGCGCGACGAGTCGGCCCAGTCGTTGTTGCCGATGTAGCTGAAGCCGAACATGCGCATGCCGCGCGCCGCCCACAGATCCAGCCGATTCAGGTCATGACCCAGCGGGTAGGCGTTGAGCATGCTGATGAAGATCGCGAACTTGCCTTCGCCGTGCAGGCGCCGGAAGTCGTTGGCGGTGTAGGCAATGCCGACCTGATTGGGAAAGTCACGGACCATCCCGGAAATGATCTTGTAGCGGATTTCCTGCTGGTTGCGTGCCTCTTCGACAAAGCCTGCGGTGGGTTTGTGCGGAGCATTGGGGCCGTTCCAGATTTCCGGCCAGCCGAAAATCGTCAGCGCCGCACCGGACAGCCGTCCGCGATTGGCCTTGACCAGATCGAACTGCTCGCTGCCGTCCTTGTCGATCTCGTTGCCGGTGGTGCCGAAGTTCTGGGTGATGGTGATGTGGCTGTCGAACGAGAGCATGTGCTCGTGCAGTTCTTCGGCCTGCTGCATGACTTTGACCGGGTAGCCGGGGTTGTCCTTGAACCAGATGTCCCAGACCGCGAAACCGGCACCGGCGCTGATCGCCAGGGCCAGCGGCAGGCCGATGAATAGAGCCTTTTTCGAACGTGGTTTTGTCATTGCCATCTCAGTCAGGTTCGCTGTCGAGGTACAGGCGCAGAGGCCTTTGCTATCTGGGAGGAACGAGCGGGCGCAGGAAAAAATTAGTCGTGGTTGCCGGCGCTTAAATTTGTCCGGGCAGCAAACGTTCTAGCTGGGATAAAGCCTGCTTCAAGGCTGAATACAGGTAGGGCAATGAGGATTTCTCGACGATGGTTCATGGCAGGCCTGGCGTTGACCGGCGCTGCCGTACCTGCAGCTTATTTCGGGCATCGCGAATGGACGAAGCCCGACCCGACGATCACGCCCGGGGAGGCGTCGTTCGATGTCGCCGACGTGGCCGGGCAGCGCCTGGCGAACGCATTGCGCGGGGTCTGGAAGATCCGTTTTGTCGGCCGTGATGCCGGCCTCGACGGATTGCCGAACGAGGGCCTGGAGGTGTTTCTGGATATCGGCCAGAGGGGCCGGGGCGTGTGCGGGTTTCTCGACACGCCGGAGCGTTTGCGTTCTGCCGAAACACCGCGCTACCGGATTCTCGGCGATCTTGCCGGGGCCGAGGCGTCGAAGCTCAGTTGGCGACTGCTGGGCGCCGGGGGCAGTGTCGATTACGAACTGAACATGATCCTCGATGAGGTCTGGGCCGATTTCGGCAACGCCGGCAGCGGCAGCCTCAGCGGCACGGTGCAGCGTCTCGACCGCTCGCTGGCCTTGCCGGCCCAGGATCACCGCTTCATTGCGGTCAAATGCCTGTTCCCGGAAGCACGACAACGCACGCCGTTGAATCCGACGCTGCTGGCGTGGCTGGTGTCCCCCGAGCATCGGCTGTTTCACCAGGTCTGGCATGCGACGCGGGACAAGTGGCACACCCTGTCCGAAGACAAGCGCAACGCCTTGCGCGGCCTCGGCTGGCAACCCGGTCCTCGCGATCAGGAGCGCGATGCTCGCGGTCCGCGCAAGGATCGCAACGGTTCGGGCATCGATTTTTTCTTTATGCACCGGCACATGCTCGGCACCGCGCGCTCCATGCAGGATCTGCCGTCCTGGCAGTTCTTCCCGCTGCCGCAGCCGGAACTGGTGCGCGACCGTGTCGGGTTCGCCCGTTATTTCGACAACCACGACGGCACCTCGCTGCCGCCGACCTGGCTGGCCGAGGGCGATGACGAGTACGCGCAATGGGTCAGCGACCTGAAGACCGCCGAGACCTATCAGAGCAATTTCGAAGTCTGGGAATCGCAGTACCGCGATCCGCAGTACCTGTCGAAGCTGACCCTGGGCCAGTTCGGCTCCGAGGTGGAACTGGGTCTGCACGACTGGTTGCACATGCGCTGGGCCTCGGTGCCGCGGGATCCTTCCAATGGCCAGCCAGTGCCGTTGGCCCGGGATCTGGATGACTTCGCCGCACGCTGGTTCGCCCCGGAAAACGACTTTCTGGGCGACCCGTTTTCATCCCATGTGAACCCGGTGTTCTGGGCGTTTCATGGCTGGATCGACGACCGTGTGGAAGACTGGTTCCGCGCTCACGAGCGCTTCCATCCGGGCCAGGTTTCGCGTCTCGAGGTCAATGGCGTGAAATGGTTTGCGCCCGGGCGCTGGGTCGAGGTGGCGGACCCCTGGCTCGGCCCGACCACTCACGGGTGCAGCACCGTGCCGGGCTTGCAGGTGGGCAAGTCGGTGGAAATGGACCCGGAAACCATGAAGCTGGCGCTGCGCATCACCTTCGGTGAGGACGAGAAGAAGCTCGAAAGCCTGTTCCGGCGCGTGCCGAAACGACCGTGGTATGCGCGCAATCTGACGGCCAAAACCGGCGCGGTCTGAGGGGCCACGCTATCGTTGATTCGCTGAACCTGGCAGGCTCGCTCCCACAATGAGCGCGTTTCATCTGAATGGACGCGATCATTGTGGGAGCGAGCCTGCTCGCGAAAGCGGTCGTGAGTTCGCTGCGATTACAGCGTCTGCCACCCGCCCCCCAGCGCCTTGTACAACGCCACACTCGCCTGCAATCGCGACAGTCTTAGTTGCACATTCAGATCCTGCGCCGCGTACAGCGTGCGCTGGGTTTCCAGCACCGTCAGCAAATCCTCGGCTCCCGCCTGGTAGCGGCTTTGGGCGATCTCGAAGGCGGTTTGCGCCTGGTTCAGCTCTTCACTTTGCCACTGCCGCTGTTGATCGAGCCCGCGAATCCCGTTGAGGGCTTTTTCGACATCGGCGAAGCCGTTGATGATTGCCCCGCGATAGGTTTCCAGCAGTTCTTCCTGGCGGGCCGTGGCCTTGTCGCGTTCGGCGCTCAGGCGGCCATTGTTGAAGATCGGCGCTACCAGTCCGGCGGTGAGGTTGTAGAAAGGGCTGCGGATAATGTCATCGAACTGATTGGCCCCGGAGCCGAGCTGCGCAGTCAGGGTCACGGTCGGCAGCATGGCGGCGCGGGCGACTTTGACGTCAGCCTGCGCCGCTGCCAGTTGCGCTTCGGCGCGGGCGATGTCCGGACGCCGATTGAGCAGATCGCTGGGCAGGCCGGCGTCGATGCTCGGCCATTGCAACCGGTCGAATGACTCTGTGCCGGTCTGCAACTCCTGCACGGGGCGGCCGAGCAGGGCGGCGAGGCTGATCAAGGCATCCTGGGCTTGCTGTTGCACCAGCGGTAGTTGCCGTTGCTGTGCGGCCACCAGACTTTTCTGCTGAGCCAGTTCCAGTGCGGTGGCCGAGCCTGAGTCGAAGCGGGTCTGCACCAGTTTCAGCACGTTCTGCGCGTTGGCCAGGTTCAGCTCGGCGATGCGGCTTTGCTCGCGCAGGGACAGGGCTTGGGCATAGGTGCTGGCCACGCCGCTGAACAGGGTCAGCTCGACGGTCGCCCGATCGAATTCGCTGGCCTGCAGGGCGAATTGCGCGCTGTCGCGGGAGGCGCGTTTACCGCCCCAGAAATCGATTTCGTAGGAGGCGTTCAGATTGGCGTCGAAGTAATCCACTGCCCGATTGCTGCTGTCGGCATCGAGCTGGTTGTAACCGTTGCCACGCAGCAGTTTTTGCCGATTGGCATTGGCCCCGGCTTTCACTTCAGGCAGTTGCGAACCGCCGGCAATCACCGTGCCGGCCTGGGCCTGGCGTACCCGGGCCATAGCGGCAGCGAGGTCGAAACTGCCGAGGCGGGCCTGTTCGATCAGGCGGTCGAGCTCGGGGCTGGCGAACTGTTTCCACCAGTGCGGATCGATGCGGGCAACGCTGGCAGTGTGGGGCGACTGCCACGCAACGGGCGGTTGCAAGCCGCTGTCGGGACGCTGGACGGAACTGCCGCAGGCGCTGAGCAACAGGCACACGGTCAACAGGCTGAGGCGCGGTTTCATAGAACGATCATTCACTGGTAAGGGCCGTGACCGGGTCGAGCCGGGCGGCTTTGCGGGCCGGCATGAAGCCGAAGACGACACCGGTCACGAGGGCGCAGCCAAAGGCGCCGAACACCGCCATCAAGGAAAACGCCACGGCGACTTCGCCGAGAATCAGCACGCCGCCGACGATCAGCGCCAGGGCGATTCCGGCGAGACCACCGACCACCGAAAGCATCACGGCTTCGGTGAGGAACTGGCGCAGGATGTCCCGCTGCCGGGCGCCGGTGGCCATGCGAATGCCGATCTCGCGAGTGCGTTCGCGCACGGTCATGAGCATGATGTTCATCACACCGATCCCGCCCACCAGCAGCGAAATCGCGGCAATCGAGCCGAGCATCAGCGACAGGGTGTTTTGCGTGCGCGCCTCGGCCTGGATCATCGCGGCGTTGTTGGTCAGTTCGAAATCCTTCTTGCCGTTGTGCAGGCGCAGCATCAGTTGTTCGATGGCGTGTTCGGCTTCCTTGACCTTGCGTGCATCCGCCGCAGCGATGGCCACGTATTCCGGATTGCGTGTGCCGAACAGCCGCACGCTGGCGGCGGAGTAGGGGATGGCGATGCGGTCGTCGCTGTCCTGATCGCCGGAGCTCGCGCCTTTTTCCTGGAGCACGCCGACCACCTGGAACGGCACGTTCTCGATCAGGATGTATTGGCCGATGGGGTCGGGCACATCCTTGAGCAGTTTGTCGCGAACCTTCTTGCCGATCACCGCCACCGCGCTGGCGTTGCGCTCGTCGGCATCGGTGAAGTAGCTGCCCTCGACCACCGGCCAGTTGAAGATCGCCGGGAAGTGGGTGTCGTTGCCGCCGACGTAGCTCATGTGGTCGGCGTTGCCGAACCGCACACCGGCCTCCGCGCCGTTGACCGGCATGATCCGTTTGACCTGCGGCAGGCTGGCCAGCGCCGCCACGTCATCGAGGGTGACGATGCCCGGCGGCGTGCGCGGATTGGGCGCCGAGCCGCTGAGGTAAATGATGTTCGAACCGAACGCGCCCATTTGCGCCATGACCTGACGCTTGCTGCCTTCGCCGACCGCGAGCATGACCACCACCGAGGCCACGCCGATGATGATCCCCAGCAGGGTCAGCGCCGTGCGGAAACGGTTGATCCACATCACCCGCCAGGCGGCGTGCAGGGCGTCCACCAGTTCGCCTTTCCACGCGCCGGACGCTTGCGCGCCTTCGCTCAGGCGCTGGCGCAGATCGACGGCCTGCAGGGATCCGGGGTTGGCCGACGTCCGGGCTTCGGGGGTGTCTCGGGCGCTGTCGCTGATGATCAGGCCGTCGCGGATCTCGATGATGCGCTTGGCCCGGGCAGCCACTTCGCGGTCGTGGGTGATCAGGATGACGACGTGGCCCTGGCTCGCCAGTTCGTCGAGCAACGCCATGACTTCCTTGCCGCTGTGGCTGTCGAGGGCGCCGGTGGGTTCGTCGGCAAGAATGATGTGCCCGCCGTTCATCAACGCCCGGGCAATCGACACCCGTTGCTGCTGACCGCCGGACAACTGGTGCGGACGGTTGCCGGTACGCGATGCGAGCCCGAGGCGGTCGAGCAGGGCGGCGGCGCGGGCGTGGCGTTCGGCGGCGGGTGTACCGGCGTAGATCGCCGGCATCTCGACGTTTTCCTGGGCCGAGCCGGACGGAATCAGGTGGTACCCCTGGAACACGAAACCGAAGGCCTCGCGGCGCAGCCAGGCCAGTTCGTCGGTGTCGAGGCCGGCGACGTTCTCCCCGGCGAAGCGGTATTCGCCGGACGTCGGTCGGTCGAGGCAGCCGAGGATGTTCATCAGTGTCGATTTGCCGGAGCCGGACGCGCCGACGATCGCCACGAATTCCCCGGCGTGGATCGACAGGTCGATCCCGCGCAACACATGCACTTCAGGCGCATCGCCGCCACCGTAGGATTTACGGATGTCCTGCAGGTCGATCAGGGGCGTTTGCATTCAGCCTCCGTTGCCGTCGGCCGGGCCGACCAGCAAGTGATCGCCTTCGCTCAGGCCTTCCAGCACCTGGACTCTCAAGCGATCGCTGATACCGGTATGCACTTCGCGAGACTGAATCTCGCCATTGGCGGCGATCACCTGCGCGGTCTGCCGGTGGGCGGTGGCAGTGCCTTGCAGGGCGGCAACCGGCGCGGTGAGGACGTCTTTCGCCCGGCTGGCGACGAAGAATACCTGGGTGGTCATTTCCGCCATCAGCGCGTTGTCGGCGTTGTCGACATCCAGCAGCACCGTGTAAAGCACCACCCGGGCGCTGCCGCTTTTGCTGTTATTGGCGGGGCTGCCGCCACCCTGGCTGGTCTGGTCCAGTGGCTTGGGCGGCACCGGCAGGATTTGTCGCACGGTGCTGCTCCAGCGCCGGTGACCGCCGCTGAGGGTGGTGAAGTAGGCGGTCATGCCGGGTTTGACGTGACCGATGTCAGCTTCGGAGACCTCGGCCCACACGGTCATCGGCGACAGTCTGGCGATGCGCAGGATCAGTGGTGTCTGTTGCTGCGCGTTGAGGGTCTGGCCTTCACGGGCATCGAGGGCGACCACGGTGCCGGCCATCGGCGCGTAAATGCGGGTGTAGCCGAGTTCGGCCTGATCGCTGCGCAGGCTGGCTTCGGCCTGGCGGATCTGTGCCTGGAACATGTCGATGCGCGCCTGGGTGGCTTTCAGTTCGGCACGGGCGGTCTGCACGTCTTCTTCGCGGGTGGCGCCGCCGGCGGCCAGGTTTTGCTGGCGCTGGTATTTCTGCTGCGCCAGTTCGTGCTGGGCTTTCTGTTCCTGTAACTGGGCCTTGAGGTTTTCGATGGAAAAACGTCCGGCGTCGAGTTTGGCTTTCTGGGTCGACGGGTCGATTTCCACCAGCAGTTGGCCTTCCTTGACCACGTCGCCGACTTCCACATGAATTTTGCGGATCTGCCCCGATGCCTGGGCGCCGACGTCCACATAGCGTCGCGGTTGCAGGGTGCCGAGTGCGGTGACGCTGCTTTCGATATCGCCACGGGTCACTTGCACCGTGGCGTACTTGTCTCGGCCGGGAGGCAGGATCTGCCAGGCAGCGTAAGCGGCGACGGGGATCAGACAAAGGGCTGCGAGCAGTGTGCGTCGGGCGGGGCGGGGACGTTTCATGCAGGGTTCCGGCCAGTGGAAATCGGCCCGTCGTTCAGCACGCGTGCACAGGATCGGGCACCGTGGAACGCTGCCGCAGGGCGCGGCAGAAACGGGGAACTGTCCTGTTAACGATGAAAGCGGAGGGGAATTTAAGCGGTGACACAGGTTGTTACAGCAATCCGAAGGTATAGCCGAACCTCTATTTTTCGGGCAACGACAAACACCACTTTAAATCTATATGAGAATTACTATAAATTACGCACCTCAAGTTGCCACCACATTGCTACTGCCGCAAACGGCGGGGCTGAACGGTGTGCTCAAGGACAGAACCCGCACTCGAGCGGCCGGGAGTCATGTTGGAAAACTACTATCGCGAGCTGGTGTGTTTCCTGAACGCCAGGCTCGGCAACCGACAGGTGGCCGAAGATGTGGTGCATGACGCTTATGTGCGGGTGCTGGAGCGTTCCAGCGATACACCGATCGAACAACCCCGCGCCTTCCTTTATCGCACAGCGCTGAATCTGGTGATCGACGACCACCGGCGCAATGCCCTGCGGCAGGCCGAATCCCTGGAAGTGCTCGACAGTGAAGAACGCTACTTCACTCCGTCGCCCCACAATACGCTGGATCATGGTCAACGCCTGGACATGTTGCAGCGGGCATTGGCGGAGCTTGCGCCACTGTGTCGCGACAGCTTTCTGCTGCGCAAGATCGAGGGTCTGTCCCATCCCGAAATCGCCGAGCGCCTGGGCATTTCCAAGGCCCTGGTGGAAAAGCACATCGTCAATGCCATGAAGCACTGCCGCCTGCGGATCAAGCAATGGGATGCCCATTGAACCGTCGGCGTTAAATTTTATTTCACTGTCCTCGTTCCTACTCAACAGACGACCTGCTGTCCTGCCCAGGGCCGGCCGGTCACCCAAGCTCTTCCTCCGCGCTGTTCGGGGGTTCATCCAGAGGACACTGGAAATGACACAGGCAATTGCATCGCCCATCGTTCACGACCTGATCGGCGTCGGTTTCGGCCCTTCGAACCTGGCGCTGGCCATCGCTCTGCAGGAGCGAGCCCCGACCCTGGGCGAGCTGGATGTGCTGTTTCTCGACAAGCAACCGACCTACAGCTGGCACGGCAACACGCTGTCGACCCAGAGCGAGCTGCAGATTTCTTTCCTCAAGGATCTGGTGACCCTGCGCAATCCGACCAGCCCGTACTCGTTCGTCAATTACCTCAAGCACCATGGTCGTCTGGTGGACTTCATCAACCTCGGCACTTTCTACCCGTGCCGCATGGAGTACAACGACTACCTGCGCTGGGTGGCCGCACAGTTCACCGAACAGAGCCGTTACGGTGAGGAAGTGCTGACCATCGAGCCGGTGCTGCACAACCATCAGGTCGAAGCGTTGCGGGTGATTTCCCGTGGTACCGACGGCCAGCAATTCGTGCGCACCGCGCGCTCGGTGGTAGTGAGCGCCGGTGGCACGCCGCGCATTCCTGAATCGTTCAAGGCGCTCAAGGGCGACCCTCGGGTGTTCCATCACTCGCAATACCTGGCCGAGATGGCCAGGCAACCGTGCGTGAACAACCAGCCGATGAACATCGCGATCATCGGCGGCGGCCAGAGCGCCGCGGAAGCCTTCATCGATCTGAACGATTCGTTCCCGTCGGTGCGGGTCGACATGATCCTGCGCGGTTCGGCGTTGAAACCGGCGGACGACAGTCCGTTCGTCAACGAAGTGTTCTCGCCGGAATTCACCGACCTGATCTTCCAGCAGAAGAGCAGCGAGCGTGAGCGTCTGGTCAACGAGTACCACAACACCAACTACTCGGTGGTCGACATCGACCTGATCGAGCGCATCTACGGCATCTTCTATCGCCAGAAAGTCTCCGGAATTGCCCGCCATGCGTTCCGTACTCTGACCACCGTCGAGAGCGCCACCGCTACCGATCGCGGTATCGAACTGACGGTGCGCGACAACGCCACGGGCGAAGTCACCGTGAGCATCTACGATGCAGTTGTACTGGCCACCGGTTACGAGCGTCAGATGCACCGCAAACTGCTGGCGCCGCTGGAAGAGTACCTGGGCGATTTCGAGGTCGATCGCAACTACAGGCTGATCACCGATGAGCGCTGCAAGGCCGGTCTGTACATGCAGGGCTTCTGCCAGGCCAGCCACGGCCTGAGCGACACGCTGCTGTCGGTCCTGCCGATCCGCGCGGACGAGATTGCCGGTTCGCTGTACGAGCACGGCAAGAACCGCGGGCACAGCCGTTCGGTGATGGATCTGTTGTTGGCCACTGCCAGCTAACCATCCTTTCAGCCTTCACACTGATCGTTCCCAGGCTCGCGTGGGAACGATCTTCAGGGCAATCCTGAACCCTTCCTGAATGGCCCTGCATTTGCCCGCCGCACCTCCTTTTGCGGGTTTACTCTCCAGGTATCGGGGCGTAAGCTTCGCGCGTTTTCATCAATAGCGGAGACCCACAGTGGGTACTTGTTCGAGTGACAGTTGTCGGCCGGTCCTTGTAACCGGCAGATTCTCGGCAAGATAACGCGCATTCCTTTGTGCCGTTGTCTCGCCGAACAGCGAGCAGCGGCATCCCGATCATGGTCAGTTGAGACCATGTCCCGACGTCCTTCTCATCGACACTGAAAAGAGCGTGGTTTCGACTTTATCGTCGCATCCGCAGCCCTATCGACGCGCCTGTCTTTTTTGACCGGCGCACCAGGCCTTGCCGTGCCGGTTGTTCCGGTGCAAGGGGGCTGGACGTACCTGCCTGACGGTTTCCCGGCTGACCACAGGGGCAACAGCCATGAAACTTACGCTCAAGGAATTTTTCGCAGGCTTCCTGCGCACCCGCCACATCGCCCGGCATTTCCGTCGCCTGGCGTTGCTGGAGAACCTCAAAGACACCACGGTCAGCCGTGAAGTGCCGCCCACCCTGGCCAACACGCTGGTGGACGCCGCCCATTGCGACAGCGGCGTGCTGCTGTCGAATCTGGGTACGCACACCGACGGTCTCACCGATTTTGAAGTCGATGCGCTGCGCGCGCAGTTCGGCCTCAACGAAGTCGAGCACGAGCAACCGCTGCCGTGGTGGACCCACCTGTGGCACTGCTACAAAAACCCGTTCAATCTGCTGCTGACTTTGTTGGCGGTCATCTCGTGGCTGACCGATGACCTGAAAGCCGCCATCGTGATCTTTTCGATGGTGGTGCTCTCGACCCTGCTGCGCTTCTGGCAGGAAAGCAAATCCAACCAGGCCGCTGACGCGCTCAAGGCCATGGTGAGCAACACCGCCACGGTGATGCGCCGGGACGAGCCGCGTGCCGAACTGCCGATCAAGCAATTGGTGCCGGGCGACCTGATTGTGCTTTCGGCCGGTGACATGATTCCTGCCGATTGCCGGGTGCTGAGTGCCAAGGACCTGTTTGTCAGCCAGGCTGCAATGACTGGCGAATCGATGCCGGTGGAGAAGTTTCCCCGTCAGACGGACCGTGATACCCGCAATCCGCTGGAGCTGGACAACATCCTGTTCATGGGCACCAACGTGGTGTCCGGGACGGCGGTGGCGGTGATTCTCACCACGGGCAACAACACCTATTTCGGCGCGCTGGCGCTGCGGGTCGGGGCGACTGATCGCGCTGTGACTTCGTTTCAGCAAGGCGTGAACAAGGTCAGCTGGCTGCTGATCCGCTTTATGTTTGTCATGGCACCGCTGGTGCTGTTCATCAACGGTTTCACCAAGGGCGACTGGACCGAAGCATTGCTCTTCGCTCTGTCGATCGCCGTGGGTCTGACCCCGGAAATGCTGCCGATGATCGTCACCTCGACCCTGGCCAAGGGCGCGGTGTTCCTGTCGCGCAAGAAAGTCATCGTCAAACGCCTGGATGCGATCCAGAACTTCGGCGCCATGGACGTGCTGTGCACCGACAAGACCGGCACCCTGACCCAGGACAAGATCTTCCTGGCGCGCAATGTCGACGTCTGGGGCGAAGACTCCGATGACGTGCTGGAAATGGCTTATCTGAACAGTTACTACCAGACCGGCCTGAAAAACCTGCTCGACGTGGCGGTGCTGGAGCATGTGGAAATCCATCGTGAGCTGAAGGTCGGCACGGCGTTTCGCAAGGTCGATGAAATCCCGTTCGACTTCAACCGCCGGCGCATGTCGGTGGTGGTCGAAGGGAGCGGGCAACCGCATTTGCTGATCTGCAAGGGTGCGGTGGAAGAAGTGTTGTCGGTGTGCACCCGGGTTCGTCACGGTGAAGTCGACGAAGCCTTGAGCGATGAATTGCTGGCGAAAATTCGTCAGGTCACCTCAGCATTCAACGCTGAAGGCTTGCGCGTGGTAGCGGTGGCGGCGCGGCCGATGCCGGAAGGTCGCGACACTTACAGCCTGGGCGATGAGCAGGAGCTGACGCTGATCGGTTATGTGGCATTCCTCGATCCACCGAAGGAAAGTACCGCGCCGGCACTCAAGGCTCTGGCCGAGCACGGCGTGGCCGTGAAAGTGCTGACCGGCGACAACGAGCTGGTGACCGCCAAGATCTGTCGCGAGGTAGGCCTGGCGCAGCAAGGTCTGTTGATGGGCAACGACATTGAACGCATGAGCGACGCGCAACTGGCGGTGGCCGTTGAAACCACCAACGTGTTCGCCAAACTGACGCCAACCCACAAGGAACGCATCGTGCGCATCCTCAAGGGCAACGGCCACGTGGTCGGGTTCATGGGCGACGGCATCAACGACGCGCCGGCCCTGCGCACCGCAGACATCGGGATTTCCGTGGACAGTGCGGTGGACATCGCCAAGGAAGCGGCCGACATCATCCTGCTGGAAAAGAGCTTGATGGTGCTGGAGGAGGGCGTGCTGGAAGGGCGTCGGACCTTCGCCAACATGCTCAAGTACATCAAGATGACCGCCAGCTCGAACTTCGGCAACGTGTTCTCGGTACTGGTCGCCAGTGCGTTCATTCCGTTCCTGCCAATGCTGCCGATGCACCTGCTGGTGCAGAACCTGCTGTATGACATTTCGCAGATCGCGATCCCGTTCGACAACGTCGACGACGAAATGCTGAAACAGCCACAACGCTGGCAGCCGGGGGATGTCGGACGCTTCATGCTGTTCTTCGGGCCGATCAGTTCGATCTTCGACATCACAACGTTCGCCTTGATGTGGTACGTGTTCGATGCCAACACCCCGGATCACCAGACCCTGTTCCAGTCCGGCTGGTTCGTGGTGGGGTTGCTGACCCAGACGCTGATCGTGCACATGATCCGCACGCCGAAGATTCCGTTCCTGCAAAGCCGTGCCGCCATGCCGCTGCTGGTGATGACCGCAATCATCATGACCGTGGGTATCTTCCTGCCGATGGGACCGCTGGCGCACTACTTCAAACTGCAGGCGCTGCCGTCGATGTACTTCGTGTTCCTGCCGGTGATTCTGTTGGCGTACATGGCACTGACCCAGGCCGTGAAAGGCTTTTACATCCGCCGGTTCGGCTGGCAGTAACTGGAAAGAATCCCCCCTTGTGGGAGCAAGGGGGGGGCGGTTTCAAGGAGTTCAACATGCAAGCCATCAACAACATCAATCTCGCTTCGCTGCTCGACACGCTGGTCAGTCTCAGCGCAGCTTTCATACTCGGCGGGCTGATCGGCTTCGAACGGCAGTATCGGCAACGCACGGCAGGCTTGCGTACCAACGTGCTGGTGGCGGTGGGCGCAGCGATTTTCGTCGATATGGCCAATCGTCTCGGCGGTGCCGAAGGTGCGGTGCGGGTGGTCGCCTACGTGGTGTCCGGGATCGGATTTCTCGGCGCCGGCGTGATCATGCGTGAAGAGGGTAACGTACGTGGTCTCAACACCGCAGCGACACTCTGGACGTCGGCAGCGGTCGGTGCCTGCGCCGGTGCCGATCTGCTGGCCGAAGCGGTACTGGGCACCTTGTTCGTGCTTGCCGCGAATACCTTGCTGCGGCCGATCGTCAACAACATCAACCGTCAGCCACTGGATGTGGTTTCGGCGGAGGTGACCAACATTGTCTACGTGATCGCCCGGCGCTCGCAGCAGACGGCTGTGTTCGCCTTGCTCGAAGCCGAACTGGAACGCAGCAATTACCCGGCCAGCGATGTCGATGTGCATGCCTTCGGCGCCGATGAGATCGAGATCGAAGCCACGCTTGCGACCACTTCTGTGGATGGCGATGAACTGGACGCGCTGGTGGCGCGAATCTCCACCTCGAACCTGGTGGTGCAGGCGTTCTGGAGTCCGAGCACGACGGAGTGAAACGCATGATCCGGATGAGTGACGGTTTTTTTCAGAAAAGTCCTACAGAGCATATCCCGATGCTTGGGTAGTCTTGCCGCCACTTGAAGCGACTGGCGGGACATTCACGATGACCGACAAAACCTTGCGTATTCTGATCGCCGATACCCGGCATTTTCACCGGATGAAGATCGAGCGTCTTTTCAACGGTCTCGATTACTACCGCATCGCACCGGTACAGAACCTCACCGAGCTGCTGACACTGGTCGATTACGGTTGCCAGCCGTTCGATGTGTTGGTGTTGAACGCCGAGCTGGCGGCCGGAATGTCGGATCTTTGCGGGTATCTGTTCGATCATCCGCAAGTCCGGCATGTGCTGGTCTATGGTGAGGCGAAGAATGCACCGGCCGATTCCGCACAGTACCGGGACAGGATTACCATCAGCCACGTCCCGTTGCCCTCGATGGGCGCCATCGCACAACTGATGGCGTCGGTCGAGGCTTGCCGTGAACATGCTTCGCGTATGGCCCCGGCAACTTCTTTTGCGCAACTACGCGTCTGATCACAATTTGGTTCAGGGCGCAACTGTCAGGTTTGACAGGTGCTTCGCCGCGTCTCACGTGCAACAGTTGTAGCGCAGCTACCAGTAGTCCCGTTCATGCAGGTTCAGTGGCGCCAGTGTCAGGCATTCGCCACGGGAGTGGTTATGGGTTCAGCAATGGTCGTCGATGATCACCCGGTGGTTGCCGGTGCCGTCCGTATGGTTCTGGAATCGGTGAATTATAAACCGGTTCATGTCGCTTCGAGCGGTGTCGATGTGGTGCCGATGATTCGCGAGCATGCGCCGGAACTCATCGTGCTTGACCTGAAACTCACCGGCATAGGGGGGCTGGAAGTACTGGAGCGCATCAGAGCCATCGGCCTGATCTGCAAGATCGTGATTTTTACCTCGGCCGACCCGCAGCATTACATGGCCCGTTGCCGACGTGCCGGCGCGATGGCCTTCGTCACCAAGTCCGCGGAACTGCAGCAATTGCGCAATGCAATCAAGGCTGTCCGATCGGGTTACAGCTATTTTCCTGAAGCGCCCTTGGGGTTTGCAGGGCCATCGAGTGCTAACGGCAATGAGCGCGAGTTGATCGATCGTCTCTCGGATCGTGAATTGCACATTCTGCTGCAACTGGCACTCGGCAAGCCCAACAAGGACATCGCCATGGAGATGAACCTGAGTCACAAAACCATCAGTACTTACAAGACTCGCCTGATGATGAAGCTCGGGGTCAGTTCACTCGTGGTGTTGCGAGAGTTTGCCAGACGCAACCATCTGCTCTGAAAGGCTGCCCCGTGATGAGGTCGCTGCGTCTCATTTCTCTGTTGTTCTTCCTGTTTGCGAGTGCGGTACAGGCATCCGGGACTGCGCAAAAACTGGAAATCGTCTCCCGCACCCGTCTGGAAGGCGTTCAACTGCACCTCGACGAGCAGGATCGGCAGTGGCTCCGGGCACACCCGGTGTTGCGCATTGGCTCTTCCGGGCCGGACTATCCTCCTTTCGAATTGACCCGTAACCGCCACGAACTGGAAGGCCTCACGGCCGAATACGCCGACGCGATCGCACAGGTGCTGAACGTCGGGATCGAAGTCTGGTGCTACCCCGATCGCGAATCCGCCATGGCCGCGCTCAAGGCCGGGGCGCTGGACTTGCTGGGCACCTCGAACAACTATGAGATCGCCGATCCCCAGCTGGTGCTGTCCCGAGCCTATGCCGAAGATCAGCCGATGTGGGTGACCCGGCTCGATGAGCCGATGCCCGATGATCTGTCAGGCAAGCGTATTGCAATGGTGGATGACTACCTGCCGGCTTCGACCATCGTGAAGGCTTACCCACAAGCCGTCTTGCAGCGTTATCGCTCGATCCTCGATGCCCTCGGTGCCGTAGCGTTCGGTCGGGATGATCTGTACCTCGGTGACTTCATCAGTGCCGGCTATCTGATCAACACCAACTTTCACAACGACCTGCAACTGGCAGGCCCCTCGGGCCTCGATGCCAACCCTTTCGCCTTTGCCCTGAATCGCAGCAATACCCGCTTGAAGCGTCTGATCGACAAGGCCTTGCTGGCCATTCCCATGGAGCAGCGCCTGGCCATGGAACTGCGCTGGAGTGCAGGGCATGCGGACATGACCGGACAAGCGCGGGTAAGTCTCAGCAGCAACGAACAGGCGTGGCTTGATCGGCACCCTATTGTGCGAGTCGGTGCGATCGAGGATTTCGCCCCGCTGACGTTCTTTGATGCCGAGGGAAAACTGCAGGGGCTTACCGCGCAGTTGTTGAGTCTGATCAGCCAGCGCAGCGGCCTGAAGTTCGAGATCGAACGAGGAGCGTCACTGGATCGACAGATCGAACAATTGAAGAGCGGGGAGCTCGACCTGCTGCCTGTGGTGACGCCGAGCAGCGAGCGTGAACTCGAAATGCGTTTCTCCCGGGCCTATCTGAACAATCCGTTCGTCCTGGTCAGCGGAGTATCGGCGTCGGGTGTGAAAACGCTGGATGACCTGGCAGGCAAGAGGCTGGCGATCTATCGCGGTCACCCTTTGCGCGATTATTTGCTGGAGCGAGTACCGCAGCTTGGATTGGTTGAAGTACAAAGTCCGGCAGCCGGGATGGAAGCCATTGTCAGCGGGCAGGCCGATGCCACACTGAGTTCGTTGATCGTGGCACGCTATCTGATTTCCCGTCAGTACCGGGGGCGCATCCGGATTGTCGGTACGGTGGGGGACCGGCCTGCCCGGATCGCGTTGGCTACCGCGCCGGATGCAGTGGAATTGCACTCGATTCTGAACAAGGCGCTGTTGAGCATTGCGCCGAAGGAAATCGACGCTCTGGTCGAGCGCTGGGGGCGCGACGCAGTTGCCGATGACAGTTACTGGCAGCGCCATCAACAGAAAATCCTGCTTGGATTCGCCGTTGCGTCAGGATTGCTGATGCTGGCATCGGGCTGGATTGCCTTTCAGCGCCGACAGATTCGCCAGCGCCAGCAATGGCTGCTGCAACTGCAGGAAGCCAAGGATGCGGCGGATGATGCCAACCGGGCCAAGAGCACTTTTCTGGCCGTCATGAGTCACGAAATCCGTACGCCCATGAATGCCTTGCTGGGCATGCTCGAACTGGCGCTCAGGCATGCCGATGAAGGCGTGATCGATCGCCCGGCGATGCAGGTGGCGTCCACTGCGGGGCAACAACTGCTGGCATTGATTGGCGATATTCTCGACATCGCACGCATCGAGTCAGGGCATCTGTCGCTGGCTCCCGAACGGACCCATCTGCGTGAGACCGTGTTATCCGTGTGTCGGGTTTTCGAAGGACTGGCTCGCCAGAAACAGCTGTCATGGTGCGTAGAGCTGGATGAGCGCAGCGATGTCGAGGTGATGCTCGACGCGCTGCGTTTCAAGCAGGTGTTGTCGAACCTGCTGAGCAATGCGATCAAATTCACCGATGAAGGTGCAATCGTTCTGCGGGTGCGCATTTTCGATGCGCCCGAGGGGCGGGTCGAAGTGGGTGTGATCATCGAAGACAGTGGCCGGGGAATCAGCGCCGAAGATCAGCAACGCTTGTTCAACCCGTTCATGCAGGTCGGCAGCCAGCCGGTGTCGGCTCGCCATGGTTCCGGTCTGGGCCTGGTAATCAGCCGCAGCCTGTGCCGGATGATGGGCGGTGATTTGTGGCTGACCAGCATTCCCGGGCGTGGTACGCAAGTCATGTTGCGTCTGGAACTGCCGGTGCTTGAACCCCTCGATCAGAAGGACACCGGGATACCAGTGATGACAGCGGCGAAACCGCTGTACGTTCTGGTGGTGGACGATCATCCGGTCAATCGCCTGTTGCTGTGTCGGCAATTGAGCGAACTCGGGCATCGATTTGTCGACATCGAACAGGCTGAGCAAGCGCTGGATCTGTGGCGCGGCCAATCTTTCGATGTACTGATCACCGACCTCAACATGCCCGGGCTCAACGGTTATGACCTGGCGCGAGCGATTCGCGAAGAGGAGGCGGCGACAGGCAGCAAGCCCTGTCTGATTCTGGGGTTTACCGCCAATGCGCAAATGGAAGAAAAACAGCGATGTCTGGCTGCTGGAATGGATGATTGCCTGTTCAAGCCGGTTTTGCTGCGGGAACTGAGCCTGGCGCTGCTGGCCGCCACACCGAATGACATACAACCCGGAGTCATGGACGAGCAGAAATTGCCCGGTTTTGATCTGAGTTCGCTGTTGCTACTGGCGGGTGCTGACAACCCGCTCATCGGGCAATTGCGTGAGGAGATACTGAGCAGTCTGCACACCGATCTGGAACGGCTGGACCAGTCGGGGCGGAAAGGTGATCGCGCAGCCCTGAAGGATCTGGCGCATCACGTCGCGGGCGGAGCGCACATGATCGGTGCCGAGCGCGTGGTACACGCGTGCCGGGTGCTCGAACAGGCTTGCCGTGCCGATGAGCCCGAAGCTGCGCTTGAGGCGGCCGTCGATGCGCTGCGCGAAGCCATGCTCGACCTCGCGCAGCAACTTCAGGCCTGAGCGATCAGTCCCACTGCGGCGCAATGCCTTTGGGGCTGGTCAGGCGATGATCGCGATCCAGAGAGGCGATCAGCGCCATGTCGGCCTCGCTCAGTGTCAGCGCGGTGGCGCCGAGGTTGCCTTGCAGGTTGGCGCGCTTGGTCGACGATGGAATCACCGCATGACCCGATTGCATCGCCCACGCCAGTGTGACTTGCGCCGGGGTGGCTTGCAGACGCTTGGCAATCTGCACGACCAGCGGATCCTTCAGCACTTCGCCATAGGCCAGGGTCATGTACGAGGTGATCTGGATGCCCTGGCTCTGCGCGAACTCGACGACCTTGCGGTTTTGCAGGTACGGATGCAATTCGATCTGATTGGTGGCGATGTTTTCCGCACCGACGGCGGCAATCGCCTGTTTCATCAAGTCGATGGTGAAGTTGGATACACCGATCTGCCGGGTCAGCCCCAGGCGCTTCGCTTCAAGCAGGGCGCCCATGAATTCCTCCACCGGTACCTGGTCTTGCGGCGATGGCCAGTGGATCAGCGTCAGGTCGAGGTAGTCGGTCTGCAGCTTTTGCAGGCTTTCCTTGAGACTGTCGATCAGACGGTCTTTGGTCAGGTTGGCGATCCAGATCTTGCTGGTGATGAACAGTTCGTTGCGGGCAATACCGCTGGCGGCGATGGCCTGGCCGACCTCGGCTTCGTTTTCGTAGATCTGTGCGGTGTCGATGGCCCGGTAACCGAGCTCAAGGGCAGTGCTTACCGAATTGATGACCACCTGACCTTGCAGGCGAAACGTACCAAGGCCGAAAGCGGGAACAGACATGCAGGACTCCAGGGTTGCAGTGGGAATGGGCAGGAGTATCCGCTGCCGCTTCCGTGAGAAAAACCGTTGTCCGGGCAAAGTACTGTTGACTGAAAGTCACGAATCATTGTGTTGGATATTCGTTCCATCAGTAGAACGATGAAGCCGGTTTTGCCTGACTAGTGCCAAAAGCGTGGCGAATTTATGATCGATCCATGATCAACCTGATTTCGGAGCCCACCATGAAAAACCTCATCGGTATCTTTACCAGCCCTCGCGGCCACTGGGTCGGCGATGGGTTTCCGGTTCGTACGCTGTTTTCCTACGACAACCTGGGCAAGCACATCAGCCCGTTCCTGCTGCTCGATCACGCAGGACCTGCACAGTTCACCCCGACTACCGAACGACGTGGTGTCGGGCAGCATCCGCACCGCGGTTTCGAAACCGTGACCATCGTTTATGACGGCGAAGTGGAGCACCGCGATTCCACGGGCAGCGGTGGCAAGATCGGCCCGGGCGATGTGCAGTGGATGACCGCCGCCTCCGGAATCCTGCACGAGGAGTTTCACTCTGCGGATTTCGCGCGCAAGGGCGGCACGCTGGAAATGGTGCAGCTGTGGGTCAATCTGCCCGCCAGGGACAAAATGGCGGCGCCGGGCTACCAGACGATTCTGGACAGTGACATTCCCAACATCGCGCTCAAGGACGACACCGGCTGCCTGCGTCTGATCGCCGGTGAGTTCGACGGTCATACGGGGCCGTCCCGGACCTTCACGCCTATCGATGTATGGGATCTGCGTCTGAATGCCGGCAAGTCGCTGACGCTGGATCTGCATGAAGGCCGGAACACCGCGCTGGTGGTGCTTCGTGGTGCGGTCCGGATCAACGGCCAGGAGTCGGCGGGCGTAGGGCAACTGGCGTTGTTCGAGCGAGATGGCGATCGCCTGACACTTGAAGCCAGTGAGGACGCGATGGTGTTGCTGCTCAGTGGCGAACCGATCGATGAGCCGATTGTCGGTCATGGTCCGTTCGTGATGAATACCGAGCAGGAAATTCATCAGGCGTTCGTTGATTTCCAGTCTGGCCGGTTCGGACGGATGCCAGCGTAGGTCCACATTGTGGGGGTCAGCGAGCTGACTCCCACAGTTTTTTTCAGAGGGGCATTCAATAGCCCTTATCCCGCCAAATCAATTGCTCCTACACTAAGCCCAATCTGTGCGATGTTCTCGCGATTGACCTCTGTCGGAGTTGTTTGATGCTGTCTCTGCTGACTGAACATCCGTTGTTCTGCGCGTTGATCCTGATCCTGCTCGACCTTGCCCTGTGGCGTCTGATCGGTTCCCGGGGCAGTGGATGGAAGTTGTTGGTGCGAGTGCTGATTTTCAGCCTGTTCAGCGTGCTGCTGTTCAACGAAGGCCTCAATCCGATGGAGCCGGCGCCGTGGGCCGACAATGTGCCGCTGCATCTGGCGGCGACCGGGCTGCAGATCGGCTGGTGGCTGTTCGGCGCACGGACCCTGACGGTGTTGATCGGGGCGGTGATGATGCAGCGGGTCGGCCACACCGGGCGGCTGTTGCAGGACCTGCTGGGTGCGGTGATCTTTCTGATCGCCATTATTGCGGCACTGGCCTATGTGCTGGACCTGCCGGTCAAAGGCGTGCTGGCGACATCCGGGGCGCTGGCGATCATCGTCGGTCTGGCGTTGCAGAGTACGCTGAGCGACGTGTTCTCCGGGATCGTCCTGAACACCACCAAACCCTATCAACTCGATGACTGGATTTCCATCGACGGCACCGAGGGCCGGGTTACCGACATCGACTGGCGCGCCACGCGCCTGCAGACTTCCCAGGGCAGCATGGCGGTGATTCCCAATTCACTGGCGGCCAAGGCCAAGATCATCAACTTCAGCCGCCCGAGCAACATGTTCGGTGTTGCCGTCAGCGTGCAGGTGAGCCCCCATGCCCGACCGAATTCGGTGATCGACGCCCTGGAGCGGGCGATGCAAGGCTGTCGTCCGTTGCTGGACACGCCGGCGCCGAGCGTCGCATTGAAAAGTTCGAGCAGCGCTGGCGCGGAATATGAAATCAGCGGCTTCGTCGCCTCGATGGGCGAGAAGCGTGCGGTGCGCAATCAACTGTTCGACCTGGCTTACCGACATTTGCAGGCGTCCGGGGTCAACCTGCTTTCGAGCGATGAACCTGCCGCCACGGCCCATCTCTCGCGGCCACGGGCGCTGCTCGACAGCTCACCGATTTTCTCCACCCTGCGGCAGGAAGAGAAAGAAACCTTCAGCCAGAACATGGCCCTGCAAACCTTCCGCGCCGGCGAGATCATTCTGGCGGGCGGGGAGGTCAGCGATCACTTGTTCATCATCGAGTCCGGTGTGGTTTCGGTGACCTTGAGCCGCCACGGCGTACCGTTCGAATCAGGGCGCATGGGGCCGGGCGAAGTGATCGGCGAGGCCGGCATTCTGTCCGACACGTCGCTGCCCGCCGACTTTTCCGCCAAGACGTTCTGCGCCCTGTATCGCATCGAGAAGTCCTATCTCAAGCCTTGCCTGGATGCCCGTCATGACATCAATGATGCGATGAAGGCGCTGCTCGACTTCCGCCTGCTCAAGGCGCAGGCGCTGACGCAGGAAGCGCCGGTAGCGGTCCCGAAAAGAGGCTTCCTGCAGTGGCTGCGCCGTCGTGCCTGAGCCGGATCAGCGGCGTTCGTGCCCGGCAGCAGGCGCGATTGGTGAAATCAATTGTCGATCCGATACCCGGATCCCGTATACATGAGGACCATCGGCGGAACGATCCGCGTCTCCCTGCAAAAGGACTGAGCAATGAGCGAGCCACGCCTGGCGAATCTGAAACGGTATCTGCAACGACTCGGGTTCGACACGCATCCGGCACCGACCCTGGACACGCTGCGGTTGCTGCAGTTGCGCCACACCGGTGTTTTCCCTTTCGAAAATCTGTCGACGCTCACTGGCGAACCTGTATTGATCGATCTGCCGTCGATTGAACGCAAGGTTCTGAACGACGCCCGTGGTGGTTACTGCTACGAGCTCAACAACCTGTTCCTGGCACTGTTGCTGGAGCTGGGCTTCGATGCCCGGGGCATCAGCGGGCGAGTGGTCATGAATCAGCCCGAAGGCAGCTGGACGGCGCGTACCCATCGCTTGAGTCTGGTGACCATCGAAGGCGTGCGTTACATCACCGACGTCGGCTTCGGCGGCATGGTGCCGACTGCGCCGCTGGTACTCGATACCGAAGCCGAGCAATCCACACCTCACGAACCGTATCGCATCGAAGTGCAGGCCGATGGCTACATGCTGCGGGCGAGTGTCGCAGGTGAATGGCGACCGATGTATCTGTTCGACCTGCAACGCCAGGAAGACATCGATTACACCCTCGGCAACTGGTATGTCTCGACCCACCCGGACTCACCGTTCGTTCAGCGCCTGATGGTTGCACGCACCGGCGATGGCTGGCGACGTACGTTGAACAACGGCAGTTTCGCGATCCACCGCATCGGTGCCGAGAGCGAGCGGCGCGAAGTGACGGATGTCGATGAGCTCATCGAACTGCTGGAACGGGAGTTCGGCCTGCGCTTGCCGCACCAGCCCGGTGCACGTCTGGCGCTGGCGCGCTTGATCCAGCCGGCGTGAAGCCTAAGGTTTTGCATCCGGCTCCAGTACCCGCCGGATTTCGCTCACGGCCGCCGACAGTTTTTTCTCAAGGCTCCTGAGGTCGTTGGCGGTGATGCCTTTCTTGAATTGCCCAATGGAATGCTCGAGTTCATCGGCATCGCCACGGCTGTTAAGCAGAGCGTGGCGCAGAGTGTTGTTGATTACCGTCTGATAGCCAAACCCTTCGTCTTCGGCGACCGTACGTGCGGCTTCGATGACCGCATCATCGAGCATGATGGTGATGCGGGTCTTGCCCTTGTTGGAGGCGACGGCGCCCCGTTTTCCCTGGGTGAAGTCGTATTCATCCTTCATTGATCAAGTCTCCGGAAAATAATCGCGTCGCTCGCTGGGCGTTGCCCTGCGCGCGGAAATGATTCGAACCAAATTCGGCTCTCGATAGCTGTACACAACGACCAGCAAACGTCCCTTGCCGTCGTTGTCGAGAGTGATCCAGCGTTGCTCGTCATGATCGTTGTCTTCAATCGTCAGTGCTCGTTCGTCGTAGAAGACCGGTTCGGCCTCGGCGAGGCTGATCCCTCTGTGCTTGAGTTTGTTGGCAGCATTCTTGCTTTTGTCGAACTGAATCTTGAATGACTTCATTATGCATACTTTATATGTATAAAAAAGAGCGCGGGCGCACCGTCGGTCGCCATGAGCACTTCAGCCTAGGTGGATAAAACGCGGGGCCAGTCAACGATGTGTTGCCGGATTTGTGGCGGCATGTAGGCGGCGGGATAGAAGGTTGGGTGGCTACCTATCCATAATGTGACTGATAAGTTGTATACAACTCTATGGACATTTGTCCCGACTCTTGAATACAGTGTGCGCATAACAAAAACCAGGGAACCCCCCCCACCATGAAAACGCCCCATGTTTCACACCAACGGCCCGAGGACGAAAATCTCGGGGTCGGCGCGAATATGGCTTACGGCCTGCAACATGTTCTGACCATGTATGGCGGTATCGTCGCGGTGCCGCTGATCATTGGCCAGGCCGCCGGGTTGTCGCCGGCGGATATCGGTCTGTTGATTGCTGCTTCATTGTTTGCGGGGGGGCTGGCCACGTTGCTGCAAACCCTGGGTCTGCCGTTTTTCGGATGTCAGTTGCCGCTGGTGCAGGGCGTGTCGTTCTCCGGTGTCGCCACGATGGTGGCGATTGTCAGCAGTGGCGGGGAGGGCGGCTTCCAGTCAGTGCTTGGCGCGGTCATTGCCGCGTCCTTGATCGGCTTGCTGATCACGCCGGTATTCTCGCGCATTACCAAGTTCTTCCCGCCTCTGGTTACGGGCATCGTGATCACCACCATCGGCCTGACGCTGATGCCAGTGGCCGCCCGCTGGGCCATGGGTGGCAACAGCCATTCGCCGGACTTCGGCAGCATGCAGAACATCGGTCTGGCGGCGGTTACGCTGGTGCTCGTGCTGTTGCTGAGCAAGATCGGCAGTTCCACCATTTCGCGTCTGTCGATCCTGTTGGCGATGGTGATCGGCACGGTGCTGGCGGTGTTCCTCGGCATGGCGGATTTCTCCGGTGTCACCCAGGGCCCGATGTTTGGTTTCCCTGCACCGTTCCACTTCGGTATGCCGACCTTCCACTTCGCTGCGATCCTGTCGATGTGCATCGTGGTCATGGTGACCCTGGTGGAAACCTCGGCTGACATCCTGGCAGTCGGTGAAATCATCGGCACCAAAGTGTATTCCAGGCGACTGGGCAACGGGCTGCGGGCGGACATGCTGTCGAGCATGTTTGCACCGATCTTCGGCTCGTTCACCCAAAGCGCCTTCGCCCAGAACGTCGGACTGGTGGCGGTAACCGGAATCAAGAGCCGTTATGTGGTGGCGACCGGCGGTATCTTCCTGGTGATCCTCGGCCTGTTGCCATTCATGGGCCGGGTCATCGCGGCGGTGCCGACTTCGGTTCTGGGCGGTGCCGGCATCGTGCTGTTCGGCACCGTGGCGGCGAGCGGTATCCGCACGCTGTCCAAGGTTGACTACCGCAACAACGTCAACCTGATTATCGTCGCCACTTCGATCGGCTTCGGCATGATCCCGATTGCCGCGCCGAACTTCTACGATCACTTTCCGAGCTGGTTCGCGACCATTTTCCATTCCGGCATCAGTTCGTCGGCAATCATGGCGATCCTGCTGAACCTGGCGTTCAACCACTTCACCGCCGGCAACTCGGATCAGCAGTCGGTGTTCGCGGCGGCAGAAGAGCGGACTCTGCGTTACCGGGACCTGGCCGCCCTGCGCGAAGGTGATTACTTCAGCGACGGCAAGCTCCATGACTGCGATGGCAACGAAGTGCCGGTGATCGATCTGGAGCCGGATCACGGTCATGGCGCACCGAAGGTACATGCCAGGAGCAGCGAACACGTCTGACCGTTGTGTCTGAAACAGAAAAGGGCCGATCAGTCGGAAAACTGATCGGCCCTTTTTATGGCGCTGATTTTTTCAATGCCCACAAAAAAGCCCCTGAATCTTTCGATTCAGGGGCTCTGTATTTGGCTCCACAACCTGGACTCGAACCAGGGACCCAGTGATTAACAGTCACTTGCTCTACCAACTGAGCTATTGCGGAATTGGTGCGTATGTTACTGATTTAAAAAGACTAGTCAAGCTTTGCCGGATATTTTTTTGCTGAACGGTTTTCAGCCACCGAAAGTAAAGGTACCCATCAGCAGTTTTGCGTACAGCGCCGTGGCGGCCAGTTGCACCAGCCACAGGCCCAGACCGCCGAGAAATACACCGGCCGCCACTTGCAGCACCAGGCTTTTCTCGCGTTTGCCCGAAGTGCGGGGTGGATAGTAGTCCAGCTCGTCACGGTCGGCGCGCAGATCGTCGTTTTTCATGTCGGTTCTCTGAATTCCTGTTTGCATGCAGTCTAGAGGGTATAGAGGCTTTTCTTCTGACAATAAAAAACGGGAAGCCTGAGAGCTTCCCGTTTTTCAGTACTGCCGGATCAGATGACCTGAACGATGGCGTCTGTCACGACTTCGATATTGCTCTGGTTCAGCGCGGCGACGCAGATGCGACCGGTGTCCAGGGCGTAGATGCCGAACTCGTTGCGCAGACGGTGAACCTGCTCGGTGGTCAGGCCGGAGTAGGAGAACATGCCACGCTGACGACCGACGAAGCTGAAGTCATGCTGCGGGGCTTTCTTCGCCAGCAGAGCGACCATCTGCTCGCGCATGCCACGAATGCGCAGGCGCATTTCGGCCAGTTCGGCTTCCCATTGGGCGCGCATTTCCGGGCTGTTCAGCACTGCAGCGACAACGCTTGCACCGTGGGTCGGCGGGTTGGAGTAGTTGGTGCGGATCACGCGCTTGACCTGCGACAGCACGCGGGCGCTTTCTTCTTTCGATTCGCTGACGATCGACAGGGCGCCGACGCGCTCGCCGTACAACGAGAACGACTTGGAGAACGAGCTCGACACAAAGAAGGTCAAGTCGGATTCGGCGAACAGGCGCACGGCTGCGGCGTCTTCGGCGATGCCGTCACCGAAACCCTGGTAAGCCATGTCGAGGAACGGCACGTGACCTTTGGCCTTGACCACTTCCAGCACGTTGTTCCAGTCCGCCGGGCTCAGGTCGACACCGGTCGGGTTGTGGCAGCAGGCGTGCAGCACGATGATCGAGCCGTTCGGCAGTGCGTTGAGGTCTTCCAGCAGACCTGCACGGTTCACGTCGTGGGTGGCGGCGTCGTAATAACGGTAGTTCTGCACCGGGAAGCCGGCGGTTTCGAACAGCGCGCGATGGTTTTCCCAGCTCGGGTCGCTGATGGCCACGACGGCATTCGGCAGCAGTTGCTTGAGGAAGTCGGCACCGATTTTCAGTGCGCCGGTTCCGCCGACGGCCTGAGTGGTAACCACGCGGCCAGCGGCCAGCAACGGCGATTCATTGCCGAACAGCAGCTTTTGCACAGCCTGATCGTAAGCTGCGATGCCGTCGATCGGCAGGTAGCCACGGGAGGCGTGCTGAGCAGCGCGAATGGTTTCGGCTTCGATAACGGCGCGCAGGAGTGGAATTCGCCCCTCTTCGTTGCAGTACACACCCACCCCGAGATTGACCTTGTTGGTCCGGGTATCGGCGTTGAATGCTTCGTTGAGGCCCAGGATTGGATCGCGGGGTGCCATTTCGACAGCGGAGAACAGGCTCATTTTTACGGCAGCTCTAAATGGAGAGTGGAGGGACGTGTGACGCTCCAGCCGAATGCACTAGAGCGGTGCACAAACGGGGAGCTAGTATAGAGGCCATCATCGACCAATGGCGACAGGCGATTCAGGTTTTCAGGTAAGTTTTTCCGATTATTTCTCGACCGTTAGTCGAATGGGCTTGTCGGAGACTTTACCGGATGTAGGACTTTTACCTTGAAAGGCAAGGCAATCGACTCCACATTCAGCACAATCTTCGTTTTTCCTTGCGCGACATTGGTCGTTTGCGGTCTTTCTCGTGGTGCTGCGGTTTTTCGTCAGCGCCGCGATTGCAGAGGTGTTTATGTCTGAATTCCAGCTCGTCACCCGATTCGACCCTGCCGGCGATCAGCCTGAAGCCATTCGCCAGATGGTCGAGGGCATCGAAGCCGGGCTGGCGCACCAGACGCTGCTCGGTGTGACCGGTTCGGGCAAGACCTTCAGCATCGCCAACGTGATTGCCCAGGTGCAGCGTCCGACCCTGGTGCTGGCGCCGAACAAGACCCTGGCCGCGCAGTTGTATGGCGAGTTCAAGTCGTTCTTCCCGAACAACGCCGTCGAATATTTCGTTTCCTACTACGACTACTACCAGCCCGAAGCCTATGTGCCGTCGTCCGACACCTTTATTGAGAAGGATGCGTCGATCAACGATCACATCGAGCAGATGCGTCTGTCGGCGACCAAGGCATTGCTGGAACGCAAGGACGCGATCATCGTCACCACGGTGTCGTGCATCTACGGTCTGGGCAGCCCGGAAACCTATCTGAAAATGGTGTTGCACGTCGATCGCGGCGACAAACTCGATCAACGCGCACTGGTGCGACGCCTGGCCGACCTGCAATACACCCGCAATGACATGGATTTCGCCCGGGCCACATTCCGTGTACGCGGCGATGTGATCGATATCTTTCCAGCCGAATCCGATCTCGAAGCCATCCGTATCGAGTTGTTCGATGACGAAGTGGAGAGCATTTCCGCGTTCGACCCGCTGACCGGCGAGGTCATCCGCAAACTGCCGCGTTTCACCTTCTACCCGAAGAGCCACTACGTGACGCCCCGGGAAACCCTGCTCGATGCCATCGAAGGGATCAAGGTCGAATTGCAAGAGCGCCTGGAATACCTGCGCAACAACAACAAACTGGTCGAGGCCCAGCGCCTGGAACAGCGCACCCGGTTCGACCTGGAGATGATCCTCGAACTCGGCTACTGCAACGGCATCGAAAACTACTCGCGCTATTTGTCGGGGCGTCCGGCCGGCGCGGCACCGCCAACGCTCTACGACTATCTGCCCGCCGATGCCTTGCTGGTGATCGACGAATCCCACGTCAGCGTGCCGCAGGTCGGCGCGATGTATAAGGGCGACCGTTCGCGCAAGGAAACCCTGGTGGAATACGGCTTTCGTCTGCCCTCGGCGCTGGACAACCGGCCGATGCGTTTCGACGAGTGGGAAGGGGTGAGCCCGCAGACGATCTTCGTCTCCGCCACGCCCGGCAATTACGAAGCCGAGCACGCCGGACGGGTGATCGAGCAAGTCGTACGGCCGACCGGTCTGGTCGACCCGCAGGTCGAAGTGCGTCCGGCGCTGACCCAGGTTGATGATCTGCTTTCGGAAATCACCAAGCGTGTAGCCTTGGAGGAGAGGGTGCTGGTCACCACGCTGACCAAACGCATGGCCGAAGATCTGACGGACTACCTGGCTGACCACGGCATTCGTGTGCGTTATCTGCACTCGGACATCGACACCGTCGAACGGGTCGAAATCATCCGCGACCTGCGTCTTGGTACGTTCGATGTGCTGGTGGGGATCAACCTGTTGCGAGAAGGCCTGGACATGCCGGAAGTGTCACTGGTGGCGATTCTCGATGCCGACAAAGAAGGCTTTCTGCGTTCCGAACGCTCATTGATCCAGACCATTGGCCGAGCGGCCCGTAACCTCAATGGGCGGGCGATTCTCTATGCGGATCACATCACCGGTTCGATGGAGCGCGCCATTGGCGAGACCGAGCGTCGCCGCGAAAAACAGATCGCTTTCAACCTGGCCAACGGCATTACGCCGAAGGGCGTTTTCAAGGACGTGGCGGACATCATGGAAGGCGCCACCGTGCCAGGCTCGCGGAGCAAGAAGCGCAAGGGCATGGCCAAGGCTGCCGAGGAAAACGCCAAATACGAGGCCGAACTGCGCTCGCCGAGCGAGATTACCAAGCGCATCCGACAGCTGGAGGAGAAGATGTACCAGTTGGCCCGCGATCTGGAATTCGAAGCGGCGGCGCAGATGCGCGACGAGATTGCCAAGTTGCGCGAGCATCTTTTGGCTGTTTGAACTTCAGCGCCTGACAGTGCCCCATCGCGAGCAGTCCGGTCTCAGTGAGCTTCGCCGGCCTTCAGGCCGGCGGGCAGTTTCCTGGTCAACAAAATAGCCAGCATGCTGATCCCCAGCGCAATCCCGACAAAATGAAACGCGTCGTTGTAGGCCATGATCAGCGCCTGCTGATGGACAATCTCGCTCAGTTTCCCCAGCGCCGCCGTGTCACTGCCAAAACGGTCGGTCATCGACGCCAGACGTTCGGCCACCTGCGGATTGGTCGGCACCACCGCTTCGCGCAAATAATCGAAGTAAGTCTTGGTGCGCGCATCCAGCAGGGTGGCGAGCAGGGCGATGCCGATAGCGCCGCCCAGGTTGCGCAGGATGTTGAACAGACTCGACGCCGAGCCCGCGTCCTGGGGCTGGATGTATGCCGTGGCGATCAGCGAAATGGTGACCATGATCAGCGGCTGGCCGAGGGCGCGGATGATCTGGATCTGGTTGAACTGCGGCCCGGCAAAGTCAGGGTTGAGCACGCCGGAGGAGAAACTCGCCAGACCAAACAGTCCGAACCCCAAAGTACATAGCCATTTGGGTGACACAAACTTCATCAGTTTCGGCACCAACGGAATCAGAAACAGCTGTGGTACGCCCATCCACATGATCACTTCGCCGATCTGCAGGGCGTTGTAATTCTGGATCTGCGCCAGATACAGCGGCAGCAGGTAGATCGAGCCGTACAGCCCGACGCCCATGCCCAGGCTGGAAATGCTCGACAGACCGAAGTTGCGATTGCGCAGGATGCCCAGGTTGATCAGCGGGTTGGGTTTGGAAATCTGCACGATCACGAAGGTAATGAGGCTCAACAACGCGATGCTGCCCAGCGTCACGATCAGGCTCGATTCCAGCCAGTCCTTGCGATGTCCTTCTTCAAGAAACACCTGCAGGCAACCGAGCCCCACGCCCAGCGTCAGAATGCCGGTGTAGTCGGTGCTTTTCAGCAGTTCCCAATGAGCTTCTTTCTTTTCCAGGCCGTACATAAGCCCGGCGATCATGATCAGCCCCGGCGGCACGTTGATGTAGAAAATGTATTCCCAACCCCAGTTTTCCGTGAGCCAGCCGCCGAGAGTCGGTCCGATGGACGGGGCAAAAGTGGCGGTCATGGCGAACATCGCCATGCCTTTGGCGCGGTGGTGTTCGGGGAGTTTGATCAGGGTCAGGGTGAAGGCCAGCGGGATCAGTGCGCCACCGGTGAAACCCTGCATGGCACGGAATACGATCATGCTGTCGAGGCTCCAGGCCATCGAACACAGCAGGGATGAAATCAGAAATCCCATCGACACCCACACCGCCAGGCGCCTTGCCGAAAGCAGCTGCACCAGCCACGCGGTCAGCGGGATCATGATGATTTCCGCCACCAGATAAGACGTGGAAATCCACGAGCCTTCTTCCAGCGTTGCCGACAGGGCGCCCTGAATGTCCTTGAGCGATGAGTTGGTGATCTGAATGTCGAGCACCGCCATGAACGCGCCGAGCATCACGCTCATCACCGCGATCCAGTCTCGTCGGGTCGGCTCGCCGACCGGGCGGATGAGTTGATCACCGGCCATTGTCTGGGGCGTCTTTGATATTCACGGTGGCGGTGACTGACATGCCCGGGCGGATTTTGCCGTGCAGCGGGTTGTCCGCTTTGAACGTCAGCTTGACCGGAATCCGTTGCACGACCTTTGTGAAGTTGCCGGTGGCGTTGTCCGGCGGCAACAGGCTGAACTGCGCGCCGGAGGCGGCGAACAGGCTGTCGACCCGCGCTTCGATCGGCGTATCACCATAGGCGTCGAAGATCAGTTCGGCTTTCTGGCCCGGCAGCATGTGGCCAATCTGGGTTTCCTTGAAGTTGGCCTGCACCCAGATGTCTTCGTCCGGAACGATCGACAGCAGATACGCGCCGGCCTGAACAATCTGGCCATTGCGTGCGGCGCGCTGGCCGACCAGGCCGCTGATCGGCGCATGGATTTCGCTGCGGGTCAGGTTCAGTTCGGCCTGGGCGAGGTCGGCGCGGGCGTTGGCGATTTGCGCGTCGAGGCGTTTGATTTCCGCATTCAATGCACTGACCTGCTGGCGCTGACTCTGGGCATCGGCCTGAGCCTTGGCCACTTGCGAGCGGGCTATATGGTTGTCGGCGGAAAGGGTGGTCACTCGTTCCTCGGAAACGAAACCGGGTTTGCGCAGGGCTTCGGCGCGGGACAGATCGATCTGCGAGCGGCCCAGTGTCGCTTGCGTGGTGGCCACTTGCGCTTCGCTGGCGGCGATCAGGCTGGCCTGCTGCGTCAATTTGCTCTGGGCCTGCAGGCGCTCGGCTTCGCGGGTGGCGAGGGCGGCATTGGCACGATCGACGGCGAGGCGAAAATCATCGCTTTCAAGACGGACCAGCAACTGGCCTTTTTCCACGTGCTGGTTGTCATGCACCAGGACTTCGTCGATGCGCGCGCTCAACTGGCTCGACACGCGGGTGATTTCGCCCTGGACATAAGCGTTGTCAGTGCTTTCATAAAATCGTCCCTTGAAAAACCAATGAGCGAACAAGCTTCCTGCAATCAGCAGGACAAGCAGGACGAAAATGATCAGGCGACGCTTGAGTTGGGCAGGCATGGGCAAACTGTAGTCGAGGAATTGTAAGGAAAGTTATCAGCAAGCGAATCTGGCACGAAGCCGATAAGCGGTAAATGCCGTCTGCTGATATTCAGCCATTCACTGCGTCCAACGGGCGTTTCAGACGCAAGCTTGGCTTAAATGCCCTGCCCGCTGGAGCGGGGCGGGTGTCGCCTGTTACCATTCGCCGCTTGATTGTTCTTTGCTTTTCATTCTTTTCGAGACATGCCATGACCACCGTCCGCACTCGCATCGCGCCATCGCCTACCGGGGACCCCCATGTAGGTACCGCTTACATCGCATTGTTCAACTACTGCTTTGCCAAGCAGCATGGCGGTGAGTTCATCCTGCGGATCGAAGACACCGACCAGTTGCGTTCGACCCGCGAGTCCGAACAGCAGATCTTCGACGCCCTGCGCTGGCTGGGCATCGACTGGAGCGAAGGCCCGGATGTCGGCGGCCCGCACGGTCCGTATCGCCAGAGCGAGCGCGGCGACATCTATCAGAAGTACTGCCAGCAACTGGTCGACATGGGGCACGCCTTCCCGTGCTTCTGCACCGCCGAAGAGCTGGATCAGATGCGCGCCGAACAAATGGCGCGCGGCGAAACCCCGCGCTACGACGGCCGTGCACTGTTGCTGTCCAAGGAAGAAGTCGCCCGTCGTCTGGCTGCGGGCGAGCCCCACGTGATTCGCATGAAAGTGCCGACCGAAGGTGTTTGCGTGGTCCCGGACATGCTGCGTGGCGACGTCGAGATCCCGTGGGATCGCATGGACATGCAAGTACTGATGAAGACCGACGGTCTGCCGACGTACTTCCTGGCCAACGTGGTCGACGACCATCTGATGGGCATCACCCATGTGCTGCGCGGTGAAGAATGGCTGCCATCGGCACCGAAACTGATCCTGCTCTACGAATACTTCGGCTGGGAACAGCCGGAGCTTTGCTACATGCCGCTGCTGCGTAACCCGGACAAGAGCAAATTGTCCAAGCGCAAGAACCCGACTTCGGTGACGTTTTACGAGCGCATGGGCTTCATGCCGGAAGCGATGCTCAACTATCTCGGTCGCATGGGTTGGTCGATGCCGGACGAGCGCGAGAAGTTCTCGCTGCAGGAAATGGTCGACAATTTCGACCTCAAGCGTGTGTCGCTGGGTGGGCCGATTTTCGACATCGAGAAACTGTCGTGGCTCAACGGCCAGTGGTTGCGTGACCTGCCGGTGGAAGAGTTCGCCGCTCGTATTCAGAAGTGGGCCTTCAACTCCGAATACATGATGAAGATCGCGCCGCACGTTCAGGGGCGTGTCGAAACCTTCAGTCAGGTTGCTCCGCTGGCCGGGTTCTTCTTCGCCGGTGGCGTGAACCCGGACGCCAAACTGTTCGAATCGAAAAAGCTCTCGGGTGATCAGGTTCGGCAGTTGATGCAGTTGATCCTGTGGAAACTCGAAAGCCTGCGTCAGTGGGAGAAGGACAGCATCACGGCGACGATTCAGGCGGTGGTGGAGTCCCTCGAGCTGAAACTGCGTGATGCGATGCCGCTGATGTTTGCGGCGATCACCGGTCAGGCAAGTTCGGTGTCGGTGCTGGATGCGATGGAAATCCTCGGTCCGGACCTGACCCGTTTCCGTCTGCGCCAGGCCATTGACCTGCTGGGCGGCGTGTCGAAGAAAGAAAACAAAGAGTGGGAAAAGCTGTTGGGCGCTATCGCCTGATCGCGTTTGACGTTGCAGGACGCGCCGCAGGTCAGGATCTTTTGATCCCGTCCTTCGGCGTTTTCCCCCGAATTTATGGGGGGAGGGCGGTAAGTGATTGTTATGCCGACAAAAAATTTTGAAATTTTTCAAAAATAAGTTTGACAGGCTTTCGATACGCCCTTAAGATTCGCCCCGTCCTCAGCGATGACATCAACGATGAGGGGCTATAGCTCAGCTGGGAGAGCGCTTGCATGGCATGCAAGAGGTCGACGGTTCGATCCCGTCTAGCTCCACCAATTTACACTTCGAAGTCTGGCCACACCGGCTTCGAAGCGATCAACACTCAGCGTTGATCAGTTGTATAGAAGGTTTGTGTCCCCTTCGTCTAGTGGCCTAGGACACCGCCCTTTCACGGCGGTAACAGGGGTTCGAGTCCCCTAGGGGACGCCAGTTTTACAGAAGTGATGTTGCAAAATGTCGCTCCGCCGCGAGGCGAAAAATCCGGGGCTATAGCTCAGCTGGGAGAGCGCTTGCATGGCATGCAAGAGGTCGACGGTTCGATCCCGTCTAGCTCCACCAATTTACAGTTCAAGGTCTGGCCACGCAGGCCTTGAATCGATCAGATCTCAGCACTGATCAGTTGTATAGAAGGTTTGTGTCCCCTTCGTCTAGTGGCCTAGGACACCGCCCTTTCACGGCGGTAACAGGGGTTCGAGTCCCCTAGGGGACGCCACGATTACCCGCCTTGCGGGATTTATAAGGGTCATTCAATTATTGAATGGCCCTTTTGTTTGTCTGGCGTTTGGCCAAATCTCCTTTTTCCTTACACTGTGCTTCAGACCAGCGGTCATACTTTCGACTTGCAGAATATTATTATGAGAATAATATTCTAATCGTAATATTCGGAGACAACGATGAACGACAAAAAAGCTCAAACCCGCGAACGCATCCTCAAGGCTGCCAGCGCCGCTCTGATTCAGCGCGGTCCGGCCGAACCGAGCGTGGGTGAAGTCATGGGTGCCGCCGGCCTGACTGTCGGTGGCTTCTACGCGCACTTCGAGAGCAAGGACGCGATGATGCTTGAGGCGTTCAAACAGTTGTTGAGTCGTCGTCGGGATCTGATTGCCGACATGGATAGCGAGTTGACCGGTGAAGAGCGCCGCGCCTTGGTGGCTGCGTTTTACCTGTCGCGCAAGCATCGCGATTCCAGCGATTCGGCCTGTCCGATTCCGGCTTCTATCGGTGAACTGGGAAGGCTGCCGGAAGCGTTTCGCATAGCGCTGAACGAACACCTGGAACTGATGATTGCGCAACTGGCGTCAAGCCCCGAAGACACCGACAAAGCGCTGGCCGACGTGGCTCTGATGGTGGGTGGCCTCGCGCTCGCAAGGGCGTTGGGGCCAGGTGATTTATCCGATCGATTGCTGCGCGCTGCCAAGTCGGCGGTGCGTTGACCTGAAGGCAGCAAGCCTGAGGAGAGAGCGATGAGCACGTTGAAGTGGGTTCGTGGTGTTAATGGCACCTTGGGCTGGTTTGCGCCGAAACTGGTGGCAAGCAAAATGCGCATGGCATTCATGACGCCGCGTGCCAATGCGCCACGGGATTGGGAATTGCCGCTGCTGGCGAAGTCCGAGCGGATCACTTTACGTTTCGGCCTCTCCGCTCTGCGTTGGGGGCAAGGTCCGACAGTTCTGCTGATGCACGGCTGGGAAGGGCGGCCGACCCAGTTCGCTGCATTGATCACCGCGCTGGTCGAAGCCGGTTATACCGTGGTTGCACTCGACGGTCCGGCTCACGGTCGTTCGCCGGGACGCGAAGCCAACGTCGTATTGTTCGCCCGCGCCATGCTCGAGGCGGCTGCCGAGCTGCCTCCGCTGCAAGCGGTCATCGGCCATTCCATGGGTGGTGCCAGCGCCATGCTCGCGGTGCAGTTGGGGCTGCGTACCGAAACCCTGGTCAGTATTGCCGCTCCGGCACGTATTCTGGGCGTTTTGCGCGGATTTGCGCGTTATGTCGGGATGCCGCCCAGGGCTCGTTCTGCCTTCATTCGTCAGGTCGAGCAGGACGTCGGCATGCGCGCCGCCACTCTTGACGTCGCCCACTATCAACTGGATATGCCAGGTCTGATCGTGCACGCCGAAGACGATACGTTCGTCTCGGTGAAAGAATCCCGGCTGATCCACGAATCCTGGTTCGACAGCCGATTGTTGCGTCTGGAGTCCGGCGGCCATCAGCGTGTACTGGCCGACCCCAGGGTGATTGATGGTGTGCTATCACTGCTGGCCGGGCGCAGCCTTCAGGCGCGGCAATCGGCGTAGTCATCCGTTACACTGCCTCGGTTGAATCATCTGACCGGGAGTAGGGCATGGGCTGGGATCGGGCGACGCCGTTTACCATTGATCTGCAAGTGGGCGCCGAGGACATCGACGGGCTGGGTCACGCCAACAACGCGGTGTACGTGACCTGGCTCGAACGCTGCGCCTGGCGCCACTCGCAGCGCCTCGGTCTGGATCTGGTCGAGTACCGGCGTCTGGATCGGGCAATGGCCGTTGTACGACACGAAATCGATTACCTGGCGGCCGCCTACGAAGGCGACGAGCTGCAACTGGCGACCTGGATCGTCGATTGGGATCAGCGCCTGAAAATGACCCGTCACTTCCAACTGGTTCGCCCCAGTGATAACGCCACGCTGTTGCGCGCCCAGACCACCTTCGTCTGCATCGAGCTGTCCACCGGCAAGCCCAAGCGTATGCCTGCCGAGTTCATCGAAGGCTATGGCCCGGCCATCCAGACAGCGGGCATGGGTTTACCCCGCGAAACCCAGTAAACTGCCGCTCGTTTTTCCTTGAGTGTGTGTTTTCCATGCAAATTGCTCTGGCGCCGATGGAAGGGTTGGTCGACGACATCCTGCGCGATGTCCTGACCCGAGTCGGCGGTATTGACTGGTGTGTGACCGAGTTCATTCGCGTCAACGATCAGTTGCTGACCCCGGCCTATTTCCACAAGTTCGGCCCTGAACTGCTCAATGGCGCCCGCACCGCCGCTGGTGTGCCGCTGCGCGTGCAACTGTTGGGTTCCGACCCCGTATGCCTGGCGGAGAACGCTGCACTGGCCTGTGAACTGGGCTCGGAAGTGATCGATCTGAACTTCGGTTGCCCGGCCAAAACCGTGAACAAGTCCCGTGGCGGAGCCGTTCTGCTCAAGGAGCCGGAACTGCTCAACCAGATCGTCGAACACGTGCGGCGTGCAGTGCCGGCGCACATTCCCGTCACTGCCAAGATGCGCCTGGGTTTCGACAGCCCGGACGGCTCGCTGGTCTGCGCCACGGCGCTGGCCGAGGGCGGCGCCGAGCATATCGTGGTTCATGCCCGGACCAAGATGGACGGCTACAAGCCGCCGGCCCACTGGGAGTGGATTCCGCGTGTGCAGGACGTGGTCAAAGTTCCAGTGTTCGCCAATGGCGACATCTGGAGTGTCGAAGACTGGCGGCGCTGTCGGGAAATCAGCGGTGTCGAAGACATCATGCTCGGTCGCGGCCTGGTGTCCCGTCCGGATCTGGCCCGGCAGATCGCTGCCGCCCGTGCCGGCGAGGAAGTCGTCGAGATGACCTGGGCCGAGCTGCTGCCGCTGATCCAGGACTTCTGGCTGCAAGCCAAAGCGCAGATGACTGCACGACAATCGCCGGGTCGCCTGAAGCAATGGCTGGCGATGCTGACCCGCAACTACCCCGAAGCCACCGAGCTGTTTACCGTGCTTCGCCGCGAAACCGAGCCGGACCAGGTCTCGCGTTTGCTGGGCTTGCCGGTCGCCGAAGCGGCCTGAAAAAAATCTTCAAATCTTCTCTTGAAAACAAAATGCAGGTCCCTATCTAAGGGTTACGCGATGCCGAATTCGGGTCGCGGAGACAAAAAAACTTGCTGATTGTTTTCAGGAGATTTGAACCATGAGTACTGCATTTTCCCTCGCTCCACTGTTCCGTTCCTCGGTTGGTTTCGACCGTTTCAACGACCTGTTCGAAACCGCCCTGCGTAACGAGCCAGGCAGCAGCTATCCGCCTTACAACGTCGAAAAACACGGTGACGATCAATACCGCATCGTCGTGGCGGCGGCCGGTTTCCAGGAAGAAGACCTGGAACTGCAAGTCGAGAAAGGCGTGTTGACCATCAGTGGCGGCAAGCGTGACGCGAACGAAGGCGTCACTTTCCTGCACCAGGGCATCGCCCAGCGTGCATTCAAGCTGTCCTTCCGTCTGGCCGATCACATCGAGATCAAGGCTGCCGACCTGCGTAACGGTCTGTTGAGCATTGACCTGCTGCGAGTGATCCCGGAAGAGGCGAAGGCCAAGCGCATCCCGATCAACGGGACGGAGAAGCCGGTTCTGCAACACTGATTCACTTGCAGAAACACATCGTCTGAACGGGCGATGAGCCGATGAATGAAGGCCCCGATACGTCGGGGCCTTTTTTGTGGGTGCAAGAAAACTCCAGTTCGGCTTTGCCACCAGCGGCGGTTTCTCTACAATCCGCCGAAGTTTTGCCGACCCCCATCCTTACCGGTCGGCCTGGAGCCCTTTTTCATGGACGATATTCAACAGCGCTGGCTGTGCGCCCTCTCTGCGCCCATGGCCGCGCTCAACACCGGTGCCGGGTACGACGACCCCGCATTCTGCGATGACCATTACATCGATCTGAAAGACAGCTGGGGCATCGATGACCGGCGCCAGTTGTTCGACATGCTCCAATGGATGACGGACGACGGTCATGCCAAACACCTGAAGGGAGCCTATCTGGCATGGCAGCGTTGCCTGCCAAGTCAATGGCGGGCCTTGCTTGAAGAGCTGAGTCCCCGTGAGCGTGTACTGCACGAGTTCGCGAGCCGAACTTTTGGCAGTTGCGGTCCGGGAGGCATTTTGTCCTGGGACTATGGGCGGATGGGCTTCCTCTTGCGTTGCGCTGTACGTAATCAGTGGATCGATCTGTCCGAAAGCAACTGGCTGCACAGCCGTTTGGCCGTCAGGGCGCAATTTCACTACGACAGCTGGACGTCCTACTTCAACGGCTTTGTTGTGGGCCGCACGTTTTGGTGTTGCCTGAACACAAGCGACGACGAACTGGCTTGCGAGCTGGAACGACAAGGGGACAGCGCTCATAACCTGCGAATCACCCGTGGCCTCGCCCAGAACATCCCGCACTTTCTGGCTGACTTGCCTTGGCACATGGAGATCGATTCGTTACCCCGTCCGGCATCGCTCAAGGAGTTCGACTGGTCATGAGTTGCTGGATTCGCCTGGGCATCGAACCTACCTCCGATGAAACCCTGATTCGCGATGCCTACCGCGCACGTCTGCCGTCGCATCATCCGGAAACCGATCCTGAAGGATTTCAGGCGCTGCGCATGGCCTATGAAAACGCCTTGCGTCTTGCGCGTGAGGACGTGGAAGAAACGCCCGAGGAAGAAGCTGAAGACTCAGAGCAGGAGGTCGTCGAGATCCCGCAGGCGTTCGTGGATTTCTGCGAGTTGCTTGATGATCCCGCACGACGGTTCAATGTCCAGGCGTGGCTGGCATTTGTCCGGGCGCTGGACGAGCTGTCGCTGGAGCAGCTCGATGAACTCAGTTGGAGGCTCTACCACCAGATGGCCGACGCCGGTCCGCTGTCCTACCGATGCGCGAATCTGTTGGCCAAGCGTATGGCCTGGGATCATCAGTTGCTGGATCTGGAATTCAACGACGCTCATCGAGTGGAAGCCTTTCTGCAGCGAATCGGAACGCCTGACCCGTTTGATACGGATCTGATGAGCAACTGGTCAGAGCCTGCACAGATCGAATCACTCTGGTACGCCCGTAGCCTCGACTTTATCTTCACCCAGCGTCCACTCCATGAGTTCGCCGACTTCGCCAGCCAGCACACCTGTCTGCCCTTGCCGGATGATGCTGCGTTCATCAAGCGTTTGCTGGTTCAGTTCACGCAGGCGGGCATGGGGGCGCCGACGTTCTTGCAGTGCTGCGTCGAACAGCAACTTGAATCACCCGATGATGTGGACTGGCTGTACCTGGTGGCTTGTCAGAGCAGTCTGCTGGGGGATGACGATAAGGCATTGCCGTACTGGATCCGGTTGTGGAATGAACATCGCCATCCGATGGCCGAAAATCGTCTTCTGGAGTTGTGTGCCAAGCGGCAATCGACTTTTCTGCCTCTGCTGATTCAGGCGTTCGATTGTCTGGGCGACTTTTCTGGCTGGCCTGCGGATCTTGGGGATGATGCACAGGTGTATGGCAGTCCCTCACAACGCCCCGAGACGCTGAACCGTTGGTTGGGTGTCGGTCGGTTGAAGCTTGATAACCTGTCGCAGAGTTTTGTCGACTGGCGCATGACGGGCGATGAACTCCCTTTACTGGCGCAGTTGCTGGGTGAAAATACCGACAGCCGACTGCTGCATCTGTACCGACATGCGTGGGCGCTGCATCGGGGTGATGCGGTCTTGCTGCAGCGGATTCTGGACCAGCCGCTCCCGGTCGATGCGCTCGAATGCCTGGTGTTGAGCGGGTTCAAGGTTCAGGCCGGGCAGCACCTGCGCTGGTTGAGCGATGCGCCGATTGCGCAAGCGATGAACGCCTTCAGCGAAGCGGATTCAAGGCCACAGCAGTTGCCGCAGGAACTGACAAAAGGCGGACTGCACAAGGTTTGCCGTCAATGGTTGCGCCGCCTGCGGCCCTACAGTGACTCCGCCCTTGAGCGCATCGCCGAAGCGTTCAGGTTGGGTGCCGTCAGAGACGACTGCGACTTGTCCGAGCTCGATCTGATTCTTCAGTTGAGTCGTCGTGGGACAGGGTTACCGCCGGTCGGGCTGGGTGAGGCTGCCTGGGAGTGGCACGCGCAGACCTTGTTTTTACTGGCGTTGCTGGATCAGCCGGAACGCTGGCTGCAACTGATCGATGCGCAGTGCCTTGAGCGTCTGCCTTTCAATCCGGCTCATCCTGTGAGTCGATTGCAGCCACTGTTGCGGCGTTTGCAACGTGAGCAAGGCAATTGCGACGGGTTGTTGGGCTGGCTGCAAGGCAATGATCCGGTGCACGGCTTGTTGGTGCAGCAATTGTTCAGCGTGCAGCAGGCCCTCGACAGCGCCCGATTGCCTGCCAGCACACTGCTTTACACCTGTATCGAAAGCGACCGCGCTGCATGCGGCGACGATCTGCTGGGCTTGTTGATGTTCTGGGGCGTGCTCTACCACGACCCGAGTCTGAGCGCCGAGCAGCATCGCGTCTTGCTGCAATCCATCGCGGCAGTCAGTTGCGAAGACGACTGGTTCGAAGGTTTTCGCGACGCCTTGATCAAAGGCGAGCCGGTGTGGCCGCCGCGCAAGGTGCTGACGGATTTTGGTGTCGACAAACTCTTGGCATACGAGGCGCTGGATGCGCTCAGGGGCATGGTTCGCCATGGCGCTGCAGGTGTGCCGAAAACCCGGGTGTTGCGCCAATTGCAGCAGGGCAAGGATGACATCCAGAACAGTGTCGGTTTGCGTCTGGCGCTGTGTGCCTTGCTGTCCTGGTCGGAGCGTTTGATGCTGGCCAAAAGTGATATTCAGCCGGTAGCGGCGGGTGCGATCTGGCGCCTGGGGTCGCGGTTGGGGCGCAAGGCATTTATCGCTCAGGTCCTGGGGTGTGTGGTGATTGCGCCGGTCGCAGGTCTGCTCAGTGGTACCACGCTCTTTGGGATTCTGATTCTGTTGCTCAGTGTTCTGCTGTTATTCGGCGCCACGCTGCGCCGTTTGCATGACATGGGGCGAGGCCTGCCGACGTTGCTGATATTCATGGCACTGTCACCGATCTTGCCGTTTCTGCCACTACTGCTGTTCGGGTTTCCCGGAGACAGGCTACCCAACCGATATGGTGTGCCGCCGGACAGCGGTGGTAACGAAATGCTGTCCGGTGGCTTGCAGGCTGCGCTGCGGCGGCTCAACGGCTAGAGGCGCAGTTGGTCCAGCGCCTTGTTGATTTCTGAGCGGTAGCTGGCGATCTCTACAGGTTTTTGACCGGTGAGCACCGTAGTGAAGTTGTGCAGCCACTCGGCAATGTGTTCGCGCTGTGCGCCCAGACTCTGCATCCATGCCCGCTCCAGGCGGGCCAGCAGTGTGCGGTTGGGCAATGCGTCACGCGGATGGACCTTCAGCGTTGACAGTCGGTCATGGCTGTCTCTGCGTGCTTGCTCATCCAGTCCGGTGGGGCTGCGGTCGATGCTGTGGCTATGGCGTTCGCCGGTCTCGAGCAGCGTGACGTCGACTTCGAGCAAGCCGTTGATGTCGTAGCTGAAGCGCACGTCCAGTTCCTGGATATTGTCACTGGGCGTCAAGGTGACATCGAAAGCGTCGATAAGGATGTTGTCACGTACCCACGGCCGCTCGCCCTGATAGACGGCAATGCGGATCAACTCCTGTCGGGGATAGGTTGTGTGGTAACGCTCGACCCGTGACGTTGGAATGATGGTGTTGCGTTCGATGATCGGCGAAAAAGCCCCTTCGATGCCTTTGCCACGCATTGTCTCGATGCCCAGCGTATACGGGCAGACGTCGGTGAGGATCAGTTCTTCGATCGCACCGTCGCGCGCCTTGCAGGCGGCTTGTGTGGCCGCTCCCAGTGCAACGAGGGTGTCGGGATCAAGATGCCGGTAAGGCAGGCGCCCGAACAGTGTGGCGACCAACTGTTGTACCGCGGGCATCCGCGTCGCGCCACCCACCAGCACCAGGCTATCGAGATCCCGTGGCTTCAGGCGCGCATCGCGCAGGGCCTGTTCGATCGGCGCACGCAATTTTGCCAGCAAGGGTTCCCAGATCTTCACGGCAGCGGCTTCGTCCAGCGACCATTCGTACAGCTTGTCGGCATGGCGCCAGCTTAGCGATTGAGTGCCCTCGCCGAGTTTGCATTTGAGCTGTTCCAGCGCATCGTTCAGGCTGGCCATGCCTTGCGGATCAATCGTCGACGGGGTCAGTTGCCAGTTCTTCAGACAGGCGTTCAACAGTGCGGCGGTAAAGTCTTCGCCACCCAGGAAGTTGTCACCCGTGGACGCATGCACCTCGATCAGCGGCAACGCGTATTCCAGTACTGTGACGTCGAAAGTCCCACCGCCCAGATCGAAGATCAGTGTGCGTTCGAATTTCTGCTCATGCAGCCCATAGGCCATGGCTGCGGCGGTCGGTTCGTTGATCAGTCGTGAGACTTTTAGGCCTGCCAGTTCGGCGGCGAAAAGTGTGCGTTTACGTTGTTCGTCACTGAAATAGGCAGGCACTGAAATCACCGCCGCCTGGACCGGGTGCCCCAGAAAGGCCTCGGCATCCTGTTTGAGCGAACCGATCACCAGTGCCGAGAGCTCTTCCGGGCTGAATGAACGCTCGCCCAATTCCAGACTTTTTTCACTGCCCATGAATCGTTTGAATGCCGCTGCCGTGCGCTCCGGGTGGGTGGTCAACCGGGCGCGGGCGGCCTTGCCGACCAGAATGGTGTCGTCTTCATCAAGGCTGACCACTGAAGGGGTCAATACCTCGCCGAGGGCATTCGGGATCAATCGGGCCTGCCCGTCCTGCCAGACGGCGATCAAACTGTTGGTAGTACCAAGGTCTATGCCCAGCAGGGCCGGGCGGGAGAGGGTTGCATCCTGCATGATTGATCTCGAAACGGCGCGAAAAAACGCGACCCTACAGGTTGCCGCCAACCCTGGCAATTACCGGTCTTGCATCAATACCAGTGGCAAGCGACTGCAGGTTACCGGTCACTCCAGCAACCCTTTCAATCCCTCCAGCGCCACCGGCCGGCTGTGCAGATACCCCTGATACAAGTGGCAGCCGAGTCCTTGCAGGAATTCAAGCTGCTCCGGGGATTCCACGCCTTCGGCGATCACTTCCAGTTCCAGGCTGCGGGCCATGGCGACGATGGCGCGGATGATCTCGGCGTCGTTGGGGTCGCTGGTAGCGTCGCGGATGAAGGACTGATCGATTTTCAGGGTGTCCACCGGCAGGCGCTTGAGGTAGGTCAGCGATGAATAGCCGGTGCCGAAATCGTCCATGGCAAAACTCACGCCGAGCTTTTTCAGGCGGCGCATCTTGCTGATGGTGTCTTCCAGGTTCTGGATCACGATGCCTTCGGTGATTTCCAGTTTCAGCAGCGAGCAGGGCAGGCCATGGCTGGTCATGCTGTGTTCGATACGTTCGACGAAGTCGTTCTGGCGGAACTGCCGGGGGCTGATGTTCACGCACAGGCTGAACGCCAGCGGATCGATCAAGCCGTCGGCAATCAGTTGTTTGAAAGCATCACAGGCCTCGTCGAGAATCCAGGTGCCGACTTCGAGGATCAGCCCGCTGTCTTCCAGTACCTTGATGAACTCGGCAGGCGATTGCGCGCCGAGTTCCGGGTGGTTCCAGCGTACCAGCGCCTCGGCGCCGATGATGCGGTTGTCCCGGGCGTCCACTTGCGGCTGGAAATGCACGTTGAATTCGCCTCGGGACAATGCCAGGCGCAAGTCGGTCTCCATGCGCAGCCGTTCGCTGGCCGCTTTCTGCATGGTGTTGTGATACATCTGTGTGGTGTTGCGGCCTGAATCCTTGGCCCGGTACAGCGCGATATCCGCGCGTTTGAGCAGGTCGGTCGGGGTCGAGCCGTGGTCGGGAATCAGCGCCACGCCGATGCTCGGCGTCACTTGCAGGCGCTGACCGTCGAGGAACATTGGCTCCGACAGCAGTTCGCGAATGGTGTCGGCCAGTTCACGCACCTGCACGCTGACCTCGTTGCGCGTGCCTTCCAGGCCACTGAGCAGCACCACGAATTCATCGCCACCGAGCCGGGCGACGGTGTCTTCCATGCGCACACTGGCCTCGAGGCGCGCGGTGATGATCTTCAGCACCGTGTCGCCGACCGGATGGCCGAGCGAGTCGTTGATGTGCTTGAAGTGATCGAGATCGAGAAACAGCAGCGCGCCGCGCAAATTGTGGCGTTTGAGCAAGGCGATCTGCTGGCTCAGGCGATCCATCAGCAGTGCGCGGTTGGGCAGGTTGGTCAGCGGGTCGTGATAGGCCAGATGACGGATCTGTGCCTCGGCATTTTTCAGCAGGCTGACGTCCCGGGCGGTCAACAACAGGCAGGCGGTTTCGTTGAGGGTGATCGGCTCTACGGAGACTTCCACGGTCAACAATTCCCCGCGTTTGTTGCGCCCGAGCATTTCCTGATGATGCACGCGGCCCTTGATCTGCAACTCGGCGAGCAGTGCCGAGCGTTGTTTTTCCTCGGCCCAGATGCCGACCTGATACACGGTCTTGCCCACCACTTCGTCGGCACGATAACCGGTCAGGCGACAGAAGCCGTCGTTGACCTCCAGGTAGCGCCCTGTATCGCGCTCGGTAATGGTGATGGCGTCGGGGCTGGAGTGAAACGCTTTGGCAAATTTCTCTTCGCTGGCCTTGAGTGCCGCTTCCGAGCGCTGTTGCTGAGTGATGTCGCGCAGCGTGGTGACGATGCACGGCTGGTTGCCGACGCTGATCTGGCGGCTGGAAATCACGCAGGTCAGCGATTGGCCGTCCTTGTGCTGGACGATGATCGCGACGTTGCTCAGGCCCTGTTCGCGGATCACCCGTTCGATACGTTGCAGGCTCTTGGCGGAAGCATCCCACAGGCCGATTTCCTCGGCGGTATGGCCGATGACATCGGCGGCGCTCCAGCCAAAGGTCTGGGTAAAGCTTGAATTGATCTCGATGAATTCCCCGGTTTCCTGACGTGTCACGCAGATCGGGTCGGGACTGACCTGGAACAGCGTGGCGAATTTCTCTTCGGAGGCTATCAGGCGCTGTTCGCGTTCGACCTGGTCGGTGATATCCAGCAAAGTGCCCGCCATGCGCAGTGGTACGCCGTTCTCGTCGCGATAAAGGCGGGCGCGGCTTTCCAGGTAGCGGGATCGACCGTCCGGCAGTTGCACGCGATACGTCAACTGATAGTTGCCTGCCGGACCTTCGCGCAGGCTGCGGTAGGCGTCGCGCATGCTGTCGCGCTCTTCGCCGGGCACGCCTTCGAAGAACTCGTCGAACGATTCGTGAAACGGAATCGGTTCAAGTCCGTGCAATTGCGCGGCTCGCGCCGAGCCGTAAAGCATGCCGCTGGGAATGTGCCAGTCCCAGGTGCCGAGCTGTGCCGAGTCCAGGGCCAGATCGAGGCGTTCCTGACTGTCCTTGAGTGCGTGTTCGGCCGCCTTGCGTTCGGTGGTGTCGAGAAAGGTGCTGAGCAGGTACGGCTGGCCTTCGAGTTCAACCTTTTGAGCGCTGAGAATGCCGTCGTGAACCTGGCCGTTGCTGGCGCGGAACTGCACCTCCATGCTGATCAACTCGCCCTTGGCCTTGGTCTTCCTGACCAGTTCCGCTCGTTGTTCGGGATGCACCCACAAGCCGAGTTCCAGAGTGGTTCGACCAATGGCGCTCTGCACCGGCCAGCCGAACAGGCTCTCGAAATACTGGTTGGCCTCGCTGATGAGGCCGTCTTCCTGGCGGGTCAGCAGCACCATGTTCGGACACAGGTGAAACAGTGTGGCGAAACGTTTCTCCGAGCTGCTGAGGGCCTGTTCCCGTTGCCGCTGGTGGGTGATTTCACGAATCACCCCGATCATTCGGGGGCGGCCATGCTTGTCCGGCAGCAGACTGCCATTGATTTCCAACCAGTGCAGGCTGCCGTCGGGCCAGCGGATGCGATGGTGCATCGCTTGTTCCAGCGGCGCGCCGGCAATGACCGCATGAAAGGCGCGAATGGTCTTGGCCCGGTCTTCCGGCGGCAGCAGGTCGAGGTATTCCAGATCTTCGGGCAATGGCTGCCGTGGATCGAAGCCGAACAGGGCCTGGGTGCCCCGCGACCAACTGATCTGCCCGCGTTCGATGTCCCAATACCAGGCACCGAGACGGGCACCGTTGAGCGCCGCGAGCAATTGTGGCGCGCTCTCCCAGCTCTGTTCGGAACGCCGTGGGTCAATGGCCTGAATACGCGGCATCGGCGGAATACGGTCAACAGATTTCGGCATTGTTAACGGGCCTTGAGCTGATTTGGGCGTTAGGCACAGGGACGGCAGCTCTATAGGAGTAGCACAAGTCAGCCGAGAGTCCCTGGCAGATCGATTTGCGCGTCCAGCAGGGCCATAAACGCCCGTGCAGCATTCGACAGTGTCCGTTCGGTGTGCAGGATATAGCCTAGCTGGCGACTGAGCTGTATGCCCGGCAAAGGTATGCGCGCCACCTGTTCATCGAGCATGGTGCGTGGCAAAACGCTCCAGGCCAGGCCGATCGACACCATCATCTTGATGGTTTCCAGGTAGTTGGTGCTCATGGCGATGTTCGGTGTCAGCCCCTGTGCCTCGAACAAGCGTTGGACAATATGGTGAGTAAAGGTGTTTCCGCCGGGAAAAACCGCCGGATGACCGGCAATGTCTGCCAATGTGACGGCGCCGTTGCTGATCAGCGAGTGTTCCGGGGCGACTACGAAATCCAGTGGGTCATCCCAGACCGGCATGGCCTTGACCAGTGTGTGCGGCTCCGGTGCCAGGGTTATGACCGCCAGTTCCGCTCGGCCATGGAGAATTTCCTCGTAGGCCACTTCCGAATCGAGGAACTGAATATCCAGCGCAACCTGTGGGTAGCGGCGGGTGTATTCGCGCAACAGGGGTGGCAGACGGTGCAGACCTATATGGTGACTGGTGGCCAGCGTCAGGCGACCGCTGACTTCGCCGGTGAGGTTGGTCAGCGCGCGGCGGGTGTCGTCCAGTACGTTGAGAATCTGATAGGCCCGCGGCAGCAGGGCCCGGCCGGCCTCGGTCAGACCCACTTCACGGCCCAGACGGTCGAACAGACGCACATTCAATTGCTGCTCCAGCCCGGCGATGCGTTTACTGATCGCCGGTTGTGTCAGGTGCAGGCGTTCGCCAGCGCCGGAGAAGCTTCCGGACTCGGCAATCGCGATAAAGGCATTGAGGTTGGCCAGATCCATTTCTGTATTCCAGTTGGTTATCCAAAGCATAAAAAATATGAATTTGAGTTATTCAATCTAACCCCATAGGATCGGCCTCACAAGCCAAAGGGTTATTGATAAGCCCAGGGCATAGAAACAAGCTGATGAGGAAACGTCTGATGGCCGGCAAAACGCTCTACGACAAGCTCTGGGATTCGCATTTGGTCAAGCAGCGCGACGATGGCTCGGCGCTGATCTATATTGATCGTCACATCATCCACGAAGTGACCTCGCCGCAAGCCTTCGAAGGCCTGCGTCTGGCCGGGCGCAAGCCATGGCGCATCGATGCCAACATCGCGACCCCGGACCATAACGTACCGACCACGCCGGAGCGCAAGGGCGGCATCAGCGCCATTGCCGACCAGGTCTCGCGTTTGCAGGTTCAGACCCTCGACGACAACTGCGATGAATACGGCATCGTCGAGTTCAAGATGAACGACGTGCGCCAGGGCATCGTCCATGTGATCAGCCCGGAGCAGGGCGCGACCTTGCCGGGCATGACCGTGGTCTGCGGCGACTCCCACACCTCGACCCACGGCGCGTTCGGTGCCCTGGCTCACGGTATCGGCACCTCCGAAGTCGAGCACGTGCTCGCTACCCAGTGCCTGGTCGCCAAGAAAATGAAGAACATGCTGGTGCGTGTCGAAGGCCGGTTGCCGTTCGGCGTGACCGCCAAGGACATCGTTCTTGCCGTGATCGGCAAGATCGGCACCGCCGGCGGCAACGGTCATGCCATCGAGTTCGCCGGCAGCGCGATTCGCGACCTGTCGATCGAAGGCCGCATGACCATCTGCAACATGTCCATTGAAGCCGGCGCCCGCGTGGGCCTGGTGGCGGCAGACCAGAAGACTGTGGATTATGTCAAGGGACGTCCGTTCGCACCGAAGGGCGCCCAGTGGGAGCAGGCCGTCGAATCCTGGAAAGACCTGGTGTCCGACGCCGACGCGCATTTCGACACCGTGGTCGAACTCGACGCCGCACAGATCAAACCGCAAGTCAGCTGGGGCACCTCGCCGGAAATGGTCCTGGCCGTTGATCAGAACGTGCCGGACCCGGCAAGGGAAACGGACCCGGTCAAACGCGACTCCATCGTCCGTGCCTTGAAATACATGGGTCTGACCGCCAATCAGGCGATCACCGACATTCAGCTCGACCGCGTGTTCATCGGTTCCTGCACCAATTCGCGGATCGAAGACTTGCGTGCTGCGGCTGCGATCGCCAAAGGCCGCAAGGTCGCGTCGACCATCAAGCAGGCCATTGTGGTACCGGGTTCGGGGCTGGTGAAGGCGCAGGCCGAGGCCGAAGGTCTGGACAAGATCTTCCTCGAAGCCGGTTTCGAATGGCGTGAACCGGGCTGTTCGATGTGTCTGGCGATGAACCCGGATCGCCTGGAGTCCGGCGAGCATTGCGCTTCGACGTCCAACCGTAACTTCGAAGGCCGTCAGGGCGCCGGTGGCCGTACCCACCTCGTCAGCCCGGCCATGGCCGCTGCGGCGGCGGTGAACGGTCGTTTCATCGACGTTCGTGAATTGATCTGAGGAGCGCAGCATGAAAGCTTTTACCCAGCACACCGGCCTTGTCGCACCTTTGGATCGTGCCAACGTCGACACTGACCAGATCATCCCGAAGCAGTTCTTGAAATCGATCAAGCGCACCGGTTTCGGGCCGAACCTGTTCGACGAGTGGCGTTACCTCGATGTGGGGCAGCCGTACCAGGACAACTCCAAGCGCCCGCTGAACAAGGAGTTCGTGCTCAACGCCGAGCGTTATCAAGGCGCCAGTGTATTGCTGGCCCGCGAGAACTTCGGCTGCGGCTCCAGCCGTGAACACGCGCCGTGGGCGCTGGAAGAGTACGGTTTCCGCAGCATCATCGCGCCGAGCTATGCCGACATCTTCTTCAACAACAGCTTCAAGAACGGCCTGCTGCCGATCATCTTGAGCGACGCAGAAGTCGACGAACTGTTCAAAGAGGTGGAAGCCGAGCCGGGTTATCAGCTGCAGATCGACCTGCACGAGCAGACCGTGACCAGCCCGAGCGGAAAGACTTACCGTTTCGAGATCGACGCATTCCGCAAGCACTGCCTGCTCAATGGCCTGGACGACATCGGCCTGACCCTGCAGGACGACGATGCGATTGCGGCGTTCGAAGCCAGGCATCGTGCGAGCCAGCCGTGGTTGTTCCGCGACGCGTGAGATTGATGTAGTCAGGGCTGGACCCTTCGCGGGCAAGCCCGCTCCCACATTTGAAGTGCATTCCCCTGTGGGAGCGAGCTTGCTCGCGAAAAGGGCAGTTCAAACAACATAGAAATCAGGATGTGACCATGACCAGCACCGCCCACAGTCAGGTTGTACAAAAGCAATTCGGTGAACAGGCCGCCGCCTACCTGAGCAGCGCCGTTCACGCTCAAGGCACTGAATTTGCGCTGCTGCAGGCTGAACTGGCGGGGCAGGGCGAGGCACGGGTGCTGGACCTGGGTTGCGGCGCCGGACACGTGAGTTTTCACGTCGCCCCGTTGGTGAAGGAAGTGGTGGCTTACGACCTGTCGCAGCAGATGCTCGACGTGGTGGCCGCTGCTGCCGTTGATCGCGGGTTGAGCAACGTTTCCACGGTCAACGGCGCCGCCGAGCGTCTGCCGTTTGCCGATGGCGAGTTCGACTTCGTGTTCAGCCGTTACTCGGCGCACCACTGGAGCGATCTTGGCGTGGCCCTGCGCGAAGTGCGCCGGGTGCTGAAGCCGGGTGGCGTGGCGGCGTTCATCGATGTGCTGTCGCCTGGCAGTCCGTTGTTCGATACCTATCTGCAGAGTGTCGAAGTGCTGCGCGACACCAGCCATGTACGCGATTATTCTGCCGGTGAGTGGCTGCGCCAAGTCAGCGAGGCCGGTCTGCACACCCGCAGCACCACACGTCAGCGCCTGCGTCTGGAGTACAACAGCTGGGTCGAGCGCATGCGCACGCCCGAGGTGATGCGCGCCGCGATCCGCCAGTTGCAGCAATCGATGGGCAACGAAGTGCGTGAATATTTTGAGATTGAGGCCGATGGTTCGTTCAGTACAGATGTACTGGTGCTCTGGGCTGAAAAGTAATCTTGGAACGTTAAGTATTTTTCCGGGCGCGCCAGTCGATGGCGCACCGACTGAAGACACGAGGAAAGCATGAGCAAGCAGATTCTGATTCTCCCAGGCGACGGTATTGGTCCGGAAATCATGGCCGAAGCGGTCAAGGTGCTGGAGCTGGCCAACGACAAGTACAGCCTGGGCTTCGAGCTGAGCCATGACGTGATTGGTGGCGCCGCCATCGACAAGCACGGCGTGCCGCTGGCCGACGAAACCCTGGACCGTGCCCGTGCCGCCGACGCTGTGCTGCTGGGTGCCGTGGGCGGTCCGAAATGGGACACCATCGAGCGTGACATTCGCCCTGAGCGCGGTCTGCTGAAAATCCGTGCGCAACTGGGGCTGTTCGGCAACCTGCGTCCGGCGATCCTGTATCCGCAACTAGCCGATGCTTCGAGCCTGAAGCCGGAAATCGTTTCCGGGCTGGACATCCTGATCGTCCGCGAGCTGACCGGCGGTATCTATTTCGGCACGCCGCGCGGCACCCGCACCCTGGAAAACGGCGAGCGTCAGTCCTACGACACGCTGCCGTACAGCGAGAGCGAAATCCGCCGCATCGCCCGTGTCGGTTTCGACATGGCCATGGTTCGTGGCAAGAAGCTGTGCTCGGTGGACAAGGCCAACGTGCTGGCGTCCAGTCAGTTGTGGCGTGAAGTGGTCGAGCAGGTGGCCAAGGATTACCCTGAAGTCGAGCTCAGCCACATGTACGTCGACAACGCTGCGATGCAACTGGTGCGCGCACCGAAGCAGTTCGACGTGATCGTCACCGACAACATGTTCGGCGACATCCTGTCCGACGAAGCGTCGATGCTCACCGGTTCCATCGGCATGCTGCCGTCGGCTTCGCTGGATGCCAACAACAAGGGCATGTACGAGCCTTGCCACGGTTCGGCACCGGACATCGCCGGCAAAGGCATCGCCAACCCGCTGGCGACCATTCTGTCGGTGTCGATGATGCTGCGTTACAGCTTCAATCTGCACGAGGCGGCGGATGCCATCGAGAAAGCGGTCAGCGTGGTGCTGGATCAAGGCCTGCGCACCGGCGACATCTTTTCGACCGGTTGCACTAAAGTCGGTACGCAGGAAATGGGTGACGCAGTAGTCGCCGCGCTGCGGAATCTGTAATCTCTCGGGCCCGCTGCGAAATTCAATACAAAGCAGCGGCCCACTTTTCAAGAAGGTGTAGTTGCGATGAAACGTGTAGGTCTGATCGGTTGGCGCGGCATGGTCGGTTCCGTGCTCATGCAGCGGATGCTGGAAGAGCAGGACTTCGATCTTATCGAGCCGGTGTTTTTCACCACTTCCAATGTCGGTGGCCAAGGCCCGTCCGTGGGCAAGGACATTGCTCCGCTCAAGGACGCTTACAGCATTGAAGAGCTGAAGACCCTCGACGTGATCCTGACCTGCCAGGGCGGCGACTACACCAGCGAAGTATTCCCCAAGCTGCGCGAAGCCGGCTGGCAGGGTTACTGGATCGACGCGGCCTCGAGCCTGCGGATGAACGACGACGCCGTCATCATTCTCGACCCGGTCAACCGCAAGGTCATCGACCAGCAGCTCGATGCGGGCACCAAGAACTACATCGGCGGCAACTGCACCGTCAGCCTGATGCTGATGGGCCTGGGCGGTCTGTTCGAGGCCGGTCTGGTCGAGTGGATGAGCGCCATGACCTATCAGGCGGCCTCCGGTGCCGGCGCGCAGAACATGCGTGAACTGATCAAGCAGATGGGCGCGACCCACGCGGCTGTCGCCGATCAACTGGCCGATCCGGCCAGCGCGATCCTCGACATCGACCGTCGTGTGGCCGAAGCCATGCGCAGCGACGCGTACCCGACCGAAAACTTCGGCGTACCGCTGGCCGGCAGCCTGATCCCGTGGATCGACAAGGAACTGCCGAACGGCCAGAGCCGCGAAGAGTGGAAGGCCCAGGCCGAGACCAACAAGATCCTCGGCCGCTTCAAGAGCCCGATCCCGGTCGACGGCATCTGCGTGCGCATCGGCGCCATGCGCTGCCACAGCCAGGCGCTGACCATCAAGCTGAACAAGGACGTGCCGATCGCCGACATCGAAGGGTTGATCAGCCAGCACAACCCTTGGGTCAAGCTGGTGCCGAACAACCGTGAAATCAGCATGCAGGAGCTGAGCCCGACGAAAGTCACCGGCACCCTGAACGTACCGGTCGGTCGTCTGCGCAAGCTGAACATGGGGTCGCAGTTCGTTGGCGCGTTCACCGTCGGCGACCAGCTGCTGTGGGGCGCGGCCGAGCCGCTGCGCCGCATGTTGCGGATCCTGCTGGAGCGTTGATCGCTTGAAGCAATGAAAGAACCCGTACCTTGCAAGAGGCGCGGGTTTTTTTTGCCTGTCTGGCAGCCACCCGGTAAAGTGCCGCTCCCCCCGTTCCACCAGAGGTCGCACCATGAGCCAGCCCATTGATATTGCCGTGATCGGCGCCACCGGTATTGTCGGCGAAACCCTTGTGCAGATTCTCGAAGAGCGCGACTTCCCGGTCGGCAACCTGCACCTGCTGGCCAGCAGCGAATCCGCCGGCAGCTCGGTGCTGTTTCGCAACAAGAACGTGCGTGTGCGCGAAGTCGACGCGTTCGATTTCAGCAAGGTCAGACTGGCGTTCTTTGCCGCCGGCCCGGCCATCACCCTGAGTTACGCCGCCCGCGCCCATGCGACAGGTTGTTCGTTGGTGGACCTGTCCGGAGCCTTGCCGGCGGATCAGGCGCCGCAAGTGGTGCCGGAAGCCAATGCCACTGTACTCGCGGGTATGAAAATGCCGTTCCAGGTCAGCAGCCCGAGCCCGTCGGCCACCACACTGGCGGTGGTGCTGGCGCCGTTGCTTGATCTGGTCGATCTGCAATATGTGCATGTCACCGCCAATCTGGCGGTTTCCGCTCAGGGCCGTGAAGCGGTTTCCGAGCTGGCGCGGCAGACGACGGAACTGCTGAACATGCGTCCGCTGGAACTGACCTTCTTCGATCGGCAGATGGCGTTCAATCTGCTGGCTCAGGTCGGCACGCCGGATGTCCACGGCCACACGCTGCTGGAAAAACGCCTGGTGCGCGAGCTGCGTCAGGTGCTGGCCAAACCTTCATTAAAGATTTCCGCAACTTGCGTTCAAGCCCCGGTGTTTTTTGGCGATAGCTTTAGCGTGACCTTGCAGTCAGCGAGCGCGGTCGATCTGGAAAAGGTCAATGCCGCCCTTGAAGAGGCAGAGGGCATCGAACTGGTCGAGGCCGGCGACTATCCGACTGCCGTCGGTGACGCGGTGGGGCAGGATGTGGTCTATGTCGGGCGGGTGCGTGCCGGTGTCGACGAGCCGTCGGAACTTAATTTGTGGCTGACGTCAGATAACGTACGCAAAGGCGCGGCGCTCAACGCGGTGCAAGTGGCCGAGTTGTTGATAAAAGACCTGCTGTAAAAGATACTTGGCAACAATTTGTCGACTGATTCTAGCCGGGCGCTATGCTTGGCCAGACGGCTTGATGACGTAATACCCTCCGGGACTTTCCGGGGCATCAAAGAAATGATCGCGCGCGGCATGCTGTCGTCGCGCGCAATGCCTTACGGCAGCGACAATCGATATTTTCTCGCTGGCCGAGGAACGTTCAAACAAAGGAAGAGGCTATGGTTCAAGTTCGCAAACTGGTGTTAGCAATAGCGGCCGCCTCGGCGCTGTCCTCCGGTATGGCGCATGCCCTCGGGCTCGGGGAGCTGACCCTGAAGTCGACCCTGAACCAGCCGCTGGTCGCGGAAATCGAACTGCTCGATGTCAAGGATCTCACCGCTGCCGAAGTGGTGCCGAGCCTGGCCTCGCCGGAAGATTTCGCCAAGGCCGGCGTCGATCGCCAGGCTTTCCTCAATGATCTGACCTTCACCCCGGTGCTCAACGCCAGCGGCAAGAGTGTGCTGCGCGTAACGTCGAGCAAGCCGCTGTCGGAACCGATGGTGAAATTTCTCGTGCAGGTGATGTGGCCGAACGGCCGACTGTTGCGCGATTACAGCGTTTTGCTGGACCCGTCTAAGTTTTCGCCTCAGACCGCTGATGCCGCCGCTCAAGCTGCGCCGGCACAGACCATCACCGCGCCGACCACGGGTGCAACGCATTCGACGCATACCACCACGCCACGCGACACCCTGTGGGAAATCGCGGCGAAGGCGCGCACTGGCGGATCGATCCAGCAGACCATGCTGGCGATTCAGGCGCTGAACCCTGACGCATTCATCGACGGCAACATCAACCGCCTGAAAACCGGTCAGGTGCTGCGTCTGCCGGATCAGGTGCAAAGTACCGCGTTGCCGCAGTCGAAAGCGATTGCCGAAGTGGCTGCACAGAACGAGGCCTGGCGTCAGGGTCGTCGTTATGTGGCCAAGCCGGGTGCCGGTCAGCAACAGCTCGATGCCACCAAGCGTGGTCGCGCCAATGCCGGCGCTGCGCAGAATGCCAAGGACAACCTGAGCCTCGTTTCCGCCGAAAGCGGCAAGGCTCGTGGAAAGGGCCCGGCCGGTGATGCCAAGGCTCTGAGTAACAAACTGGCCGTGACCCAGGAAAGTCTCGACACGACCCGTCGTGACAATGCGGAACTGAAAAGCCGCATGGCCGATCTGCAAAGTCAGCTGGACAAGCTGCAACGCCTGATCGAACTGAAGAATAACCAACTGGCGAAAATGCAGGCTGAAGGCGCGGGCGCGACCCAGGCACCTGCGGCTGATGCGGCTGCTCCGGCAGTGCCGCCGGTTCCGGCCATTACTGCGGAGCTGGCGGCCACCCCGCCAGCAACGCCGGCCGAGGCCGCACCTGCCGCGCCTGCGCCTGAAGCCGCTGCGCCGACCCCGGTTGAGCCGGTGGTCGAGCCGAAGCCTGTCGCCGACGAAGACAAAACCTTCAACGAACTGCTGACCAACCCGATCCTGCTGGGGCTGGTCGGTGGTGGTGCGGTGGTGTTCCTGCTTCTGCTGTTGCTGCTGGCCCGTCGCCGCAAGGCGCAACAGGAGGCCGAGAAGCATCTGCGCATGGCTCGCGCTCTGGAAGAGCAGTCGTTCTCGCCTGAGCTCGATCTGCCGGAAGACAGCTTCGAAGGCCTGGAAGTGCCGGCGGCAAGCGTCAAGCTCACGCCAGCGCCGGCTCCAGCTCCAGCTCCTGTGGTGGCTCCGGTAGTGATGGCCGAGCCGATCGCCGCGCCACTGGTCGCCCCGGCTGCCGAGCGCTCCGACGACGTGCTGGACAAGGCGCAGTCGCATATCGATAACGGTCGCTTGAATCAGGCGGCAGCGTTGCTGGAGGAGGGCGTCAGCCTGGAGCCGCAGCGTAGCGACTTGCGCCTGAAGCTGATGGAAGTCTACGGTCGCCAGGGTGATCGTGATGCTTTCGTCGGTCAGGAACGCCAACTGGTTGCCAATGGCGACAACTTCGCCAAGGTCGAAGAGCTGAAAAAACGCTTCCCGGCCATGGCGGTCGTTGCGGCTGCCGGTCTGGCGGCAGCGGCCATTGCGGCCGAGCTGGACGAGGATTACGTCAAGGAACTGCTGCTTGATGAGCCAGAAGCGCCTGTCGCCAAGGCCGAAGACGATCTGGACAGCGCTTTCGACCTGAGTCTGGATGATCTCGACAACATCAAGCCGCTGGATCCGGTTGCTCCGGTGGCGGCTGTCGAGCCTGAGGCACCGGTGGAGCTGGACGAATTCCCGGCCGATGATGACCTGAGCTTCGAGTCTGTGCTGCAGCAGACAGAGATCAAGGAAAGCCTTGATGATCTGTCCGACTTCGATCTGGACCTGGACCTGGGTGCCGACCCTGCGCCGGTGCCGGTTGATCTGGCTGACGAGGATTTTCCGCTGGAACTGGACGAGGGCGTGAAGGATCTGCCGCCGGTCGAGCCACCGGTGGTCGCTGAAGCGCCTCTGGACGATCTGGAACTGCCAGCCGATTTCGATCTGTCCCTGGCCGACGAAATGGATGCGACCCCGGCTGAACCGGATGCATTCGCCGCCGAACTGGACGACGTGAATGCCGAGCTGGATCGCCTGTCGAGCAGCATCAACGAGCCAAGCTTCACCGAAGCTGATGCCGCGTTGGGCGATGATCTGGGTGAGGATGACTTCGACTTCCTGTCCGGCACCGACGAAGCCGCTACCAAACTCGATCTGGCTCAGGCCTACATCGACATGGGCGACAACGACGGTGCGCGGGATATCCTCAATGAAGTCATCAGCGAGGGGAACGACAAGCAGAAGAGCGAAGCGAGCGAAATGCTCTCGCATCTGGCCTGAGTCGGTATTCAGCACTAAACAAAACGGCAGCCCATGAGGCTGCCGTTTTTTTTGGGGTCTGGTTTCCCCGTCCCGCCGCCTTATAATGCCCGCCTTTGTAGATCAGCAGGCTGTCCCGACTTGGCAAACATAGATAACCCGGCCGCCGAAATGGCTCCCGAAGGCTTTTTTCGCGTCGCTCTGGGCGTTGAATACAAAGGCTCGCGCTACAGCGGCTGGCAGCGCCAGTCCACCGGTGTGCTCACGGTGCAGGAAACCCTGGAAAATGCCTTGTCGAAGGTCGCCAATTCGCCGATCTCGCTGCAATGCGCCGGGCGCACCGATGCCGGTGTGCATGCCTGCGGGCAGGTTGTGCATTTCGATACACAGGTCGACCGCTCACTGAAAGCCTGGGTCATGGGTGCCAACATCAACTTGCCCCACGACATCAGTGTCAGTTGGGCGAAGGTCATGCCTGCGCACTTTCATGCGCGATTCAAGGCCATTGCCCGGCGCTATCGTTACGTGATCTACAACGATCAGATCCGGCCGGCCCATCTCAATGAAGAAATCACCTGGAATCACCGCCCTCTGGATGTGGAGCGCATGGCCGAGGCCGCGCAGTACCTGATCGGTACCCATGACTTCAGTGCCTTCCGTGCCGGCCAGTGTCAGGCCAAGTCGCCGATCAAGCAGATGCATCACTTGCGCGTGACCCGTCACGGCAAAATGATCGTGCTGGACATCCGCGCCAACGCGTTTCTGCATCACATGGTGCGCAACATCGCCGGAGTGCTGATGACGATCGGTGCCGGTGAACGACCGGTGGAATGGATGAAAGAAGTGCTCGAGAGCCGTGAACGGCGTTCCGGCGGAGTCACGGCTCATCCGTTCGGGCTGTATCTGGTGCAGGTCGAGTACCACGACGAATTCCCGTTGCCCGAGCGTTTCATCGGGCCACATTTCCTTACCGGTTTCTCGGAACTTGACGGCTGACGCCCTCGAATGCATTTGTTACCATCCGGGACTTTCCCGGATTTGCCTTGAGGTTTTATCGACATGTCGGCCGTTCGCAGCAAGATTTGCGGGATTACCCGCATAGAGGATGCGTTGGCAGCCGTCGAGGCCGGGGCCGATGCCATCGGGTTCGTCTTCTACGCCAAAAGCCCTCGGGCGGTGACCGTGCAGCAGGCGCGGGCGATCATCGCCGCGTTGCCGCCGTTCGTGACCACGGTGGGGCTTTTTGTCAACGCCAGTCGCTGCGAGCTCGGGGAAATCCTCGATGCGGTGCCGCTGGATCTGCTGCAATTTCACGGCGACGAGACCGCTGCCGAGTGCGAAGGCTGGCACCGGCCTTATATCAAGGCCCTGCGGGTCAAGGCCGGCGATGACATCGCCGCTGCCTGCGATGCCTATCCGAGCGCCAGTGGCGTGCTGCTCGATACCTACGTTGAAGGCGTACCCGGTGGAACCGGCGAGGCGTTCGACTGGTCATTGATTCCGCAAGGTTTGAGCAAGCCGTTGATTCTTGCCGGCGGGTTGACACCCGAGAACGTCGCCGAAGCGATCGCCCGGGTACGGCCCTATGCGGTTGACGTCAGCGGTGGGGTAGAGGCGAGCAAGGGTATCAAGGATCACGCAAGGATTCGGGCGTTCATCAAGGCCATAGGTTGATGTGACGGCTGGCAGACTGCCGCCGTCCACAGCTCTGTAGAAAAGAGGCTGAGGGTCTTTTCGGGTTGTACGCAGGTCAGTTCCGCTGATCCGGCAACTCCATCGATCATCGCCACACATGAATTTAGCTGAAGGGCATACACGGGGCCGCGAACCAGAGCGTTCGGGCCGCCGGTACTGGAGAAAGAAAGCATGAGCAACTGGTTGGTAGACAAGCTGATCCCTTCGATCATGCGTTCGGAGGTCAAGAAGAGCTCGGTGCCTGAAGGTCTGTGGCACAAATGCCCGTCCTGCGAGGCCGTGCTGTATCGTCCGGAGCTGGAAAAGACCCTGGACGTTTGCCCTAAATGCAACCACCACATGCGCATCGGAGCACGTGCGCGCATCGACATCTTCCTGGATGCAGAAGGTCGTGTTGAGCTGGGTGCCGACCTGGAGCCGGTTGACCGTCTGAAATTCCGTGACGGCAAGAAGTACAAGGATCGCCTGACCGCTGCCCAGAAGCAGACCGGCGAGAAAGACGCGCTGGTTTCCATGAGCGGCACCCTGCTGGGCATGCCTGTCGTGGTTTCGGCGTTTGAATTCAGCTTCATGGGCGGCTCCATGGGCGCCATCGTCGGTGAGCGCTTCGTGCGCGCTGCCAACTACGCTCTGGAAAACCGTTGCCCGATGGTCTGCTTCTCCGCCTCCGGTGGCGCACGGATGCAGGAAGCTCTGATCTCTCTGATGCAGATGGCCAAGACCTCGGCGGTGCTGGCGCGTCTGCGTGAAGAAGGCATTCCGTTCATCTCCGTGCTGACCGATCCGGTTTACGGCGGCGTTTCCGCCAGTCTGGCGATGCTGGGCGACGTGATCGTCGGCGAACCGAAAGCTCTGATCGGCTTCGCCGGCCCGCGCGTGATCGAGCAGACCGTGCGTGAAAAACTGCCGGAAGGCTTCCAGCGCAGCGAGTTCCTGCTGGAGCACGGTGCAATCGACCTGATCATTGATCGTCGTGAACTGCGTCCGCGCCTGGGCAATCTGCTGGCACAACTGACCGGCAAGCCGACGCCGACCTACGTTGCTGCGCCTGTCGAACCGATCGTCGTTCCACCGGTGCCTGCCAACGTATGACCGAGCGCACCCTCGGCGAGTGGCTCGCCTACCTTGAACAGCTGCATCCTTCCGCCATCGACATGGGGCTGGAGCGTTCGCAGCAGGTAGCGTCCCGCATGGGGCTGGGCCAGCCGGCGCCTCGGGTGATTACGGTCACTGGCACCAACGGCAAGGGTTCGACCTGCGCTTTCGTGGCTTCATTGTTGCGGGCGCAGGGCCTGAGCGTCGGTGTGTACAATTCCCCGCACCTGCTGCGTTACAACGAGCGGGTGCAGCTCAATGGCATCGAAGCCTCTGATGCACAGCTGTGCGAAGCCTTCGCGGCGGTCGAGGCCGGGCGTGGCGAGACTTCCCTGACTTACTTCGAAATGGGCACCCTCGCGGCGTTCTGGCTGTTTCAACAGGCCGGGCTTGACGCGGTGGTACTTGAAGTCGGCCTGGGCGGGCGTCTGGACACAGTCAACGTGGTCGACGCGGATATTGCGCTGGTCACCAGCATTGGTGTCGATCATGCGGATTACCTGGGCAATACTCGCGAGTCCGTGGCTTTCGAGAAGGCCGGTATTTTCCGTCAGGGCAAACCCGCGCTGTGCGGCGATCTGAATCCCCCACAACCCCTGCTGGACAAGGCGCGTGAGCTTGCTTGCCCGTTTTTTCTGCGCGGGCGCGATTTCGATCTCGGCATCACTGACCAATTCTGGCAGTGGCGCGGTACCGACGCAGACGGCCAGGCCGTTGAATTGCGCGATTTGCCGCTGCTCGACTTGCCGATGGAAAACGCTGCACTGGCATTGCAGGCTTATCTGCTGCTGGGCTTGCCTTGGGATGCTCGACAGATTGTTGCGGCTTTGCAGGCCACTCGCGTGGTCGGTCGCCTTGATCGTCGCTCGTTCGAATGGAACGGCAAGCGCCTGAACCTGCTGCTGGACGTGGGTCATAACCCGCACGCGGCGGAGTATCTGGCCCGGCGTCTGGCTGCCCGTCCACCGGTCGGCAAGCGTCTGGCCGTGTTCGGCCTGCTGGCGGACAAGGATCTGGATGGCGTGGTCGGTGAGTTGAATGCCAGTGTCCAGCATTGGGCGGTGGCGCCGCTGGATTCGCCGCGAGCGCGCCCTGTCGCTGAGTTGAATGCGGCATTGCAGAACCTTGGCGCGTCGGTCGCGTCTTATGACAGCGTGGCGGCTGCTCTGGAGGGGCAATGTGCAGCGGCCACCAGTGACGACGAGATCTTGTTGTTCGGATCATTTTATTGTGTCGCCGAGGCCCTTGAGTGGCTGGCCCGGCGCTCCACGGAGGAAGCGGCAAATGGCTTTGCTGGATAAAGCGTACAAGCAGCGCATGGTCGGTGCCCTGGTGCTGGTGGCGCTGGCGGTGATTTTCCTGCCCATGCTGTTTTCCCGTCAGGACGAGCAGCGTCAGGTAACCGTAGAGGCGCCCGCTGCGCCGAAGGCGCCTGCCGTGGCGCAGATCCAGATGGAAACCGTGGCGGTGCCTGAGCCGCAAGTCCTGCCGCAAGAGCCGGTGCCGAGTGATGATGAGGTCGCCGAACAGACCGCGCCGGTCGCACCGGTTGTGCCTGCGGCTCCGGCCTCGGCACCCGTAGCCAAACCGGTTGCAGTTGCTCCAGCGCCAGCGGCTGCGCCCGTGAGCAAGCCAGCTGTTGCTCCGGCCCAGCCGATCGCCGCGCTGTCTGCCAAGCCGGATACCACCCAGAGCCGCGTCGATGCCAATGGCCTGTCGGTGAGCTGGTCGGTGCAACTGGCCAGTCTGTCGAGCCGCGCCAGTGCCGAAAGCCTGCAGAAAACCCTGCGCAGTCAGGGCTACAACGCTTATATCCGCTCCGCCGACGGCAAGAATCGGGTGTTCGTCGGTCCGCTGATCGAGCGTGCCGAAGCCGACCGTCTGCGTGATCTGTTGAGCCGCCAGCAGAATCTCAAGGGGTTTGTGGTGCGCTTTCAGCCCGAGCGTGGCTGAAATCTATCACCTCGATTGAAATGCACTGACAATCGCAGCTTACCGACAGCCATGCGCTCTGCTAAAATGCGCCGCCTTATCCGTCTGTAGGCTGCACTGTGCCATTTACCTGGGTTGACTGGGCGATCGTTGCAATCATCGCCATCTCCGCTTTGATCAGTTTGAGCCGCGGCTTCGTCAAGGAAGCACTATCGCTGGTGACCTGGATCATCGCAGGAGCGGTTGCCTGGATGTTCGGTGGCTCACTGTCCGAGTACCTCGCCGGATACATTCAAACGCCATCAGCTCGTGTGATCACGGGCTGTGCCATCATGTTTGTCGCCACACTCATCGTGGGCGCAATGATCAATTATCTTATCGGCGAACTGGTTCGCGTCACCGGATTGTCCGGGACCGACAGGTTTCTCGGCATGGCCTTCGGCGCTGCGCGTGGCGTGTTGCTGGTGGTCGTGGCGGTCGGGCTGTTGAGCCTGGGGCCGGTACAGCAGGACGGGTGGTGGAAAGAATCACAGCTCGTGCCAAAGTTTCTATTGGTCGCAGACTGGTCCAAAAACCTGATTCTCGGGTGGAGCAGTCAGTGGCTTGCCAGCGGAATCAGCGTACCCGCTGATATTCCGTTCAAGGAGCAACTCTTGCCTTCGGCCAAAACGCCTCAGTGAGTGTTGTTCAGTTCAGATCCATTAAGTAGGGGTTGCGTCGCATGTGTGGCATCGTCGGTATCGTCGGTAAGTCGAACGTCAATCAGGCGCTGTATGACGCGCTAACCGTGCTCCAGCACCGCGGCCAGGACGCTGCCGGTATCGTGACCAGCCATGATGGCCGGTTGTTCTTGCGCAAGGACAATGGTCTGGTGCGCGACGTGTTTCAGCAGCGTCACATGCAGCGCCTGGTCGGCCACATGGGTATCGGTCACGTCCGTTACCCGACCGCCGGCAGCTCGACGTCGGCCGAGGCTCAGCCGTTCTACGTCAACTCGCCGTACGGCATTACCCTGGCGCACAACGGCAATCTGACCAACGTTGAGCAGTTGGCCAAAGAGATTTACGAATCCGATCTGCGTCACGTCAACACCAGTTCCGACTCGGAAGTGTTGCTCAACGTGTTCGCCCACGAGCTGGCCCAGCGCGGCAAGCTGCAACCGACTGAAGAAGACGTGTTTGCCGCTGTGACCGACGTGCACAACCGTTGCGTCGGTGGTTACGCCGTCGTGGCGATGGTGACCGGTTACGGCATCGTCGGTTTCCGTGATCCGCACGGCATTCGTCCGATCGTGTTCGGTCAGCGTCACACCGACGAAGGCGTCGAGTACATGATCGCCTCCGAAAGCGTTTCGCTCGACGTACTCGGTTTCACCCTGATTCGCGACCTGGCGCCGGGCGAGGCGGTGTACATCACTGAAGACGGCAAGCTGCACACCCGTCAATGCGCGACCAATCCGTCCCTGACTCCGTGCATTTTCGAACACGTCTACCTGGCGCGTCCGGATTCGATCATCGACGGCGTGTCGGTCTACAAGGCTCGTCTGCGCATGGGTGAGAAACTGGCCGAGAAAATCCTGCGTGAGCGTCCCGAGCACGACATCGACGTGGTCATCCCGATTCCGGACACCAGCCGCACTGCCGCGCTGGAGCTGGCGAATCATCTGGGCGTGAAATTTCGCGAAGGTTTCGTCAAGAACCGTTACATCGGCCGTACCTTCATCATGCCTGGCCAGGCCGCGCGCAAGAAATCGGTACGCCAGAAGCTCAACGCCATCGAGCTGGAATTCCGCGGCAAGAACGTGATGCTGGTGGACGACTCGATCGTTCGCGGTACCACCTGCAAGCAAATCATCCAGATGGCCCGTGAAGCCGGCGCGAAAAACGTCTACTTCTGCTCGGCGGCCCCGGCCGTGCGCTTCCCGAACGTTTATGGCATCGACATGCCAAGCGCCCATGAGCTGATCGCACACAATCGTTCGACCCAGGATGTGGCTGACCTGATCGGCGCTGACTGGCTGATCTATCAGGACCTGCCTGACTTGATCGAAGCGGTCGGTGGCGGCAAGATCAAGATCGAAAACTTCGATTGTGCAGTGTTCGACGGCAAGTATGTTACCGGTGACGTCGATGAGGCCTATCTGAACAAGATCGAACAGGCACGCAACGATGCCTCGAAGGCCAAGACCCAGGCGGTCAGCGCGATCATCGATCTGTACAACAACTGAGTTTCAACCGGCCCTTAGGGGCCGGTTTTGTATCTGGCAAAAGACTTTTATTTACCGAGAACAGGGCAAGGAGTGACAGCATGAGTCAGGAATGGGATGCCGGTCGGCTGGACAGCGACCTCGAAGGCGTAGCGTTCGATACCCTGGCCGTACGTGCCGGTCAGCACCGTACGCCGGAAGGCGAGCACGGTGATCCGATGTTCTTCACTTCCAGCTACGTTTTCCGTACCGCCGCCGATGCCGCTGCACGGTTTGCCGGGGAAGTGCCGGGCAACGTTTACTCGCGTTATACCAACCCGACGGTTCGCTCGTTCGAAGAGCGTATTGCCGCGCTGGAAGGCGCCGAACAAGCCGTTGCCACGGCAACCGGCATGGCCGCGATCATGGCGGTGGTGATGAGCCTGTGCAGTGCCGGCGATCATGTACTGGTGTCGCGCAGCGTGTTCGGTTCGACCATCAGTCTGTTCGAGAAATACTTCAAGCGCTTCGGCGTGGAAGTCGATTACGTGCCGCTGGCGGATCTGTCGGCCTGGGATGCGGCGATCAAGTCCAACACCAAATTGCTGTTCGTCGAGTCGCCATCCAATCCGCTGGCTGAACTGGTGGATATCACCGCGCTGGCAGAAATCGCTCACGCCAAGGGCGCCATGCTGGTGGTCGACAACTGCTTCTGTACACCGGCATTGCAACAGCCGTTGAAACTCGGCGCAGATATCGTCGTGCATTCGGCCACCAAGTTCATCGATGGCCAGGGTCGTTGCATGGGCGGTGTGGTCGCCGGGCGCAGTGAGCAGATGAAAGAAGTCGTGGGTTTCCTGCGAACCGCTGGCCCGACCTTGAGCCCGTTCAACGCCTGGATCTTCCTCAAGGGCCTGGAAACCCTCAATCTGCGGATGAAGGCGCACTGTGCCAACGCGCAGCAACTGGCTGAATGGCTGGAGCAGCAGGATGGTATCGAGAAGGTGCATTACGCCGGCCTCGAGAGCCACCCGCAGCACGAACTGGCCAGGCGTCAGCAGAAGGGCTTTGGTGCGGTGGTCAGCTTCGAGGTCAAGGGCGGCAAAGACGGCGCCTGGCGTTTCATTGATGCGACCCGGTTGATCTCGATTACCGCCAACCTGGGTGACAGCAAAACCACCATCACTCATCCGAGCACCACGTCGCACGGCCGTCTGGCGCCGCAGGAGCGTGAAGCAGCGGGGATTCGTGACAGCCTGATCCGCATTGCGGTGGGGCTGGAGGACGTCGCGGATCTGCAAGCCGATCTGGCGCGCGGTCTGGCGGCGTTGTGATCGAGTTGTCTTCCCTGACGACGGGTACCCATGGCCGCGTGGCGCTGGTCACGGGAGCCGCCCGCGGTATCGGACTGGGTATCGCGGCGTGGCTGATCAGTGAAGGCTGGCAGGTGGTGCTGACGGATCTGGACCGCGCGCGAGGCTCCAGGGTGGCGAGTGTGCTTGGCGAAAATGCCTGCTTCATCGCCATGGATGTGGCGGATGAAGGTCAGGTGTCACGTGGCGTCGCTGAGGTGCTGGGGCAGTTCGGTCGGCTGGATGCCTTGGTGTGCAACGCGGCGGTGGCGGATCCGCACAATATTGTTCTGGAAAGCCTCGATCTCGCGTACTGGAATCGGGTTCTGGCGGTGAATCTCAGTGGGCCGATGCTGTTGGCCAAGCATTGTGCACCGTATCTGCGGGCGCATAACGGGGCAATCGTCAATCTGGCCTCGACCCGTGCAGCGCAGTCGGAGCCCGATACCGAAGCCTATGCCGCAAGCAAGGGTGGATTGCTGGCGTTGACTCATGCACTGGCAATCAGTCTTGGACCGGAGATTCGCGTCAATGCGGTCAGCCCGGGCTGGATCGATGCGCGGGATCCCTCCGCGCGTCGTGCTGAGCCGTTGACAGATACAGATCATGCCCAGCACCCGGCAGGCAGGGTAGGGACGGTCGAGGATGTGGCGGCAATGGTGGCATGGCTGCTGTCGAAGAATGCCGGGTTCGTGACGGGGCAGGAATTCGTGGTCGACGGCGGCATGACCAAGAAAATGATCTACTCGGAATGACATGTTTTTGTCTTTTTGAGAAAAACTTCAATCCTGCTATTGACTTAGGTTCGCTACCTGCGTAAATTTCGCGGCCTCGGAGATGCAAACGGGTGATTAGCTCAGCTGGGAGAGCGTCTGCCTTACAAGCAGAATGTCGGCGGTTCGATCCCGTCATCACCCACCAGTCCCGAGATACTTGCGAAAGCAAGAGGTAGGCTGAAAGTGCCTCCACCGACGCGCAGCGGTAGTTCAGTCGGTTAGAATACCGGCCTGTCACGCCGGGGGTCGCGGGTTCGAGTCCCGTCCGCTGCGCCATATTTAACGAGTCAGGCAGTACCTGGTTCGCGATTGAAAAGCACTGAAGCTTTCAGTCAAACGAGTTACTTGAGCGCAAGCTCAAAGCGATACGCAGCGGTAGTTCAGTCGGTTAGAATACCGGCCTGTCACGCCGGGGGTCGCGGGTTCGAGTCCCGTCCGCTGCGCCATATCTGTTTCGAGGACCACTGAACGCCTTGAAGCGCCGAAATCAACCTCTGGTTGATTTGGAATCGATAGCAAAGACCCTGGTCGAAAGACCGGGGTTTTTTGTGTCTGAAATTTGACCTGTCCCAAATTCCTCCTCCAGTTGCCGCGCGACGACTGCACGTTGTCCGCGCGACAATGTCTTCTGCGTCATCGGGTCACTGCGATGCATTGCCACATTGATTTTTGATTTTTTAGTCAGTTTTTTGTAACTGGTTATTTGCTGCGAGCGCGGAAACCTATAAAGTTAACCTTTCGGTCAGCTTTGCACTGTCATCACGCCCTTTGTTTAGCCAAAAGGGCTTCTGCAAGACTCGAGATTCCCAGTAGATAACCAGAAGGGCGGATCCATAACCGCCCAGAGGATGATCCATGTCCAACCGTGAAATATCCCGGCGCTCGTTCCTTCAGGGCGGGCTGGTGGCGGGAGTGAGCGTTACGCTCACGCCGCTCAGCAGCCAGGCGCTGGCTGCCTTGATGGAAAACAGCGTGACCGTGCCGTCCGAGCAGTGGCTCGGCAATAACGGCAAGGCGCGCCAGCGTAACGATGCCTTGTCCAAGGTCTGCGGCAGCAAAGTGTTTGCCCGTGACATCCGCTCCAAGGACATGCCGGGCTGGCCGCAGCAGCAAGGCCACGCCATGTTGCTGAAAACCATCAAGGCCGACCGTATCTACGACGGCTATGACCTGTCGTGGCTCGGCGCCGATCTGCAGCCTGACCGTATCGTCACCGCGGCCGACCTGGACAAGGACGGCATCGTATTCCCGGAAGAGCATGCTCCGGATCCATTGTTGCCTGAGGGCAAGGTACCGATGTTCATCGGTCATCCGGTGGCGATCCTGATCTGGAACGATTTCGAGCGTTTCCGTCAGGCCAAGAACAAACTCAAATTCAATGACAAAGCGATTCGTTACGGTGCAAAAGTGCCGTTCTACGAAGGCGATCCCTATGGCAGTTTCCGCTACGTGCGCGTCGGTGGCCCGACCTCGGCAGACGAAGACGAGTTCGCCAGCCTCAAGGACTCGATCCTGTTCCCGATGCTCAAGAACCGTCGCCCGGTGTGGAATTCCCAGCCGAACCTGCACGGCAACCTGACCGAACGCGGTCTGTTTTACGCCGACCGCATGAAGAAAGAGATCGACACCCCGCCGGACAACTGGCTGGTGTTCGACGAGCGCTACAAAACACCGTCCATCGAACCGGCAGCCATGGAGCCGGACAACGGCAACGGCTGGTACGACCCGGCGACCAGGACCCTGCATTTCGTTGTCGCCACCCAGTGTCCGCTGGAAGCGGCAACCGAGACTGCGAAGATGATTTCGCCGTCGCGTTTCGGTCTTGCCCACCTGAACATGCACCCGGGTTACACCGTGGGTTACGGTTCCAAGGACCACAATATCTTCGTTTACTACGCAGCCTTGGCGGCGCTGTACGGAGCAGGGGTACCGATTCGCCTGGCTAACGACCGCTACGAGCAGTTCCAGAGCGGTATCAAGCGTCACCCGTTCGATATTCGTTACCAGTTGGCGGTGGACAAGACCGATCACAGCTTCAAGATTTTCCGCGCCGAAATGAGCGTCGATGGCGGCGGCCGGATCAACTACAGCCCGTCAGTGGCCGCCGTTGGCGCTACCGCGGCTCAGTCGATCTACTACATGCCGCAGAACGACCTTCAGGTGACTGCCTACCACTCCCGTGGTGTTGAGGCGGGTTCGATGCGGGGTTACGGCACCCTGCAAAGCATGGCTTCCACCGAAATGATGGTCGACGAAATTGCCGATCGTCTTGGTGTCGATGCCATCGATCTGCGTCGCAAGAACGCATTGCGTTCGGGGATGAAAAACACCCAGGGCGCGATCCCTGCCGGTGCGCTGCGCCTGCACGAGATTCTCGACAAGGCGTCGCTGCACGAAGTCTGGAAAAATCGCGACGCCATCAAGAAGCGGCGTGAAGCGGCAGACCCGGACAACTGGTACGGCGTCGGTTTTGCCATTTGCCAGAAGGACTTCGGCACCGGCTCCGAAGCACCGATGGCCAGCATTGAGTTCACCGCTGAAGGGCGCATTTCCCTGCGTCACATCGGTATCGAGATCGGCACCGGCATGTCTACCTCGCAAGCCATGGTGGTCGCTGATTTCCTCGGCAGCCCGGCGCACGACGTGAAGACCGGCGAGACCGAATGGAAGGAAATGCAGCTGGTCACTGCCGGCAACCCTTACATCATGAGTCAGGCCGAGCAGGACAACTTTCTGCGCAACCCGCGCTGGGTCGGCAAGCTGGCGTCGGCCTCGTCCGCGACCAACTCTGCCTACTACTTCAGCCACGCCACCCGTGAAGCGGCGCGCGTGCTGTTCAATCATGGTCTGTGGCCGGCGGCGCTGGAGATCTGGCGTCAGGGCCCATACGGCGGCCAGGCCAACCCTTACGTCGTGCGCCGCGAAGATGCGCATTGGGTCGACGGCAAACTGACTGCCAACGGCATGCAGCCGTTGAGCTTCGAAGAGCTGGCCAAGCGCGCCCACGAGCGTGGTCTGGTGACCGCCGCCACGGTTCACGGTTTCAACCGCTGGAGCTGGGCCGAAGCCGAATACAGCATTGACGGCGTGCGCGAGCGTCTGCCGCTGGACGGTCTGGCGGTGAAGTACGGTGATGGCGCTCCGAAAGCCAAGAAGGCGCAGATGACCAGCGACGGTTTCCATTTGCTGGATCGGCAGAATGTCGCCTATCCGGTGGTTCAACTGAACAACGCTGCCGTCACCTACTACAGCCCGGTGGCGACGCTGGTCGAATTGAAAGTCAACAAAGGTTCGGCAGAAGTCGAAGTGCTCAACCATCACTCGTGGCTGGAGTGCGGCCGGGTGCTGGTCGAAGAACTGGTTCGTGGCCAGCTCGAAGGCGGCATCGCCATGGGCATCGGTCACGCCTTGATGGAAGAAATGCCACTGTACGAAGGCGGGCCAGGGGAGGGTGACTGGAACTTCAACCGTTACCGTCTGCCGATGGCGCGCCATGTGGCGGTATGGAAGCAGACATCGGAGATCCTGCCGCCGCTGTCGCCAAGCGACCCGTCCAAAGGCATCGCCGAAGTGGTGATGATCCCGGTGGTCGGCGCCATCGGTAACGCCGTGGCCCACGCCATCGGCAAACGTGTCCGCGACCTTCCAATCACTGCTGCGCGCATCAAGGAGGCCCTCAATGGCTAACCGTCCGCTTCAACTGACCCTCAACGGTCAATCCGTCGGCCCGGTGGACATCCCTGATGACCTGCCGATGATCGATTACCTGCACGAATACAAGAACCTCACCGGCTCGCGTCTGGGCTGCGGCCAGGGCATCTGCCACGCCTGTGTGGTGATCGTCGATAACCCGGACGGTACCAGCGAAGAAGTGCGCACCTGCATCACTGGCGCGCATTATTTCGAGGGCAAGAAGGTCCGCACCATCGAGGGCCATGCCAAGCGTGACGAGCAGGGTCAGGTCACTGAGCTGAACCCGATCCAGCAGCGTTTTGTCGATGAGTTCGCCTTCCAGTGCAGTTACTGCGCACCGGGCTTCGTCAACGCCGCGACCGTGCTGGTGGAAAAGCTGCAACGCCAGCCAATCGTCAAAAGCAAGCTGGAACAAGTCATCGAGGACAGCCTCGGCCATCACATCTGCCGTTGCACCGGGTATGTGCGTTACTACAACGCTACCCGCAACGTGCTGACGGATCTCGGCCTGGTCAAGGAGGGTTAAGCATGATGCGTTTACTGACCCGCCTGACCCTGGCGGTCGGGCTTGCCGTGCCTGTGCTGGCGGCCCATGCGGATGATCAGGTCAAGCGCGGCGAATACCTCGCCCGCGCTGCTGACTGCATGGCTTGCCACACGGCACCGGGTGGGGCGCCGTTTGCCGGTGGGCTGCCGATCGTTTCACCGTTCGGCACGATCTACGGCACCAACATCACCCCGAGCAAGGAGCATGGCATCGGCCTTTACAGCGATGACGAGTTCTTCGCGGCACTCACCGAAGGCAAACGTCGTGATGGCGCCAACCTGTACCCGGCGATGCCGTATACCTCGTATCATTTGATGCCGCGTGCGGATTCGGATGCGATTCATGCGTATCTGAAAACCATCGAGCCGATCGAGCGCGCCGCGCCGGTGACGAGCCTGAGCTTCCCATTCAACGTGCGTCCGGGCCTGATGGGCTGGAACATGATGTACGGCAAAGCCTTGAAACTGGAGCCGGTAGAAGGCAAAAGCGAAGCCTGGAAGCGCGGCCAGTACATGGTCGAGGTGCTTGGTCACTGTGGCGAATGTCATACGCCACGCGGCCTTCCCGGCGCCATGCAGCTGGACAAGCGCCTGACTGGCGGCATCCTCAACGGTTATCTGGCTCCCAGCCTGCTGGCGACGGATCTGGCGGCCCGCGGCTGGAACCATCAGGACCTGAGCACGTTCCTCAAGCACGGCATGAGTGCCCAGGGCACGATGTTCAACGAGATGTTCCCCGTGTTCCACAACAGCACCCAGGGTCTGAATGATCCGGATCTGGCGGCGATGGCAACCTTCCTGCTCGGCGACAAGCCACCGGCGGTAAAAGAGCTGGTTGAAGTGCCGGTGGAAAAACTCGGTGCCAGCGCTCAACGCGGTCGTCAGGAATACTTGAACATCTGCGCCGGCTGTCACGCTGCCGGTGGCGAAGGCAAGCCGCATATTGCGGTGGCCATGCGCGGCAACACCACGTTGCGTCTGGAAGACCCGCGCAACCTCTTGCGAGTGATCGAGGATGGTATCGGCGAACAGAAATTCGCCGGGTTCGAACACATGCAGCCGATGCCGGGTTTTGCCGACAAGCTCAGTGCCGAACAACTGACCGACCTGCTGAACTACCTGCGTCAGGGTTGGGGTGGTCAGTCGGCCGAGTTGGCGGTGGGTGATGTGCAGAAGCTGCAGGCTGACGCACCATCCACCGAGCACAAGGCGCACTGATCATGCAGCATCTCGATCTGCAGGTTGTGCGTCGGGCGCTGGAATGGTCGACGGCGGGGCAGCGCATCTGGTTCTGCACCGTACTGACGACCTACGGTTCGGCGCCGCGCGCGCCGGGTTCGCTGCTGGCAGTGAACGACGGCGGGCAGTGGATCGGGTCGCTGTCCGGAGGTTGCGTCGAGGAAGATTTTCTCGAACGCGTCGCCGAAGGCGCGTTCCTCGATGCGATCAATGTGGTGCGTTATGGCGAAGGCGATGATCCGCGCTCGCGGGTCAGTCTGCCATGCGGCGGCATTCTCGATGTGCTGGTAGAGAAATTTGACGCTGACTGCAATGTGCAGGCGCATCTGCGTGAGCTCGAATCGGCATTGCTTGGGCAGCGCCGGTTGATTCGTGAGGTCGATCTGGCGACGGGCGCGCGTACGGTGTTTGCGGATCGTGAGCAAGGGGCGCGAATCGAGCGAGAAATCGACCGGGTACGGATTCGCATCGGGGCTGCCCAGCGTTTGCTGCTGGCCGGCTATTCCAGCGTGGCGCAGGCCTGTGCGGAGTTCGCCGTCGGTCTCGGCTTCGAAGTGATTCTGTGCGATCCGCGTGATGAAGTGCTCGACGGCGTGATGCTCGATGGCGTGGAGATTCGTCGGCAGTTGCCGTCGGTGTTTATTGCCGATGGCGGTTGCCACCGTGATACGGCGGTTGTGGCATTGACCCACGATCCGCGCATCGACGATCTGGCGATGATGGAGGCTGTACGCACCGAAGCTTTCTACATCGGTGTGATGGGCTCGCAGCAGACGTCGCAGAAACGCTTCGAGCGCTTGCGCCGGATTGGCGGGTTGGGGGAGAGCGAGTTGGCGCGGATTCATGCGCCGATCGGTCTCAATCTCGGTAGCAAGACGCCGGCGGAAATTGCCTTGGCGGTGTTGGCAGATATCCTGCGGATTCGTAGCGGGATTGCACGAGATCAGTTGTGATAGGTGCAGAATGAAAAAAAGGCCGCTTTCCAGCGGCCCTTTTTTTGCGCGTCAAAAACCGAGCTTGTCGCGCAATCCGTAATACCACGCGCCGAGTGCGGCAAACGGTGTGCGTAGCAGTTGCCCACCCGGGAACGGGTAGTGCGGCAGATCGGCAAACGCGTCGAAGCGCTCGGCTTGCCCGCGCAGCGCCTCGGCCAATACCTTGCCGGCCAGGTGGGTGTAAGTCACACCGTGGCCGCTGCAGCCTTGAGAATAATAGATGTTGTCGCCCAGGCGACCGACCTGAGGCAGACGCGACAGGGTCAGCAGGAAATTGCCGGTCCAGGCGTAATCGATTTTCACATTCTTGAGTTGCGGGAAGGCCTTGAGCATTTTCGGCCGGATGATCGCCTCGATATTCGCCGGATCCCGGGCGCCGTAGACCACGCCGCCACCGAATATCAGGCGTTTATCAGCGGTCAGGCGGTAGTAGTCGAGCAGATAATTGCAGTCTTCGACGCAGTAGTCCTGCGGCAGCAGGGATTTTGCCAGATCATCGCCCAGAGGCTCGGTAGTGATGACCTGAGTGCCGCACGGCATCGATTTGGCTGCCAGCTCTGGCACCAGATTGCCCAAGTAGGCGTTGCCGGCAACGATGATGAATTTGGCCCTGACCTTGCCCTGTGGCGTATGCACGATCGGGTTGGCTCCGCGTTCGATGCGCAGGGCCGGCGACTGTTCGTAGATTGCTCCACCCAGGGATTCCACCGCTGCGGCCTCGCCCAGTGCCAGGTTGAGTGGGTGGATGTGTCCGCCGCTCATGTCGAGCATGCCACCGACGTATTGATCGCAGGCGACCACTTCGCGAATGCGCCGCTGATCCAGCAGTTCAAGTTGAGTGTGCCCGAAGCGTTCCCACAAGCGCTTCTGCGATTCCAGATGGCTCATCTGCTTGGCCGACAGGGCGGCGAATACGCCGCCGTCCTTCAGATCGCACTGGATGTTGTATTGGCTGACGCGATCACGAATGATCCGACCGCCCTCGAACGCCATTTGTCCGAGCAGTTGGGCCTGTTTCGGACCGACGCTGCGCTCGATGACATCAATGTCGCGACTGTAGCTGTTGACTATTTGCCCGCCATTGCGGCCTGACGCGCCGAATCCGACCTTCGCGGCTTCCAGCACGGTTACTCGAAAACCGTTCTCCAGCAGGAACAGGGCCGAGGAAAGTCCCGTGTAACCAGCACCAATCACACAGACATCCGTCTCCACGTCATCCTGCAGCGCAGGGCGCGGTGGTACGGCGTTGGCCGACGCAGCGTAATAAGACTCTGGGTAAGGGGTGTTTGCCATCCTGCAGCCTCTGTTTAATATATTTTACGAGTGAGGCGATCCTACCCGAGTTGAAAAACCTCCGCCAGCCACCGGGAAATCTTCCTGGCGGAGGGCGAAATTAAATATTTTGCATATTCATAGGGTTAGGTGAAAAAAAGGTGTTGACACCCCTCCGGAATTCCGTAGAATGCCGCCTCACAGCAGGCACGTAGCTCAGTTGGTTAGAGCACCACCTTGACATGGTGGGGGTCGTTGGTTCGAGTCCAATCGCGCCTACCAAACAAAATCCGCTCTGCTGGGCGGTCTGAAGGGGTTACCGGAAACGGTAACCCCTTTTTGCTTTCTGCGATTTGCAAAACTCCCATCCCGGAGCGTCAATTCCATTCCGTGATGATCATCTCCCGTTCGTCGCAAAAATGTCAGCCTCCATTTAAATAGTGTGGATATTTAATGGGTTACGATTTTTTTTAACCGAATGGTTATCAAAAATACGTTGTTACGCGCTGCGAAAATCAGTAATATCCGCCCCGCGTTCACCACCACGGTTTATGCATTTTTAAATCCCAAGCTTCCATCAGCTGCTTGGGATTTTTTTTGCCCGCAGTTTGCCTTCCCTCTTCCCCGCGCCTCGCCCGAAATCGCGCACAGCGATTGTTGCCGGCCTTTGACCGCATCGAGCAATTCCGTACATTTTCGACTACTACTGTCTGGCCGAGATCAAACTCACTCCCGACAGGAGTTCCGCAATGCTCATACATTGGTTTCTTGCAGCGCTTCATCTGTTGGCATTTGCCTTGGGGTTCTGGGCGGTGTTGACCCGAGGTGCGGCGTTCAGACAGCTGGCTGCCGGGGCTGGCGAGGTCGGACGGGTATTGCTCGCGGACAATCTGTGGGGGATGGCGGCGTTGGTGTTGCTGATCACTGGGGGTGTGCGGGCTTTTGGCGGATATGAGAAAGGTGCCGACTATTATCTGCATCAGCCGCTGTTTCACGTGAAGATGACACTGCTTGTACTGATTCTGCTTTTGGAGCTGGCTCCGATGATTGCGCTGATCCGGTGGCGCATGGCTCGGGCTGGTGGCGCATCGATCGATAGCGGGCGAGCAGGAGTCTTTGCGCGAATCAGTCATGCCGAAGCGCTGTTGCTTGTCCTGATGGTGATGGCGGCTAGCGGAATGGCGCGAGGCGTGACGTTCAGCTAGGTCGGCACGATTCCCTGCTTCTGTTCAGAAATGTCTGACAGTCAGCCATTGCGATGATGGTTAGTATCGGTAGCCAAGAAGGGACGGTCGCAGGAAGGGAGCGCTTATCGCCTGCGCCGTCACCAGAGCGGTGGGGGGTGGCAAAACGGCGCTTGGATCTTTAGCCAGTCATTACGCGAGGGTGAACGGACTGGCTACTGACTGCGACAGGGCTCAGGGAGTTTGCGGCTTGTCCGGAGCGGTCAGGCCGGCCTGAATGCGTTGATAAATTTCTTCACGGTGTACGGCAACGTTCTTTGGAGCGTTGATGCCGATACGAACCTGTTGGCCGCTTACGCCGAGAATGGTGATCGTAATGTCATCACCGATGTTTATGCTTTCACCGACTTTGCGGGTGAGTATCAGCATGGTCTTCTCCTTGATTGCTTTGTAGGGCACCTGATTCAGACAGTGCAGAGGTCGGTGGTACGTATAGATTAGTGCGAAGTCTCACGGTTTGGGTGCCTCTTTCTGATGCGCAGAAGCGACATTAATTCCCAGCGCGTAACTATACAGGTGCTTCGATCATCAATCTCGTAGTTTTGTGCCCATTTTGCAGGGCTCTGAAAGTAATTGTGGATGTTAAGATCGCCGTTTCAAAAAATCAGAGGGAAGCGTTGTGCGCAAATTGGTCTGGGTAGTCGCGGCACTGGCATTGGCAGGGTGTGGTGAGGGCAAGCGTGTTGATGCGCCGAAGCCGAAAACGGTAGCGGTGGAAGCGCCTGCGACAGTGTCCGGACCTCAGTGGGATGTGGAAGTGCGTGGCGAAACTCCTCAGGCTGTCAGTGATCTGAGCGGATGGTTGATCGAACATGCGTTCGTTGCCAATGTCATCAGGGATGCCGACGGGAAGACCCGGATTCTGCTGGGGCCGTTCAGTTCCAGAACCGAAGCCGAAGCGAAGCAGGCCGATGTCAACGCAGCGCTTGTCAAAGCGAAAAAGCAGAACATCGAGACATTGGTGATCGAGCGCGCTTTCGCACAGTAAACATGCCTTTCTGCGGAGCTGACTAAAGGGTGTCCGGCGTGATTCGTTTTACTGGAGTCACTGAAGATTCTCAGAAGGAGCTCCGCATGGCCTCCAGTCCTTACAAGTTGTTCGACGTTGTGTTGCGTCGCAAGCAGTCACTCAGTCCGCATCTCATGCGGATCACTCTTGCCGGTCCGGCAGTCAACGAGATGGCTACCTGGGCGCCTGATCAGCGAGTCAAGCTGTTTTTCCCGGCAGCGGACGGCTCACCCGCCAGGCTTTCTCAGGAAGAAGGATGGTACGCCCGTTTCCGCTCAATGCTGGCAGACCGGCGCCCTGCGATGCGTACATACACGATCCGCCATTTGCGTGCCGATCAGGGCGAGGTCGATATCGACTTTGTGCTGCATGGCGAAACCGGCCCTGCTTCCCGATGGGCCTTGCGAGCACGACCGGGTGAGCCGATGCAGATCCTGGCGCCTGATCGTCGATACCTGGCGAGCGAGGCGGGTGGTTTTGAATGGAAGCCTCCGCGATCTCTCAAGCATCTCTTGCTGGTCGCCGACTCGACAGCATTGCCGGCCGCGATGGGGATCCTCGATGAGCTATCGATGCTTTCGGACCCGCCTCAGGCTCAAGTATTCCTGGAGGTCGACAGTGTGGCGGACAGACTCGAGTTGCCGGATTGGCCGGGTCTGTCGGTGCAGTGGTTGATTCGAGAGCAGGCGGGAGCGGCGGCTGCCGGGTCGCTGATGGTAGACGCTGTGCGAAAGGCTGCGCTGCCTGTTGACGTAACGATGGTTAATCGAGCGGTAGAGTTGGCCGATGTCGATATTGATCAGGAGATCCTCTGGGAAATCGCTGAAAGCGCTGCGGAAGGATTTTATGGATGGATCGCGGGTGAATCGGCCGCTGTCATGAATCTGCGCAGATACCTGATCCAAGAGCGCGGCATTTCTCGCGAATCGCTCAATCTGATGGGCTATTGGCGTTACAACAAGTCCGGCAGCTAACCATAAAAAAGGCCTCGAGCTTGAAGCGCGAGGCCTTTTCTTTATATGCATGCTTTCAGCCGCAGGCTTTCAGGTTGACCGGTCCGACGAACTCGTTGCCTCGTCCCATTACACACGCCACGCTTTGATTGCGCTGACGTTCCCAATCCTGAACCGGGTACGTCTTGTCCCACGCTTCATACAGCTGCCGATCCTGCTTCGACAGGCGCAAGCCATACTGCTTGCTCATATAGAAATAGGTGCGGGCAATCATGCCGCGAATCGAAGGGCGGGGCATGACCTTTTTCGCCTTGAAATCGATCTGGGTCAGGCACGCGCCATATTGACCTTTTTCTACCGGTAGCCAGCCATAGCTGAAGTTGCTGCGATCACCGTTGACCTCGCCAATGCTCGGTACCAGGTTGTGCAGGTCGGCCTCGGCTTTTTGGTAGCTCGGATCGTAGCGCGTGCAATTCTTGCGTCCTCCTTCCTGCCAACATTGGCGCTGATGGCCAAACTCCCAGGCCGGGACGATGTGTTCCCATTCAATCCGGGAGGCACGTTTGGCATTTTTCCGCGGCACGTAACCGCAAGCCGCCAGGTCGACCTTGTTGCCGGTGTATTTGCAGCCGCAATAGAACTCGGTGGATTGTGGGGCGTACAGCTTCCAGGCGACCTTTTTGGCCTCGGTAAACGTGCGGGGTGCGCCGGCCTGGGCGCCAAGTGAAATGAACAGCAAAAACACAGCAAGCAAACGGACAAACATTGAGTCAATCTTCCTTCGGTACAACCCAGAAAATCTGCACGCCACCATCATCGCGATAGGCGAGGGTGACATTGTCGTTCTCGTCGATTTCTTCCAGCAGGCGCTCCCATGCATCCATCGGTTCATCCGGGAGGCGGAAGAGCAGAGCGGCTTTGGCTTTTTGTGCGGTGGGGGAGTTGATGATCTTTTGAACACGCATGCCCATGCGTTCATAGGCATCAGGAGCGTCGGAGGAAGTGGCCACGAGATTATCCTTATTAAGCTGTACGTGCATACAGTATTTAACTGTAGGCATTTTCGCAACTGCTTAAAATTCAAGAAAATCCTCTGACAGCGGTTTTCCGGTTTTGATGTGGGTTATCCGAAATTTTTGTGCGCAAGAGTTACGTTTAGGAGGCTGCACCACCCGCCTGTATGTCGAGTGGTGGAGCAAGTGCCCGGTCGAGACAGGACCGGGCGAGGCTGAATCAGTACTCCCAGAACATCCGCTGCAATTCTTTGCTGTCGTTGGTTTTGGTCAGGGCGACCATCGCCAGGATGCGGGCTTTTTGTGGGTTCAGGTCATGAGCCACGACCCAGTCATATTTGTCGTCGGGCTGTTCGGCGTTGCGCAGCACGAAGCCACCGGCATTGACGTGGGAGGAGCGAATGATGTGTACACCATCCTTGCGCAGCGCTTGCAGGGCGGGGACTACGCGGGAAGACACCGAGCCATTGCCGGTACCGGCGTGGATGATGGCTTTGGCGCCGGACTGGGCCAGGGCTTTGTAGGCTGTGTCGCCGACATTGCCGTAGGAATAAGCGATTTCCACGTCAGGAAGGCTTTTGATGTTCTTGATATCAAATTCGGAATCCATGGTGTGGCGCTTGGCTGGCAAGCGGAACCAGTAGGACTTGCCCTCGACCACCATGCCCAGCGGACCCCATGGGCTCTTGAACGCTTCGGTCTTGATGTTGATCATTTTGCTGACATCGCGGCCAGACTGGATTTCGTCATTCATGGTCACCAGTACACCCTTGCCGTGCGCTTCCTTGCTGCCGGCCACCGCTACCGCGTTGTAGAGGTTGAGCATGCCGTCCGCCGACATGGCGGTGCCGGGGCGCATGGAACCCACAACGATGATCGGTTTGTCGGTCTTTTCCACCAGGTTCAGAAAGTAGGCGGTTTCTTCCAGAGTGTCGGTGCCGTGGGTGATGACGATTCCGTCGACGTCCTTGCTGTCAGCCAGTTCGGATACACGGCGACCCAATTGCAGCAGGTTTTCATTGGTGATGCTTTCAGAGGCGATCTGCATGACTTGTTCGCCACGCACATTCGCCAGTTTGCTCAGTTCAGGGATGCCGGCGATCAATTGTTCGATACCAACCTTGGCGGCCTGATAGGTCGCGCTGTTGGCGGCGCTGGCGCCTGCGCCGGCAATGGTGCCGCCTGTTGCGAGAACCACCACGTTTGCCAGTTTGGTCTGGGTTTCGACTTCTTTTGCCTGAAGGGCGGAGGGCAGAAGCAGCATCAGGGCCAGAGCGCCCGGAAACAGTGTCTTGAAAGCAGATTTCATTATTTTTCTCTCTAGTAGTGAGACGGTGCTGGTGCAGGTTCATCTAGATGCGCCCCGGGCCGATCTGTAATGCCAGGGGTGCTGTGGGGGGAGCAGGATCCGTACCAGCCGTACTGTGCTCTAGAGAAATGTTTAACCTGATGATTTATATCAACAATTTTTTGATCGTTGATTCTTGGGGTGAATCGTTTATCCGGTATTCCGAATGGTGGCTGCTTTCGTGTTCGGCTCTCCGAAAAGGACTACGATTTTTGCTGGAAAACTGTGTTTGCCGAATTTGGATCCTTTGCTAAAGAAAATGTCTCGCAGGCCGATGGGTGTTCAAGGAAACTGAAAATTAGGGAGTTCACATGTCACTGACCATCGGTTTTACAAATCCCGGTGCTGTCACCATCGGCGGCAAAACCGCGGCGACGATCAATGCCATGAATGATGCGCAAGCCGATGCTTCTGGCGAAGCGCTGGGTGTTGAAAAAGCCGAGAGCAACGAAGTCAGGGCCGGCGGTGCCGCGCAAGAAGGCAGCCAGGCGAAAAGCGGTGACAACCTGAGCTTCACCGTCAAGATGTTGCTCAAGCGGATGCAGGAGCTGCAGAAGCAGCTGCAGGAGCAGCAGCAACGTCTGGCTGCGGCACAAGCTGCCAGTTACCCGACGCCCGAGGCGAAATCGCAGGCGGTCATGGCTGTTCAGGGTGAAATAGCTCAAACCAGCGGCGCACTGCTGGAAGTCTCGGCGGCACTGCTCAAGGAAATGTCCAAGGGCTCGTCCGGCGGTAACCTGGTCAACACCACCGCTTGAGCCTCCAAGGGCGAGTCTGCCGATTCGCCCTGTAATCAATACCGATCTCTGATTGTTGACAAACGTTGGCCGCATTCGCATAGTTCGCTCTACGCAAACGTTTGCGCGACAGTTTCAGGACACTGTTGTCTGGAAATGCCGACAAAGCTTACGCCAGCGCAAGCGTTGCTCACAATAATCATAAGATCGGAGTGAACCCATGAAGCTGCCATTCGCTGGACGTCTTCTCGCTGTCGCCATGCTGGCTGCCGCATCCGCCGCACTGCCTGTCTCTTCGGCTTTCGCCGAATCCCCGGAAAAACCCAAGGTCGCACTGGTCATGAAGTCCCTGGCCAACGAGTTCTTCCTCACCATGGAAGACGGCGCCAAGGCTTATCAGAAAGAACACTCCGCCGATTTCGACCTGATCTCCAACGGGATCAAGGATGAAACCGATACTGCCGGCCAGACCCGCATCGTCGAGCAGATGATTCTGGCGAAGGTCAATGCGCTGGTCATCGCGCCGTCCGACTCCAAGGCCATGGTGCCAGTGATCAAGAAAGCCGTCGATGCCGGCATCACGGTGATCAACATCGACAATCAGCTCGATCCTGCGGTCATCAAGAGCAAAAACATCAGCGTACCTTTCGTGGGACCGGACAACCGCAAGGGCGCACGTCTGGTTGGCGAGTACCTGGCCAGGCAACTGAAGGCCGGTGACGAAGTCGGCATCATCGAAGGCGTCTCTACGACGACCAACGCCCAACAGCGTACGGCAGGCTTCAAGGACGCGATGGAAGCTGCACAGATCAAAGTGGTGTCGCTGCAGTCCGGCGATTGGGAAATCGACAAGGGCAACAAGGTAGCCGCTTCGATTCTCAGCGAGTACCCGGATGTAAAGGCATTGCTGGCCGGTAACGACAGTATGGCTGTCGGTGCCGTTTCCGCTGTGCGTGCTGCAGGCAAGGCCGGGCAGGTGCAAGTGGTGGGTTACGACAACATCAATGCGATCAAGCCAATGCTCAAGGACGGCCGTGTTCTGGCGACTGCCGACCAGTTCGCTGCCAAACAGGCCGTATTCGGTATCGAGACTGCATTGAAGATTCTCAAAGGCGAGAAAGTCGACAGCGGTGCCAATGGCGTGATCGAAACGCCGGTCGAGCTGGTTACCAAGTAGTCCTTCGCGACGCAATGGCGCTCGCCCGCCCGGGCGGGCGCACGGAGATTTTTTATGTCAGTTTCCGCCCCGAACGCTGTCCTCACGGTCAGCGGTATCGGCAAGACCTACGCGCAGCCGGTGCTCACCGGTATCGACCTGACGCTGATGCGCGGTGAAGTGCTGGCGCTGACCGGCGAGAACGGCGCCGGTAAAAGTACCCTGTCGAAGATCATTGGTGGTCTGGTCGCACCGACTACCGGGCAGATGCAGTTCCAGGGCAAGGACTATCGTCCGGGCAGTCGCACCCAGGCTGAAGAGCTTGGCGTGCGCATGGTCATGCAAGAACTCAATCTGCTGCCGACCCTCTCGGTGGCGGAAAACCTGTTTCTCGACAACCTGCCGAGTAACGGCGGCTGGATCAGTCGCAAACAGCTGCGCAAAGCCGCAATCGAAGCCATGGCTCAGGTCGGCCTGGATGCCATCGACCCGGATACCCTGGTCGGCGAACTGGGCATCGGGCACCAGCAAATGGTCGAGATCGCACGCAACCTGATCGGCGATTGCCATGTGCTGATTCTCGACGAACCGACGGCAATGCTTACGGCTCGCGAAGTCGAAATGCTTTTCGAGCAGATCACTCGGTTGCAGGCCCGTGGTGTTGCGATCATCTATATCTCCCACCGTCTCGAAGAGCTGGCGCGAGTGGCGCAGCGGATTGCCGTGCTGCGTGACGGCAATCTGGTGTGTGTCGAGCCGATGGCCAATTACAACAGCGAGCAGCTGGTTACGTTGATGGTCGGTCGCGAGCTTGGCGAACATATGGATATGGGGCCGCGCAACATTGGCGCTCCCGCGCTGACGGTCAAGGGCCTGAGCCGCTCGGACAAGGTCCGTGATGTGTCCTTCGAAGTGCGTGCCGGTGAGATTTTCGGCATATCCGGACTGATCGGAGCGGGACGCACTGAGTTGCTGCGTCTGATCTTTGGTGCCGATCCTGCCGACAGCGGCAGCGTTGCTCTGGGTTCACCAGCTCGGGCAGTAAGCATTCGCTCGCCGGTCGACGCAGTGCGCAATGGTATCGCCTTGATCACTGAAGACCGCAAAGGCGAGGGGCTGCTGTTGAGTCAGTCGATCAGCGCCAATATCGCCCTGGGCAACATGCCGGAAATTTCCAGCGGTGGCTTCGTCAACAATGGCGATGAAATCTCTCTGGCAAAGCGGCAGATCGAAGCCATGCGCATCCGCAGTTCGAGTCCGACCCAACTGGTGTCCGAACTGTCCGGCGGCAACCAGCAGAAAGTGGTGATCGGCCGCTGGCTGGAGCGCGACTGTTCGGTTTTGTTGTTCGATGAGCCGACCCGTGGCATCGACGTGGGGGCCAAGTTCGACATTTATAACCTGCTCGGCGAACTGACCCGGCAGGGCAAGGCGCTGGTCGTGGTGTCCAGTGACCTGCGTGAATTGATGTTGATCTGCGACCGTATCGGTGTGCTGTCGGCGGGGCGCCTGATCGATACCTTCGAGCGTGACAGCTGGACACAGGATGACTTGCTTGCCGCGGCATTCGCCGGCTACCAAAAACGTGATGCGCTGCTCAACGAAGCAGCGCCTAGGGACCTCCCATGAAAACTGCATCTTCTGCCGGCAAACGTAGTGGCAATTTCTACGGTCTGGGCACTTATCTGGGCCTGGCCGGCGCCTTGCTGGCGATGGTTGCGCTGTTCTCGGTCATGAGCAGCCACTTTCTGTCGTACAACACCTTCAGCACACTGGCCAATCAGATTCCCGACCTGATGGTGCTGGCGGTGGGCATGACCTTCGTCCTGATCATCGGCGGTATCGATCTGTCGGTGGGTTCGGTGCTGGCGCTCGCGGCTTCCACTGTCAGTGTGGCAATCCTCGGCTGGGGCTGGAGCGTCTTGCCATCGGCATTGCTTGGCATGGCCGTGGCCGCTCTGGCGGGGACGGTTACGGGTTCGATCACGGTCGCCTGGAAAATCCCGTCATTCATCGTCTCGCTCGGTGTGCTCGAGATGGCCCGTGGCCTGGCGTATCAAATGACAGGCTCGCGAACAGCCTACATCGGTGATTCATTTGCCTGGCTGTCCAATCCGATCGCTTTCGGCATTTCGCCGTCATTTATCATCGCCTTGCTGGTTATCTTCATCGCTCAGGCCGTGCTGACCCGTACTGTGTTCGGTCGCTACCTGATCGGTATCGGTACCAACGAAGAGGCGGTGCGGCTCGCAGGCATCAACCCCAAGCCATACAAGATTCTGGTATTCAGTCTGATGGGGTTGTTGGCCGGTATCGCGGCGCTGTTCCAGATTTCCCGTCTGGAGGCGGCCGATCCAAACGCCGGTTCAGGCCTTGAGCTGCAAGTGATCGCGGCTGTGGTAATCGGTGGCACCAGCCTGATGGGCGGTCGTGGTTCGGTCATCAGCACCTTTTTTGGTGTGCTGATCATTTCAGTGCTGGCGGCAGGTCTGGCGCAGATTGGTGCGACTGAGCCGACCAAGCGCATCATCACCGGTGCGGTGATCGTCATCGCTGTGGTACTCGATACGTATCGCAGTCACCGTGCAAGCCGGCGGGGCTGAGAGATGGCGACGATCAAGGATGTGGCGGCACTCGCGGGAATTTCCTACACGACGGTTTCTCATGTCGTGAACAATACCCGGCCAGTGAGCCAGGAAGTGCGCTTGAAAGTCGAGGCGGCGATCAAGAGCCTCGATTACGTACCGAGTGCTGTGGCGCGTTCGTTGAAGGCCAAAACCACCGCCACCATCGGCTTGCTGGTGCCCAACAGTCTCAATCCGTACTTTGCCGAGCTGGCACGGGGGATCGAGGATTACTGCGAGCGTAATGGCTACTGCGTGATTCTCTGCAACTCCGACGATAACCCGGACAAGCAGCGCAGCTACTTGCGGGTTCTGCTGGAAAAACGCATCGATGGTCTGATTGTCGCTTCCGCAGGAGGTGACAGCGGCCTGGTGCAGGGGCTGGCCGGAGTGAAAACACCGATGGTCATCGTCGACCGGGGACTGGAAGGTGTGGACGCCGATCTCGTGCGGATCGATCATGAATATGGTGCCTACCTGGCGACAAGGCACTTGCTTGAGCTCGGCCACCGCGACATCGCAACCATCGGTGGTCCGGCAAGCACCAGCGTTGCGCAGATGCGTCAGGCCGGGTTTCGCCGCGCTTTGAAAGAAGCGGGTGTAGAGGTGTCACCCGCGCGTGTGCTGGAAAGCGATTTCACCAGCACTGGTGGTTACAACGCAGCGGCAGTGCTGCTGGAGAGCAATCCTCCGAGCGCCATCTTCGCCGGCAACGACATGATCGGCATCGGCGTGTTGCGCGCTGCCGCCGAACGAAATGTTCGCGTGCCGAGCGAGCTGTCGGTGATCGGCTTTGACGATATCCAGATGAGTCGCTACGTATATCCGGCGCTGACCACTGTCGGCCAGTCGATCCTGCAACTGGGCGAAATGGCGGCGGAAGTGCTGTTGCGCAGAATTGCCGCCCCTGAGCTGGCGACCGATCAGCGCATTGTGACCCCGAGCATTGTCTTGCGAGAATCGACTGCGCCGCTGGTTGGCGTGTTCACCGAGTATCGCTGAAAACGAATTGATGAGTAGTGATGTATGCCCGCAAATGTAGTGGTAATAGGCAGCCTGAACATGGACCTGGTCACCCGGGCGCCACGCTTGCCCAAGGGTGGCGAAACACTGATCGGCCATTCGTTCGCCACCGTGTCGGGTGGCAAAGGTGCAAACCAGGCGGTGGCCTCCGCCCGACTGGGCGCGCAGGTATCGATGGTCGGTTGTGTCGGCGATGACGACTATGGTGTGCAATTGCGCGAGGCATTGCTGGCTGAGCAGATCAACTGCCAGGCGGTCAGTGTGGTCGAGAGTTCCAGTGGGGTGGCGTTGATCGTGGTCGATGACAATAGTCAGAACGCGATCGTCATCGTCGCCGGGGCCAACGGCTCCATGACGCCGGCAGTGATCGACCGATTCGACGCAGTATTGCAGGCCGCGGATGTCATCATCTGTCAGCTGGAAATTCCGGACGCTACTGTCGGACATGCGCTCAAGCGCGGTCGCGAGCTGGGCAAGACTGTCATCTTGAATCCGGCCCCGGCCAGTCGACCGCTGCCAGCGGACTGGTTTGCCTCAATTGACTATCTGATTCCCAATGAAAGCGAAGCCGCAGCCCTCAGCGGCTTGCCGGTAGACTCGCTGGACAGCGCCGAAAAAGCCGCCTCTCGATTGATTTCCATGGGCGCAGGCAAAGTGATCATCACCCTCGGCGCTCTGGGCTCATTGTTTGCCGACGGCAATCGTTATCAGCATTTTCCCGCACCCAAAGTCAAGGCAGTCGATACCACGGCGGCCGGGGATACCTTCGTCGGTGGTTTTGCGGCTGCGCTGGCGACGGGCAATACCGAAATCGAGGCTATCCGTTTTGGTCAGATTGCTGCAGCACTCTCGGTTACCCGGGAGGGCGCCCAGCCGTCCATTCCCTCTATCTCTGATGTACAGGCATTCAAAGCTCCATGAAAAAGACTCCTCTGCTCAACGTCGCGCTGTCACGGCTGATCGCCTCCCTTGGTCATGGCGACATGGTCGTGATCGGTGATGCCGGGTTGCCTGTTCCCCCCGGAGTCGAACTGATCGATCTCGCGCTGACCCATGGTGTCCCCGATTTCGCCAGCACGTTGAAAGTCGTGCTCAGCGAAATGCAGGTAGAGAGTCATGTGCTCGCCCAGGAAATCCTCGACAAGCGACCTACTGCGCTCGCCGTGCTGGATACCTTGAATGGCGAAGGCTCCCTGGGACGGCGCGATCTGCTCAGCCACGAACAATTCAAGGTTCTCAGCCGGCAGGCGCGAGCAGTCGTTAGGACCGGTGAATGTCAACCGTACTGCAATATCGTGCTTGTGGCCGGGGTTACGTTTTAACGGGTCCAGGACCCATTCAATTTCATCAGCACAAGGAATGCGCCATGCACCGCTATGCTCAAAAAATGCATCAACTGATCCGGAGTCTGCTGCTTTTGTCCCTGATAACCGTGACCGGCGCTCAGGCGGCGGAAAAGATCGACCTGATCATCGACACTGACCCGGGGGCCGATGATGTAGTTGCTCTGCTGTTTGCGCTGGCATCGCCCGAAGAACTGAATATTCGCGCGCTGACCACCGTGGCAGGCAATGTGCGTCTTGACAAGACCTCCCGCAATGCTCGGCTGGCCCGTGAGTGGGCGGGGCGAGAAGACGTACCGGTTTATGCTGGTGCGCCAAAACCGCTGATGCGCACGCCGATCTACGCCGAGAATATCCATGGCAAGGAAGGCCTGTCGGGTGTCGCCGTGCATGAGCCGAAAAAGGGACTGGCTGAAGGTAACGCGGTCAACTACCTGATCGATACGCTGAAAAAAGCCAGGCCCCACAGCATCACCATTGCCATGCTCGGCCCGCAAACCAATCTGGCGCTGGCACTGATTCAGGAGCCGGAGATCGTTCAGGGCATCAAGGAAGTGGTGATCATGGGCGGCGCCCACTTCAACGGCGGCAACATTACGCCGGTGGCCGAGTTCAACCTGTTTGCCGATCCGCAAGCGGCCGAGGTCGTGCTCAAGAGTGGAGTGAAACTGACCTACCTGCCGCTGGACGTCACTCACAAAGTGCTCACCAGCGACGCGCGCCTGAAGCAGATCGCGGCGCTGAACAACAATGCGAGCAAAATTGTCGGCGATATCCTCAATGAGTACATCAAGGGTGACATGGAGCATTACGGCATCCCGGGTGGCCCGTTGCATGACGCCACGGTCATCGCTTATCTGCTCAAACCGGAACTGTTCACCGGTCGTTCGGTGAACGTAGTGATCGACAGTCGCGAAGGTCCGACATTCGGGCAAACCATCGTCGACTGGTATGACGGCCTCAAGGCGCCCAAAAATGCCTTCTGGGTAGAAAACGGCGATGCCCAGGGCTTCTTCGATCTGTTGACCGAGCGTCTGAAACGTTTGAAATAAGTGTTACGCCCGCAGTTGCCAGCCTGCGGGCTCATTCATTCCCTGAGTCCGGCGTGCCTTTGAAGCCGTCCGGATATTTCTCGAACAGCTGGGCGATGAACGATTGCGCAGCTTGTGTCCCGAGCGCCTTGACCAGCAGATCGATGCTGATCAGTGCCAACTCCTCAGGGCTGCCCGGGCTGTACGAGCTGTGCCCTTGCGGCCAGTGAGCCTTGATATCGGCGGAGATGTTTACGGTCGTCATGAGGCGCTCGAAAGTTCGCTGGATCGAAGACTTGAGTTAACCACTTTGCCCAACGTTTGGCACTGCGACTTAGGCATGAACCCGGGGCTATGCGACACTTGGTCGTCTTTAAAAAAACAGGTGCCGAGCTGTGCAGATCAATTTGAACTCTCCCGATGGCCTGACGCTTGAGTCGGTGCGCCAGTTATTGGCTTCGGCCAGTGATGATGAGCACACTCAACTGCGGGTGACCAAGAACGGTATTGCCTATATTTCGAGCGGGATCACGGGCGGTCAGGAAATTGATGGGCTGGCATTTCGCCTGGAAACCTGGGCAAAGGGTTCGGGTTATGTGGGTAATGTCGCAGCGAGTGATGAGGTCTGGGTCATGCAGATTTTCAATGCCCTGAAGGACAATTGGCCGAACCCTCCGTTCGACTACATCGACATCTACTGATGTGTCGTTAATATTTGGTGACGATTGTATGAGCTTGTAGTGTGCGATCTTCAGGCAGACTCGGCGTTTTTTTGGGTAGTAGGCAGAGTGGTAGCACTCGATTTGAAACCAAATACCGGATTGGCGGTCGCACGATCTCAGCTTAACCATTTGAAAGAAGGAGGCTTCATGCCTTTGAAGTTCGCGTCTCTGGGTGCATTTATGGCCGTTGCCATGTTGGCCGGTTGCAGCACAACCTCCAGCGAGTCGGCAAAGGATCCTGTGGCGGCCGAAATCGGCCATGGCCGCTGTGAAGCAAAGGCGGCGGAATTTGCCATCGGTAAAAAAGCTTCGCCGGAACTGCTGGAGCAAGCCCGTGCAAAGTCCGGTTCGCAAAATGCCCGTTTTCTCAAGCCGACGGACATGATTACACTCGAGTACCGCTCCGATCGCTTGAATCTGAACACCGACAAAAATCTGGTAGTCGTCAGCACCAGCTGCGGTTGATCGACAGGCATAAAAAACCCCGTCACATGGACGGGGTTTTTTTAGTGCGCCGGGAAATTACTCTGGGCGAACTTGTGCAGCTTGCATACCCTTTTGGCCTTTCTCAGCCACGAAGGAAACGGTCTGGCCTTCTTTCAGGCTTTTGAAACCGTCGGATTCGATAGCTTTGAAGTGTACGAACAGGTCGTCACCGCCACCTTGAGGAGTGATGAAGCCGAAGCCTTTTTCATCGTTGAACCATTTAACGGTGCCGGTTTGGCGATTAGACATGGTGTATCTCCAAGAAACATATATTTTCAGTAGTGCTGTGCTGCTCAGGCCAACTGGGCACACCCGGGTATCATAGTCGAAATGTTCGCTTTGGTAGCCCCCCGGACGTGCTGTTTGCTTTCATATTGCAGACGCTTCGACAGTTTGAATGTCTGTAACCCCCGGTTTCAGAGGCTTTCAGCCAATCCGAAGGGGTGTAAAAAAAGCTATAAAACCTGCATAAAATATCGAATTCAGGGGCATTTCGGCTGATTCGCACCTGTCGAATGCCAGTAAATCCGCTCGTCAGGACTATTTCTGCACCCGGCAAACCGAGATTTCTTTCAGTGCGCGCTGACCCAGCTCACCGCTCGGCGGTGTGTTCTTGTCCATCAACTGTGCGATTTCCTGCGTGGTGAATTTCTTTTCCAGGACGTCCGCGCCACAGGTGCAGTGTTGTTTGGCCACCGTCGGGTTGACGCTTTGGCTCGCCGCTTTGGTGCAGTCGTTCATGTATTGCTCTTTGACGCCTTTCGGCCAGGCGGCCTGCGCGCTCAGAGGCAACAGCAGAACTAAAGGGATTGCTGCGGCGAATAGGGTGTTCAGACGCATGCGAGGATGCTCCTTGTGGGTCGATGTCTTTGTATCTGATGGCTGAGGGGCCGATCAAGTTCATCACTCTGGCACAAAACAGACGATTTGCCTGCCGATGTAACCAGTGTGCATGTATGACCGTTCATCTGTGCTAGCATGGCTGACTCGAGCGTTTGCAGGCTGTGGATCTTCAGTCCCGGCAGTGGCGGCGTACGAATACTCAGATTTGAATCCCAGTCACTCTGGTTCGGTTTTCCGGTTGGCCGCAAGGCTCCTGCCGCTGTAAGGCAGGCGTTCGTCATTGAATGGCCTGGATCGGATCTTGTACTGGCTCATCCCAACCCACGTGACCTTTGGTAGGGGTCACCACTAGGAGAGGAGGCGCCATGCCAACTATTACTCTTCCCGACGGCAGTCAACGTTCATTCGATCACCCGGTTTCCGTAGCCGAGGTCGCCGCATCCATTGGTGCAGGCCTGGCCAAGGCTACTCTGGCCGGCAAGGTGAACGGCAAGCTGGTCGACGCCAGCGACATCATCGACAGCGACGCAACGCTGCAAATCATCACGCCAAAGGATGAAGAGGGGCTGGAAATCATTCGCCACTCTTGCGCTCACCTGGTTGGCCATGCGGTCAAGCAGTTGTACCCGACGGCCAAAATGGTCATCGGTCCGGTCATTGATGAAGGCTTCTATTACGACATCGCCTTCGAACGTCCTTTCACTCCGGAAGACATGGCCGCCATCGAACAGCGCATGCAGCAGCTGATCGATACCGAATACGACGTCATCAAGAAAGTCACTCCGCGTGCCGAAGTGATCGAAGTGTTCAAGGCTCGCGGCGAAGACTACAAGCTGCGCTTGGTCGAGGACATGCCGAACGAGCAGGCCATGGGTCTGTACTATCACGAAGAGTACGTCGACATGTGCCGTGGCCCGCACGTGCCGAACACTCGTTTCCTGAAGTCCTTCAAGCTGACCAAGCTCTCCGGTGCCTACTGGCGCGGTGATGCCAAGAACGAGCAATTGCAGCGCGTTTACGGCACTGCGTGGGCCGACAAAAAGCAACTGGCGGCTTATATCCAGCGTATCGAAGAGGCTGAAAAGCGCGATCACCGCAAGATCGGCAAGCGCCTGGGCCTGTTCCACACTCAGGAAGAAGCCCCGGGCATGGTGTTCTGGCACCCGAATGGCTGGACTCTGTATCAGGTGCTTGAGCAATACATGCGCAAGGTGCAGCGTGACAACGGCTACCTCGAGATCAAGACGCCGCAAGTTGTTGATCGCAGCCTGTGGGAAAAGTCCGGACACTGGGCCAACTACGCCGACAACATGTTCACCACCGAGTCGGAAAGTCGCGACTACGCGATCAAGCCGATGAACTGCCCTTGCCACGTACAAGTGTTCAATCAGGGTCTGAAGAGCTACCGCGAACTGCCGATGCGTCTGGCCGAATTCGGTGCCTGCCATCGTAACGAGCCGTCGGGTGCACTGCACGGCATCATGCGTGTGCGTGCATTCACCCAGGATGACGCCCACATTTTCTGCACCGAAGAGCAGATGCAAGCCGAATCCGCCGCGTTCATCAAGCTGACCATGGATGTTTACCGCGACTTCGGCTTTACCGATGTCGAGATGAAGCTGTCCACTCGTCCGGAAAAGCGCGTCGGTTCCGACGAGCTGTGGGATCGCGCCGAAGCGGCCTTGGCCGCAGCCCTTGATAGCGCAGGCCTTCCTTACGATCTGCAGCCGGGCGAGGGCGCTTTCTATGGTCCGAAAATCGAATTCTCGCTGAAAGATTGCCTGGGTCGCGTGTGGCAATGTGGTACTTTGCAGCTCGATTTCAACCTGCCAGTGCGTCTTGGTGCCGAATACGTCTCCGAAGACAACAGCCGCAAGCATCCGGTCATGTTGCACCGTGCGATCCTCGGCTCGTTCGAGCGTTTCGTCGGGATTCTGATCGAGCACTATGAAGGTGCATTCCCTGCGTGGCTGGCGCCGACCCAGGCAGTGATCATGAATATCACTGATAAACAGGCAGATTTTGTCGCCCAGGTGGAAAAAACTCTCAACGAAAGCGGGTTTCGTGCCAAGTCTGACTTGAGAAATGAAAAGATCGGCTTTAAAATCCGCGAGCATACTTTGCTCAAGGTTCCATATCTCCTGGTTATTGGGGATAAGGAAGTCGAGATGCAGACTGTCGCTGTGCGTACTCGTGAAGGTGCTGACCTGGGCTCGATGCCCGTCGCCCAGTTCGCTGAGTTTCTCGCGCAAGCGGTTTCCCGGCGTGGTCGCCCAGATTCGGAGTAATTATTATTAAGCGTGAAATGAGACAGGATAAACGAACTGCACCGAAAGCCCCGATCAACGAGAATATCTCGGCACGCGAGGTTCGGTTAATTGGCGCTGACGGCGAGCAGATTGGCATCGTCTCGATTGATGAAGCGCTTCGTATCGCTGAAGAAGCAAAGCTTGATCTGGTAGAAATCTCTGCAGACGCAGTCCCACCGGTTTGCCGTGTGATGGACTACGGCAAATCGATCTTCGAAAAGAAGAAGCAGATTGCCGCGGCGAAGAAAAATCAGAAGCAGATTCAGGTAAAAGAAATCAAGTTTCGTCCAGGGACGGAGGAAGGGGATTACCAGGTAAAACTGCGCAACCTGGTACGTTTCCTGAGTGACGGGGACAGGGCCAAGGTATCCTTGCGATTCCGCGGCCGTGAGATGGCCCACCAGGAGCTGGGGATGGAACTCCTCAAGCGGGTTGAACAAGACCTGCTCGAGTACGGTTCGGTCGAACAGCATCCTAAGATGGAAGGACGCCAGCTGATCATGGTCATCGCCCCGAAAAAGAAGAAGTAATCAACAGGGCACGGCAGGCCTTCTGATTATGTTTATCAACTGAATGCGGAGTATCCGAACATGCCAAAGATGAAAACCAAAAGTGGTGCCGCCAAGCGGTTTCTGAAAACTGCTAACGGTATCAAGCACAAGCACGCTTTCAAGAGCCACATCCTGACCAAAATGTCGACCAAGCGTAAGCGTCAACTGCGCGGTAGCAGCTTGCTGCATCCGTCTGACGTGGCAAAAGTCGAGCGCATGCTGCGCCTTCGTTAATTTTTGGATCAAGAATAGAGGAAGTAACTCATGGCTCGTGTAAAGCGTGGCGTCATTGCCCGTAAACGTCACAAAAAAATTCTGAAACTTGCTAAAGGCTACTACGGCGCACGCTCCCGCGTATTCCGTGTTGCCAAGCAAGCGGTAATCAAGGCAGGCCAATACGCCTACCGTGACCGTCGTCAGAAAAAACGTCAGTTCCGCGCTCTGTGGATTGCTCGTATCAACGCTGGTGCTCGTATCAACGGTCTGTCCTACAGCCGTTTCATCGCTGGCCTGAAAAAAGCGTCCATCGAGATCGACCGTAAGGTTCTGGCTGATCTGGCAGTGAACGAAAAAGCGGCGTTTGCTGCGATTGTCGAGAAAGCTAAAGCCACCTTGGCTTAAGTACCCCCGACAGTCACCCGGCCTCATTTCTGTGGGGCCAGGTGTTAAACGTCATAAATAGGGGAAGAGCCTTCAAGCTCTTCCCCTATTTTGTATCTGGAGTCTGTACATGGAAAACCTGGATGCGCTGGTCTCTCAAGCACTAGAGGCTGTGCAAAGCGCTGAAGATATCAATGCCCTGGAGCAAATCCGGGTTCAATACCTTGGCAAAAAAGGTGAATTGACTCAGGTGATGAAGACCCTGGGGAATTTGCCGGCAGAGGAGCGTCCGCAAGTCGGCGCCCTGATCAACGTTGCCAAGGAGCGTGTAACAGGCGTTCTCAATGCGCGTATGGCTCTGTTTGAAGAAGCCGAACTGGCTGCCAAACTGTCTGCCGAATCCATTGACGTGACGTTGCCGGGCCGCGGTCAGACCTCCGGTGGTCTGCATCCGGTTACCCGGACTCTGGAACGAGTCGAGCAGTTCTTCACCCGAATCGGCTACGGTATTGCCGAAGGTCCTGAGGTCGAAGACGACTACCACAACTTCGAAGCACTCAACATCCCAGGCCATCACCCGGCCCGATCGATGCATGACACCTTCTATTTCAATGCCAACATGCTGTTGCGTACCCATACCTCGCCGGTACAGGTCCGCACCATGGAGTCGAAAAAGCCGCCGATCCGCATCGTCTGCCCAGGCCGCGTTTACCGTAGCGACTCCGATATCACCCATTCGCCGATGTTCCACCAGGTCGAAGGCCTGCTGGTTGATCGCGATATCAATTTTGCCGATTTGAAGGGCACGATCGAAGAATTTCTGCGGGTGTTCTTTGAAAAGGAACTGGCGGTACGCTTCCGTCCTTCGTATTTTCCGTTCACCGAGCCGTCCGCTGAAGTCGACATGGAATGCGTGATGTGCAGTGGTAAAGGCTGCCGCGTCTGCAAGCAGACAGGCTGGCTGGAAGTGATGGGCTGCGGCATGGTTCACCCGAACGTGCTGCGCATGTCCGGTATCGACCCGGAAGAGTTCTCGGGCTTCGCCTTTGGCATGGGCGTCGAACGTCTGGCCATGCTCCGTTACGGCGTGAACGACTTGCGTCTGTTCTTCGACAACGACTTGCGGTTCCTCGCGCAATTTCGCTAGTCGTAACGAATTCTTAGGAGAGCAGGATGAAATTCAGTGAACAATGGCTGCGTGGCTGGGTCAGCCCGCAGGTAGGTCGCGACGAGCTGGTTGCTCGTCTGTCGATGGCAGGTCTGGAGGTCGATAGCGTGACCCCGGCTGCCGGTGTATTCAGCGGCGTGGTGGTGGGCGAGGTGTTGAGCACCGAGCAGCACCCGGATGCCGACAAGCTGCGCGTATGCCAGGTCAGCAATGGCGTGGAAACCTTCCAGGTCGTGTGCGGTGCGCCAAACGTGCGTCCGGGCCTGAAGATTCCATTCGCCATGATCGGTGCCGAGCTGCCGGGCGACTTCAAGATCAAGAAGGCCAAGCTGCGTGGCATCGAGTCCAATGGCATGCTGTGCTCGCAAGCCGAATTGCAGGTCGGCGAAGGCAATGACGGTCTGATGGAACTGCCAGCCGATGCGCCGGTGGGCGAGGATTTCCGCGTTTATCTGGATCTGGAGGACGCCAGCATCGAGGTCGACCTGACCCCGAACCGTGGCGACTGCCTGTCCCTGGCTGGACTGGCGCGTGAAGTCGGCGCGCTTTATGACGTCCCGGTCACTCGCCCAGCAGTGATGACTGTTCCCGCAGTGCATGACGAAGTGCGTTCGGTAGAAGTCCTTGCTCCTGCCGCGTGCCCGCGTTATCTGGGCCGCGTCATTCGTAATGTTGATCTGTCGAAGCCGACGCCGCTGTGGATGGTTGAGCGCCTGCGTCGCGCCGAAGTCCGCAGCATCGACGCGGCCGTCGATATCACCAACTACGTGATGCTTGAGCTGGGCCAGCCGCTGCACGCTTTCGATCTCGCCGAAATCAACGGCGGTATTCGTGTGCGCATGGCGGAAGAGGGCGAGAAGCTCGTTCTGCTCGACGGTCAGGAAGTCAGCCTGCGTAGCGATACTTTGGTGATCGCCGATCACACTCGCGCTCTGGCCATTGCTGGCGTGATGGGTGGCGAGCACAGCGGCGTGTCCGCAACCACTCGTGACGTGTTCCTCGAAAGTGCGTTCTTCGATCAGATCGCTGTGGCGGGCAAGGCTCGCTCCTATGGTCTGCACACTGATGCCTCGCACCGCTACGAGCGTGGCGTGGACTGGCAACTGGCCCGGGAAGCCATGGAGCGCGCCACTGGCCTGCTGCTGGAAATCACCGGGGGCGAAGCCGGCCCAGTCATTGAAACCGTCAGCGAGCAGCACTTGCCGTCGATCGCACCGATCACGCTGCGCGCTCAGCGCATCACTCAAATGCTCGGCATGGAAATGGATTCGGCCGAAGTCGAGCGGCTGCTCAACGCTTTGGGGCTGAACGTTTCTGCCGACGGAGCAGGGCAGTGGCGCGTAGAAGTGCCAAGCCATCGCTTCGATATCAGCCTGGAAGTCGATCTGATCGAAGAACTGGCACGTCTGTATGGTTACAACCGCCTGCCGGTTCGTTACCCGCAAGCTCGTCTGGCACCGCAAGCCAAGGCCGAAGCGCGCAGCGATCTGCCGGAGCTGCGTCGTCTGCTGGTCGCTCGCGGTTATCAGGAAGCGATCACCTATAGCTTCATCGATCCAAAGCAATTCGAGCTGTTCAATCCTGGTGTAGAGCCCCTGCTGCTGGCAAACCCGATCTCCAATGACATGGCCGCCATGCGTTCGTCGCTGTGGCCGGGTCTGGTCAAGGTGCTGCAGCACAACCTCAACCGTCAGCAGGATCGTGTCCGTCTGTTCGAGAGCGGTCTGCGCTTCGTCGGTCAGCTGGAAGGTCTCAAGCAAGAGCCGATGCTGGCAGGTGTTGTCTGCGGTAGCCGTCTGCCGGAAGGCTGGGCGCAAGGTCGCGAAACCGTGGACTTCTTCGACGTGAAGGCGGATGTGGAAGCTGTTCTGGGCTTCGCCGGTGCGCTGGAGTCGTTCACTTTCGCTCCAGGCAAGCATCCGGCGCTGCATCCGGGTCAAACCGCGCGCATCGAGCGTGAAGGGCGTGAAGTCGGCTTTATCGGTGCAATTCATCCTGAACTGGCAAAATCCCTCGGTCTCGACCGTCCGGTCTTTGTTTTCGAGCTGGTTCTGGCGGAAGTGGCGGTGGGCAAAATGCCTGAATTCCACGAGTTGTCGCGCTTTCCTGAAGTACGTCGTGACCTTGCACTGATTGCCCACAAAGACGTTGCAGCCTCGGCTGTACTGGGTGTAATCCGTGAAAATGCAGGCGAATGGCTCACGGATCTCAGGCTGTTTGACGTGTATCAGGGTAAAGGCATTGATCCTGATAGAAAAAGCCTTGCAGTCGGCTTGACCTGGCAGCATCCATCGCGCACTCTTAATGACGATGAGGTGAATTCGACGACGCAAAATATCCTCACCTCGCTCGAACAAAGGTTGAACGCCACGTTAAGGAAGTGACGTATGGGGGCTTTGACGAAAGCTGAGATGGCGGAACGTCTGTATGAAGAGCTGGGCCTGAACAAGCGGGAAGCCAAGGAACTGGTCGAACTGTTTTTCGAGGAAATCAGGCACGCTCTTGAAGACAACGAGCAGGTCAAATTGTCGGGTTTCGGCAATTTCGACCTTCGGGACAAACGCCAGCGGCCTGGCCGCAACCCGAAAACGGGGGAAGAAATCCCGATCACGGCTCGCCGTGTGGTCACCTTTCGTCCAGGGCAGAAGTTGAAGGCCCGAGTTGAGGCTTATGCTGGAACCAAGTCATAACGACGAACTACCCGTCATCCCGGGCAAACGCTACTTCACCATTGGTGAAGTCAGCGAACTGTGTGCGGTAAAACCACACGTATTGCGCTACTGGGAGCAGGAGTTTCCTCAGCTCAACCCCGTCAAACGCCGCGGAAACCGCCGGTATTATCAGCGCCAGGACGTGCTGATGATCCGGCAGATCCGGGCGCTCCTTTACGATCAAGGGTTCACCATCGGTGGCGCACGTCTGCGGTTGTCCGGAGATGAAGCCAAAGATGACACAACCCAATACAAACAAATGATCCGTCAGATGATCGCCGAGCTCGAAGATGTTCTGGTGGTTCTCAAGAAATAATTTCCTGCTTTTAAATACTTCCAGTTTTCAAAAGCTTGCGATATATTCTTGAGCGTTCTTCGACATGGAGAACAGATTCAACGCCTAGTCGGGGCGTAGCGCAGTCCGGTAGCGCACTAGCATGGGGTGCTAGGGGTCGAGTGTTCGAATCACTCCGTCCCGACCATATAATTCAATGACTTAGCCCAACTTTAGCCAGTTGGGCTTTTTCATGCGCAGGGACTTTTACGGGGATCATCCCGGTTTCCTCTGGTTGATAATTGAAGTCAGCAGCTTAGACCAACAGGCGGCAAACTGCTGGCCCCCGATTGTGTTCGATACCGGCAAACTCGCCTTTTTTCAAAAGGTTAGGTTGACCATATGCGGACGATTGTCATCACTGTTGCAGTGATTTCCCTGGCCCTGGCCCTGGTCGCGCTGGACGCGCAAGCGAGAGAGCTGAGCAAGAGCCATCGTTTTGCTTGTACCTGGGGTTCGGACATCGCGGCTGGCGCGCAGCAATCGAAGCTGTCGGGGATTTCCCTTTATGGCGCCCGAAAGCGCCTACAGGTACGCAAGTTTCAACAGCCGTGGATGCGGATGACGGCGATGGGGATAACTGAGCAGACCTACAACAGCACTTCTCGGCTCAAGCCCTCCGCTGTCAAGCAAACCTACTATGAGCAATGCGTGAGACATGAACTGGCTCAGCGATAAGCACAGGCCCAACCTGATGAAGGTTGGGCTTTTTCATGCCTCGCGCAAATGTGGCGCTACTTGTCGCTTTCGCAATTGACCATCCACGCGACACCAAACTTGTCCACCAGCATGCCGAAGCGTGCGGCCCAGAAGGTGGCTTCCAGCGGCATGTCCACTCGCCCGTCTTTGGCCAGGGCGGTGAAGACCCTTTCGGCTTCGGCGATGGTGTCGACGTTCAGGGAAATCGAACAACCGCTCATGCCCTGGGTCGGGCGGTCAGGTGTGGTGTCTGAAGCCATGATCATCTGATCGCCGACCTTCAGGCAGGTATGAATGATCAGATTGTGATGTTCTTTCGGCACATGCTCTGCCGCGGGTGTTTCGCCGAAAGTCATCATCGCTTCGAGTTTGCCTTGCAGGCATTGTTCGTAAAACGTGAAGGCCGCACGGCAATCGCCGTTGAAGATCAGGTATGGGTTGATTTTCATGTTTGTGCTCCCGGGCAGGCTGTGAAACGTGGCGCGGCCGGGTGTGCCGAAGCCACGTGAAGGATTGACCTCATCCAGCAAAGCGTCAGATAGAAGAATTACCAGCGGATGCAGCAATATTTTTCTTCGGGATGACCGATGGTCTCTATCTTCAGGAGTCGCCCGGGCTGCTGGGCAGCGTTGCCCTTGCCACGTGCCCGTCAGGCCTGGTCTGCATCAAGGTGTCTATGGCCTTGCGATAGTTTTGCCCGCCCAGTGCCATGCTGTTGTTGTGTGTTCCGCCGGGAACAAGCAGCAGTTTTTTGGGCTGTCTGGCAGCGGCGAACAGTTGCTCGCTGAAACGCGATGGCACAAATGTATCGGCCAGGCCATGCACCACCAGCAACGGCATATGGATGTCGGCGATCTTGTCGATGGAATCGAACTTCTGCGACAGCAACCAGCGAACGGGAAGGGAGGTATCGGCTACGGCGGCGGCAACGTCGGCCAGTGATGTAAAGGTGGATTCAATGATCAGGCCACGGACGGGCAGGCGCATGTGGTTGCCGGCCGCATCCCGGCCCAGTTCGGCAGCCAGATCGATGGCGACCGCACCACCGAGGGAGTGCCCGTAGATCAGGCGCTTGTCCGGATCTGGCTGCAACAGCTGAAAGCGTTCCCAGGCCACCCGGGCGTCTTCATAGACGGTGCTTTCCGAAGGCAGGTCGCCTCGGCTTTGTCCAAAACCACGATAGTCGATGGCCAGCACCGAATACCCCGCTGCGCGCAATTGTTCGATGCGAAACAACTGCCCGGTCAGGTTCCAGCGCACGCCGTGCAGGTAGAGGATGGCTGGCGCATTGGCTCGCTCCGCAGGCCACCACCAGGCGTGAATGTTTTGCCCGGCCTTGAAGGTTTTGGGTTGCAGGTCGAGTTCCTGAACGGTATTGGGTAATCCGTGATACCAGCCCGCCGTACCCGGTTCGATGCGAAACAGCAGCTTGCGTTCGGTATGCTCCAGTACGGCGCAACTGGCTGGCAGGCCGATGATCAGGGCGGCCATGCACGCGAACGCCAGGCGGCGGCGTCGAAGCCGGGTCATGAAGGCGAGAAACATTAAACGGTTCACCAGAGCACGGACAAAGAAGCTTTTTACCAGAAGCGCCTATCCCCGCGTGACAATTTCGATCGTCGCCCGCCTGCAATCATTACAAAACGATGCTGTGGCTCAGGCCACGTTCAACACGATCTTGCCGATATGGTCACCCGCCTCCATGTGCGCGTGAGCCTGGGCCGCGTCGATAAGCGGGTAGACCTTGTCAATGATCGGCAGGCAACGCCCGGCCACCAGTACCGGCCAGACGTGTTCACGCAATTGCGCAGCAATGTCGGCTTTTTCCGAGCTTGTGCGAGCACGCAACAAAGAACCTGTGACCACGGCACGTTTACCGAGAATGGTCAGCAGATCGACATCGTTGGCACGGGCGCCGCCGAGAAAACCAAGCATGACCAGGCGTCCATCCATCGCCAGGGCCTTGAGGTTGGAGTTCAGATACGAGCCACCCATGATGTCGAGGATCACATTGACGCCCTGGCCGTTGGTTTGTTCGGCGATCACGGCCGCGAAATCCTGCTCGCGATAGTTGATCGGTTTACCGCCCAGTTCATGGATGGCTTCACATTTGTCGGGGCTGCCTGCCGTGGCGAAAGCTTCGATGCCAAACTCGTGGCACAGCATCAACGCGGTGGTGCCGATGCCGCTGGTGCCGCCGTGGATCAGGGCGTGCTGACCACGGTTGGCGCCGCCGAGGCCGAACAGGTTGGCCCACACGGTGAAAAAGGTTTCCGGAATTGCCGCTGCCTGAATCCAGTCCAGCCCGTCGGGGATCGGCAGGGCCTGGCCAGCCGGGACTGTGCAGTACTCGGCGTAACCTCCGCCATTGGTCAGCGCGCAGACCCGATCACCGATCGCGAATGTGCTGACACCGCTGCCAATCGCCACAACTTCGCCGGCCACTTCAAGGCCCGGAATCGGGTTCATGCCAGGCTTCATCGGGTACTTGCCGGCGCGTTGCAGGGCATCGGGGCGATTGATGCCGGCGGCGTGTACGCGGATCAGTATTTCACCTTGTGCGGCGACCGGCAGCGGGACGCGTCGTGGTTGCAGAACCTCGGGTCCGCCCGGTTCGGTGATTTCGATTCGGGTCATTTCAGTGGGCAACGTCATTTTCGAGTCCTCATAAAACAAATGATCAGTAGATGGGAGCGCAGTCAGGATCAAATGATTCCCGTCATTGGGCGCAGCAGCGTTGTTTGCCGCAGTAGGGCAGCAGTTTCATGGCGTGCTCAAGTATCAGCGCGATCACGATGGCACCGCCCGCAATCACGAAGAGCAATACATGCTGTCCGCCCGTGGCGTTGAACAGCGCCGAGTAGGCGAAGCCGGCCAGCGCCTGAAACGTGGCGAACGACACGGTGGCCCGGCTCCACGCCACCTGTTGGCGATGGTGATCCGGCACCAGCTCATGCACCCGGGCCAACGCCAGCGGAACGATGCCCGGCGGAAACGAGCCGAGGATCACTGCCAGCAGTGCCAGCGCCAGGAACGAATGCGAAATGGCCAGCAAGCCAAGGGTGATCGCCTGCACCACCAGCACCAGACGAATGCCGGTCCGCGCGCCGAGTTGATCGGCGAGAAAGCCATGACTCACCGGGCCGACGATGGCGCCCAGACCGTACATGATCCAGACCAGCGCGCCGACGTGCGCGCCGGCGCCCAGTCCACGGGCGACGTAATCCACCAGGAAAACCATGGCCGGCACCAGCCCGGCAGCCATGAACGCATACTGGGCAAACAGCAGATAAACAGCAGGCGGTGTCGGCTCGACCGGTTCCGCCTGAGTCGTTGTGGCGGTTGCATGGGGAAGTTCCGATGGCCAGCCGAACCAGCTCATAGCCGTCAGTGCCAGCGACAAGGTGCCCAGTCCCAGCCAGGTCGCTTGCAGGCCCAGGTTCAACAGCAACGGAACAAGCGTGCCCGAGCCGGCAATGCCCAGTCCGATGCCGAGGAAAATCGCTCCGCTGGCCAGGCCTTTGCGCGCGGCCGGTACATGAGGCAATACGGTCGCGGCCACCAGCACCATGATGGCCCCACCTGCGATTCCGGACAGCAGGCGCCAGCCGAAATACCAGCTCACCGATACGGGGTAAGCACAAGCAAAAAACGCCACGGTTACCGCCAGCATCATCAGACGCAGAGCGTTTCTCTGAGTCACCCGTCGTGCAAGCGGACGGCCCAGAAGGGCGCCGATCAGGTAACCGACCAGGTTGGCCGCGCCGAGATAAACGACATCATGGGTGGAAAACCACTGTGCCTGAATCAGCGCGGGGATCAGCGGCGTGTAGGCAAAACGCGCCAGACCGATGCTGACCAGGCTGGCGCAGAGTCCGGCGAAGATCGCCAGCCAGACGCTCGTGTCCGGACGCTCGAGCGAAGCAGTTGAAGTACGCATGACGGCAATCCTGTGAAAGGTTTATGGCGTCCAGCATATCGGCTATCGTTGCTGCTGAAATGCAGCGAGTTTGCGTGATCATGATGCGTTTATGCATCAGTGGGGAACGGTATGAACTGGGATGATGCACGGGTGTTTCTTGCGGTCTGCCGCGAGTCGACATTGCGCGGCGCCGCGCGCGTGCTGGGCGTGGACCAGGCGACGGTCGGGCGACGTATCACGGCACTGGAAAAGTCGCTGGGGGCAACCTTGTTCCTGCGTACCTCCGAGGGTTATGCGCTGACGGCAGTCGGCGAAGCCGCGCTCCGCTCGGTGGAAAAAATGGAGCATTCGGCGCTGGAGCTGGAACGGCGTATCCAGGGCCTGGACGATCGCCTGACCGGCAGTGTGCGGGTCAGCACCACGGATTCGCTGGCCATCGATTTCCTGATCCCGGCTATCGCGCGGTTGCACGAACAGCATCCGGATGTGCGTGTGCATCTGGACGCCTCCACGCAGATCCTCAGTCTGGCCAAACGCGAAGCGGACATCGCCGTGCGCAACACCCGTCCGGACAACCCGAACCTGATCGCACGGCGCATCGCGCGTTGGCCGGTGGGGTTGTTTGCCTCACAGACTTATGTCGACAGCCACGGGGTGCCGACGCCGGGCAGTGCCTTCGAGGGCCACGATCTGGTGGTATATCAGCCGTATCTGCAAGGCAGGCAGGACCTGACACTGGTCTGCGAACCCGTGACTCGCGGGCGTATCGTCGCCGGTCTGAGCTCCAGCCTGCTGATAAGACGATCGATTGCCGCCGGGCTGGGTATCGGAGAAATCCCGGTCTACATGGGCGAACGTGATGGTCTGGTCAGGCTATGGCCGGAGCGCACACGTCCGTTGCCCTATGAAGTGTGGTTGGTGACCCATGCGGACTTGCGCCATACCGCGCGGGTCAGGGCGGTGATCGAGCAGATTGTCGAGGCGTTTGCGCTGGAGAATGAATAGTCCATGAGTGCCGTGCAGGCCTTATCGAGACAAGAATCGATTCCGGCGCCGGCAGTGCTGCCGACTTTTCCGCAGAATGAAAAACGGCCTTCGACGAAGGCCGTTTTTTCGAACGATGAAATCTATCGACTCATGGCATTTCCGGCAGCTCTTGCGGACGCAAGTCGAACATCAGAACTTCGGCATCCTGGCCATTGCTCAGGGTCAGCGCCTGTTCTTCTCGAACCCGGACACCGTCGCCTTCTTTCAATGACACCCCGTTCAGTTCAACGCTGCCGCGAGCCACGTGCACATAGGCATAGCGGTTTGCAGGCAGTTCGAGCGTGGCGCTTTCCCGGCCATCGAACAGACCGGCGTACACGCGTGCATCCTGACGCACCTTGAGCGAACCGTTGCTGCCCTCGGGCGAGATGATCAGTTGCAGGCGACCGCGTTTTTTCTGTTCGCTGAAGTGTTCCTGTTGATAGCGTGGTTTGGCTCCGCTGACGTCCGGTACGATCCAGATCTGCAGGAAGTGCACAGGTCTGGTCTGCGAGTGGTTGAACTCGCTGTGCGCCACGCCACTGCCGGCGCTCATCAGTTGCACATCGCCTGGCCGGATCACCGAGCCGGTGCCGAGCGTGTCCTTGTGTTCCAGCGCACCCTCGAGCACGTAGGAGAAAATCTCCATGTCGCGGTGTGGGTGCTGGCCGAAGCCTTTACCGGCGGCGACGCGGTCATCGTTGATCACCAGCAGGTCGGAAAAGCCTTGTTCACGCGGATCCCGGTAACTGGCGAAAGAAAAGGTGTGGAATGACTTCAACCAGCCATGATTGGCCAGACCACGGTCGGAGGCTTTGCGAAGGGTCAGCATGATGAAATCTCCTTTCAGGACGTTGATTCGTCCAAGTGAGGAGAAGGTTACTGGTAACCGTGGAATGCAATAAGTAGCTGTAAATTGAAATACTGTCCCTTTAGAGTTGACAGTCTTGTGCGCCCGTTCACGCAATCTTTCGCAACGTTTGCCCTGTACTTGGCCATAATGCTGCAACTTATAACTGTTCATTGATTTCAGTGATGTCTGCTCATGAAAACCGTGGCAATGGTGTTGTTTCCAGAGTTTCTTTTGCTCGATATGGCGGGGCCGATGGAGGTGTTTTCGGTTGCCAACCGCTATCTCAAGCCAGACGATCACTACCAACTGACGCTTTTGGGGACTGAACGTGGGCCGCTGCGCGCCTCCAATGGTGTGCTTGTACACGCCGACGGGCACTTCGATGAAGCGGCCGGGCGTTATGACTTGCTGCTGGTGCCGGGTGGCCCGGGTGCCTACAACAAAAAGTGTCCACCCTTGCTGGACTGGCTCAAAGGGGCCGTGAGTCGGGCCGAGCGCTATGGCTCCATTTGCACGGGAGCGTTCGTGCTGGGTTACGCCGGTCTGCTCGATGGTTATCGTGTGACCACTCACTGGAATTACACGGAGCGCCTGATCAAAGGCTTCCCAAAGGCAGATGTCGCGACCGACCAGATCTTTGTCGAAGACCGCAACCTGATCACCTCTGGCGGCGTCACCGCCGGCATCGATCTGGCGCTGGCGGTGGTGGCCCGCGATCACGGCAAGAAAATCGCCCAGGACGTGGCCAAAGTGCTGCTGGTGGTCATGAAACGCCAGGGCGGGCAGGCGCAGTTCAGCCCGCTGATGGCAGCCGTGGCCCCCCATGAAACGCCCATTACGCGGGTCCAGAATCACGTTCTGGAACATCTTGAGGAAGTCTTCACCATAGAGCGCATGGCCAGCCTGGCGAACATGAGCACGCGACATTTCGCGCGGATGTTCTCCCGTGAGGTCGGCATGACGCCCATGGAGTTCCTGCAAAGCGCGCGCATCGATTGCGCGCGCAGTCTGCTGGAAACCGGTGATCTGCCATTGAAAACGGTGGCCTACAAGAGCGGTTTCGGCAGCGTGCGCCACATGCGTTTCCTGTTCGGCGAAAAGCTCGGGCTGACGCCGACCCAATACCGCGAACAGTTCAGCTAGGGCTGTTCTGTCCGTCACGGGCACCCGGATGTCCGTGTTGCGCCCCGCGTGACGGTTGTACCGTCATCCAGGCCTGCCAAGATAACGGACATGAACAGCCTCAACCAATTGCATGCGGCGTCGGTCCTGCGCTTCGGTCCGTACGCGTTCCATTTGCGTCAGCGGCTGATCCTCGAAGGGGATCGGCAACTGCGCATGGGCGGTCGTGCGCTGGACATATTGCAGGTGCTGGTCGAGCGGGCCGGACGGGTGGTCAGCAAGGAGCAATTGATCGCGTTGGTGTGGCCGACTTCGGTGGTCGAAGAGATCAACCTGCGGGTACACATCGCCGCGTTGCGCCGGGCTTTGCGCGATGGTGAGAACGGACAGCGCTACATCGTCAACGTGCCGCAACGCGGGTATAGCTTCGTTGCACCGGTGCAGGACGATGGCGTCGCACAAGTGGTGTTCGAAAGCCTGCAGACGCCTCAACACAACTTGCCTGCCCGGCTGACGCCTGTCACGGGTCGCGATTCAGTGGTCGGCAGTCTTGTGCGGCAGTTGCCGCTGTCGCGACTGATAACGGTGACGGGACCGGCCGGCGTCGGCAAAAGCACCGTGGCGTTGCGGGCGGCGGAACTGCTGCTGCAACACTTTCGTGACGGTGTGTGGCATGTGGATCTGTCGCTGATCGACGCAGAAGCGCCACTGGCCAATGACGTGCTGAAAATCCTCGATATTGATATCACCACCCTGGCGGCGCGTCATGCCTTGCTGGTGCTGGACAATTGCGAGCACTTGCACGAAGCCTGTCGGAGCCTGCTGCAGACATTGCTCGACATGGGCCCCCGGCTGTCGATCCTTGCCACCAGCCGCATTCCGTTGTGTGTTGGTCCGGAAAGCCTCCAGCCACTGTCGCCGCTCACCGTTCCCAAACCCTCGGCACTCAATAGTGTCGATGAGGCCATGGGTTTTTCGGCGGTGCAGCTATTTGTCAGCCGTGCCCGTGCCCGCCAGCATGATTTCACTCTGCGTGAGCAGGACCTCGAGGCGGTGCGCGATATTTGTGGGCGGCTCGATGGTCTGCCTTTGGCGATCGAACTGGCGGCGGCGAAGATCGATGCACTGGCCCTGGTCGGGCTTCAGGCGCAATTGGCTCACGGACTGCAGGTTTTGAGTCATGGTCGCCGTACCGCGGTGCCACGACATCAGTCAATGGAGGCTGCTCTGGACTGGAGTTATCAGCGTTTGAGCGAGCACGAACAACGCGCGTTGCAGCGCCTGTCGGTGTTCAAGGCAGCGTTCACCCTGGATGCCGCCATTGGCGTGATCAGTTGTGCGCAGTTGCCACCCTCGACGCTGGTGGCAGTGGTCGAACAATTGGCGTCGAAATCGTTGCTTTCGATGGATCGATCCGGCGCAACATTGCGTTATCGAATGCTCAACACCACTCGCCGCTATGCCCGCGAACAGCTGGAGCTGGGCGGTGAACAGCATGACGTCGAGCTTCGCCATTCACGCTATCTGGGCCGTACGCGACCGAACTCACGCGACCGACTGATCGTGCAGTTCGTCGAGCAATGAGCGCACCTTTCGCAGGTCCGGGGTCGCGTAGCCTTCGGTGAAGCGGCTGTAGATCGGGTTCAGCATTTCCAGCGCCTCACGATAACGCGCCTGGCGTTGCCATAACCGGGCCAGCGACGTCGCGCTGCGCAGTTCCCAGGCGAGCGCGCCTTGCGTCCGGGCAACCGCCAGGGATTGCTGCAGGGCACTTTCGACCGTGTGATGGCAGGGCGATGCAGCGGTCAGCAATCGTTCGGCCTTTGCCCGCAAAATTTCCGCCGTGCTCCAGCCGGCCGCGCCGCTCTGGGCCCGCTCCAGCAAGTCATCATCCACGAAACCCGGATCCAGCGTGACCATGATTTCCCTGACCAGACCGCTGTCGGCAGGCGGGATTGCAGGGACTTTGTCGGCATCGATCACCTGCGCATAGTGCCGCGCCCAGGTGTAGAACAGCAGCACCGAATGTTTCTGCGCCTGTTCGAGCAAAAGTTGCAGCAGCGCGCGGGCGTTCTGCACGTCGCCGTTGTAATGGGCAATCAGGCACGAAGCGAGGGCCAGGGTGTAACAGATCGACGTGCCATGGTTGATCTGTACTGCGATGTCCAGTGCTTGCCGTGCCGTGCCCCAGGCCTGTTCGGGAAAACCTTGCAGCCATAACACCCGTGCGAGGACAGTCAGCGAGGCGACGCTCTGATCGTATTGCACGCCGAAACCGTGGGTGAAACGGTTGAGGTGGCCACTGTGGGCCATGCGTTGGATCACCTGTTCGGCGTGGATCCGCGCCTGATGCTGATCGCCGGCGTAATGCAACGCCAGCACCCGCAAACGATGGGTGCTCAAGGACAACTGCGCATCGCCATGCAGGCCGAGGCTTTCGAATTGCTCGCTTTGTTCAAGCGCCATCCGGTAATGACCGCAACTCAGATTGACCGCCATGTGACCTGACACGGCACGCAACTGGCCGGCGATGTCGTCGTGCTTCTGTGCCAGCAGACGTGCGCTGACGAAGGCTTCGATGGTTTCCGGTGTTCCGCCCCAAGTGTGATAGCAGGCGCTGCCGAGAGCGAGTTTCAGGGCGATTTCCAGGCGTGGGCAAGGTGCTTGCGCCGACGCCAGCAACGCGAGTGCACGACGCACATGGACACCGTACTCCTTGAGCAGGGACAGCTCCTGCCACAACGGCGCCGAGGTCGCCGTCAGGCGCACGCCAAGTTGACGCGAGCCTTCATCGTTCAGCGTCCATTCCAGAGCGGCCCGCAGATCTTCGAGGCCACGGGCGTAGCGGTCGATCCAGATTTCGGTCGGCGTGTTTTCCCAGTCGGCCTGGGCCTGATGCATCAGCGCCAGGCAGCGTTCGGCATGGCGTTCACGGGTTTCGCCGAGTTCGGCGGCCTGGTCGAGTTTTTCCAGCGCGTAACGGCGGGTGGTGTCGAGCAGGCGATAGAACACCTCTTCATCGCCCACCTCGACGTTGAGCAATGACTTGGCAACCAGTTGCGAGATCGAAGTAAACACCTCGCCAGACTCGATGTGCTGGCCAACGATGACCGCTGCGGCAGACTCCAGAGTGAATGCGCCACGGAACACGCCCAAGCGGCGCAGGCCTGTCTGTTCGCAACCGTTGAGCAGATTGAAGCTCCAATCGAGCGTGGCCCGCAGGGTTTCATGCCGGCCCAGATGCGTCTGATTACCCGCCGGCAAATGTCCCTGAAGCTGCCTCAGCAGACCGTCCAGCCCGAGGCTCGCGACCTGTGCGGCCGCCAGCTCCAGTGCCAGCGGGATACCGTCCAGCCGTCGACAGATCTCGATGATCAAGGGCAGGTCGGCCTGTTTCGGCTCAAAGTGTTCGTGCGCGGCCATCGCCCGTTCGACGAACAGTTGCAGCGCGGAAAACCCCATCGCCTGATCGCGGTCGAGCACCGCAATCGGTGGTGGGCAGTCGAGCGATTCCAGGCGCTGCACGTACTCACCCTCGGTGCGCAGACTTTCTCGACTGGTGGCCAGAATGTGCACCTGCGGCGCGCCACGCAGAATGCTTTCACTGAGCAGCGCCACAGCGTCGATCAGATGCTCGCAGTTATCGATCACCAGCAGCATCTGCCGCTCGCGCAGACTGTTGATCAGGCAGGCCATCGGCTCGCTGTCATGCAGCGAAAGGTCGAGCAGGGCGGCGAGGTGCGAGCAGATCGAGCGCGGGTCGTTGAGCGGAGCCAGATCCAGCAGGCGAATGCCGTCGCGATAGCGGCCGATCAGTTGCTCGGCGACACGCAACGCCACCGTGGTCTTGCCGATGCCGCCGGGGCCGATCAGGGTGATGCAGCGCTGGCGCGGCAGTTGGCTCATCAGGTTGTCGACCACCGCTTGGCGACCGATCATCCGCGTGCGACGCAGCGGCAGGTTATGCCGGGCCGAGTGATCGGCGGCGGGTCGCTGCTCGATCGATTGCAGCTGGATCGGTGCCACGAAACTGTAACCGCGCTGCGCCACCGTGACGATATAGCGCTGCCCGGCCTGACCGTCGCCCAGTGCCTTGCGCAACGATGCCATGTGCACCCGCAGGTTGATGTCTTCCACCACACTGTCCGGCCAGACTCCGGCGATCAATTGCTGTTTGCTTACGACTTCACCGGCATTGGCCAGCAGGATCAGCAGAATGTCCATGGCACGGCGGCCCAGGCGCAAAGGCTGGTCGCCTTCGAGCACCAGCCGCTGGCCGGGGTGGATCCGATAGGGGCCGAAACCGATGGCCTGATTCGGGGAAAGACTCAACCACATACTCCTTCGTTGTTCTTTTGATCCTGCCCGGGCATTGGTGAAAAAAACGTGACAGGGCGGATAGCGAATCGACGGTGCTGTAAGCCGTCTATTCCGGGTTTTCCGAGCATATTCCTCAGGTTCGGATGTCAGCGCAATGCGCGCAAGGGATTGACGCCCGGAAATCTATCGGCAAGCGGCGCCATTGTTCCCGTATCCAAAGGCTTGGATTCTCGTCCGCCAGCCCGGCAGAAGGGAAAAATTAACAACGATTAACTCGTCCACACCCGCTGCAGAGCCAAAACTCCGAGGCAACGGAATGCATACGTCTGGAGGACGCTGCGATGAGCAAGGTGGTGGTGGTCTATCACAGTGGCTACGGGCACACCCGCGTCATTGCCCGGGCGGTGGCCCAAGGTGTGGAGCGTCACTTGGGCAGTCGCTGTCTGCTGCTGGCGGTGGAGGAGGTGGACGCACACTGGGAAGACCTGCACCGCGCCGACGCCATCATTTTCGGTTCGCCGACCTACATGGGCAGCGTGTCGGCGGCGTTCAAGCAATTCATGGAGGCCACGGCGTCGTTTTACCTCGCACAACCCTGGCGCGACAAACTCGCGGCAGGCTTCACCAACTCCGGCAGCCTGTGTGGCGACAAACTCAATACCTTAGTGCAGATGGCCGTGTTCGCCGCTCAGCATTCGATGATCTGGGTGGGGCTCGATCTGCTGCCGGCGCGTTTCGGTGACGGGGGCATTGACGGCCAATTGAATCGCCTCGGCAGCTCCCTCGGTGCCATGTCCCAATCCTCTGTCGAACAACCGCCCGGACTTGCGCCTCCGCTGGAGGACCAACTGACTGCCTCGCACCTGGGCGAGCGGGTGGCGCGGCTGGCTCAGCGGATGGTCCGGGAGTGAAGCCGCTTCAGCGGCTTTTCATGACCCGACAACGCCACGCAAACGGGTTGATCCCTTCGCTGCGAGTGAAGATATGGCAAAAGTGCGCCTGATCGCAGAAGCCGCATTCCAGGCTGATCTGCGTGAGGCTGTGGTTAGTGTGCTGAATCAAAAGTTTGGCCCGGGCAATGCGCTGGGTGCGGATCCAGTCTTGTGGCGAGTAACCGGTGCTGCATTTGAAAGCCCGGGAAAAGTGGCTGCGTGACAGTGCGCAGGCGTTGGCCAGATCGGTGACCTCAAGGCTATCGCCGAGGCGTTCGAGAATGAGTTGTTTCACCAGCCGTTCACGTTGCGGGCTGAGGCCGCCGGTGCTGGTTTTGCGAGGTTCGCTGGCAGGGGCGAGGGCGACGGTTTGCTGTGAATGAGCCATGGCCAATGTCCGTGTCGAGGGGGGAAGGCACGGTCAGCGCTTTCCCTCAGGTCAATAAAACAACGCTGCGCAGAGGTATTCATTGTTTGGCGAGGGGCGAAGGCTGACGAGTTAAACGTTGTTAATTCCGCCTCCAAAGCTGATTTCGAATGGCCGCCGATCAAGTAAAGTGCGTAGCACTTGCGCCTGGCCCAAAAGGAAAACACACCCATGAACCGAAACGATCTGCGCCGCGTCGACATGAACCTGCTGGTGATCTTCGAAGCTTTGATGTTCGAAAAGAACCTGACCCGCGTCGCCGAAAAACTGTTCATGGGCCAACCCGCAGTGAGCGCGGCGCTGGGCCGCCTGCGGGATCTGTTCGACGATCCGTTGTTGCTGCGCAACGGTCGTGGCATGGAACCTACTGCACGGGCGCTGGCGATTCTGCGGGAACTGCAACCGGCGATGGACGTGATTTCCGGCGCGGTCAGCCGGGCCAAGGAATTCGACCCGGCCACCAGTTGCGACGTGTTCCGCATTGGTCTGTCGGATGACGCCGAGTTCGGTCTGTTTCCGCCGCTTCTGCGTCAATTGCAGGAAGAGGCGCCGGGGATCGTGGTCGTGGTGCGGCGCGCCAACTATCTGCTGATGCCAACGTTGCTGGCGTCCGGGGAAATCTCCGTCGGTGTGAGTTACACAACGGATCTGCCGGCCAACGCCAAGCGCAAGAAACTGCGCGACATTCCCTGCAAGGTCCTGCGCGGCGATGACCGCCCGGGCCCGCTGACCCTCGACGAATACTGCGAGCGGCCCCATGCAATGGTGTCGTTCTCCGGCGATTTGAGCGGCAACATCGACGTGGACCTGGCCAAGGTCGGTCGCAGTCGTCGCGTGGTGCTTGGCGTGCCGCAGTTCAGTGGCTTGCGCGCGCTGCTGGCGGGCACCGAGATGATTGCCACGGTGCCGGATTATGCGGCGTGTGCACTGGTCGAAGGTTGTGCATTGCGAGCTGAAGATCCGCCGTTTCCGATTGATGCGGCGCAACTGTCGATGGCCTGGAGCGGGGTGCATGACAACGATCCGGCAGAGAAGTGGCTGCGGTCGCGGATCAGTCAGTTCATGTCGGCGTCGCTGGACATTCCGGCGGTGTGAATGGCCGTTCGTCTAAAACCGCGTTGACCCTGTTAGTTCTGACAGTGGTGCGTGCTCGCCTTCCCGTGTTTGATGGGCCAATCCCGAAACGGCCTGCTATGAAGGGAAGTGAATATGGACACGCGGACTCCTTCGCTTATCAGTGACGACCTGCCGCCGCTGGCAATTAAAGAAAGTTCGAATGGTTTCCTGTTGCCAGCGGCCGCCCGGTACAACCTGACGGTAATAATCGACTTCCCCTGGTTGCCGGGAGACTTCCTTACCATCACGTGGGCCGGGACTCCAGGTTCCGGTTCCTATACGTCGCCGCGCATTCCGATCGGCGGATTTCAACGCCCTTTCACGACCCATATTGACAATATTCTGGTGGCGTTCAATCTCGGGCAGACCGTCATCGTCACTTACACGCTTTACCGTGGCAATGAGCCGCCCGTGGAATCACAACCGTTACCGCTTTTCGTGGCGCTCATAAACCAACCCGATCTGCCCCTGCCGGTGATCAAAGAAGCAAGCGGCGAAGGTGAGGGCACTCACCTGGATGTGAGCGGTCTGGCGGAGGTTACATTGCGTATCCGGTCATGGCTGCTGAGCAGACGCGAGCAGTTCTTCTGGCTCCAGCTCACAGGTGTGAAGGTCGATGGCAGTGTCTGGGAGGCCTGGTATTGGCAAGCACCGGAGAATGTCGTCGGTAATCGATTCAGTCTGGGATATTACGAACAAAAGGTTCCTGCTGCACCGCTGCAAGGTCTGCAAAACGGCAGTGTGCTGACGATGAAATTCCGGGCCGGGCTGCAGAACAGTCCGGATCTGTCCGATGCCCAGGCATTTGCACATCGAAATTACATCGTCCTGACTGACCCCGTGAGCGCGCCAAGGATCGAGCGGATCACTGATCCGCTCGATCAGGAGATCGCCGAAGATGGCGACACGCTTTTCACCCGCGTCACATTGCACGGCGCCGCGACCGAAGAGGTCAGCGTGTTTGATGGGCAAGCGCCTCTGGGCAGGGCGCCGGCCAATGCGGGCGTATGGGAATTTCCGGTTAACGGATTGACCCGGGGGCCCCACGTCTTTACAGGTCGATACTCCGGTGGCGGCGTATCCAATACTCGGACGATCAACGTTCTGGAAAACCGCGAAGTGCGGATCAAGGAATCAACCGGCAACACCCATTTGAATCCGGCTGCAGCGACTAACGCACTGACATTTGTCCTCGATTATCCGAGCCAGCCTGCCGATCAGGTCAGCGTAAGCTGGACCGCGGCGCCGGGCACGCCAGCGGCGGGTTCGCATACCTCGCCGACGGTTGCCGTGGGGGCCACGCCCAGAGAAATATCGGCACCTGTCTCTCTGGTGGCCTTCAGCATCGGTAAAGCCGTTGAAGCCACCGCCTCCTATGTACGCGGCGGTGCACCCGCGGTGCAATTGCAACCCTTGGCGCTATCCGTGCTGCCGATCCCGAGCAACTTGCTCATGTCCCCCGTGATCGACGAGGCGAAAGGCACTCTCGAACTGGACAAGAAGGACATCGTGTCTGGAGCGAATCTGACATTTGGCGGCTGGATACACATGGCGAGAGGTCAACGGCTGGAACTCACCCTGATGGGTTTCACGGCCAATGGTGCCGTGAACAATCGAAGTATCTGGACACCTGATCGCAATTCGGTTCATCTGGCCTGGGTCACGAATCAGGGCTACACCTTGAGACTCCCGGCGGACTATCTGCTGTCGCTTGGAGTCGGGACATTTTTGAGCATCATGTTCTCAGTGAGAACGGACCAAGTGGCGAATTCGACGGCAGTCACGGTTTTCGAGCCGCGTCGGTACACCGTCGTGGACACACGGTGACCGGAGGAGGGAATGAGGTCTTCGGCGCTGGACCGATAGGACGCAAAGCGTCCCGGGCTTCATTCCCACGCAGTGGGAACGATCACCAAAAGAGTTTCCAGACCAAGAGAGCACACCCATCCAATTTCCCCCCGATCAATCGTTGCACCATTGCCTGCAATGATTGATCGGGGGTGGGAACCATGAACGCTGCACAACGCAATGACCAGGCGCAAGACCTCGGCCTGTTGTTCCTGCGGGTTACCGGCGGGTTGTTTCTGCTGTTCGTCCACGGCTTGCCCAAGCTGCTGGACTTCACTGCGCAGCTGCAGCAAATCGAAGACCCGTTTCACCTCGGTGCCCACATCACCCTGATTCTGGCGATTTTTGCCGAAGTCCTCTGTCCGCTGCTGATCGTCGCCGGGTTACTGGTGAGATTGGCGTGCTTGCCTATTCTGTTTGTGCTGCTGGTGGCGTTGCTGCTCGTGCATCCGCAATGGAGTGTGGCCGAAGGGCAGTTCGGCTGGTTGCTGTTGATTCTGTTCACCACTGTTCTGATCGCCGGGCCGGGACGGCTGGCGCTCAATGCTCGATTGCCCGGAGTGCTCCGTTATGTCTGATACCCAGTCCCCGATAAAACCGGGAACCGAAGAAACCGTGACGCTGATCGTCAAGCATCGGGTCAAGGCCGGTTTCGAGCAGCCCTATGAAGCCTGGCTGCGCAATATCGTCAGTGTGGCTGCTCGTGAAGAAGGCCATCTGGGCGTGGATGTGGTACGCAGTAAACAGGGCGGGCTCGCGTTGTTCACCTGCGTGCTGCGTTATTGCTCGACCGAAGCGATGCAACTCTGGCTCGATTCGCCGCAGCGTCAGAAGCTGATCGAAGAAGCGGCACCGATGCTCGCCGACGGCGACCAGACCGAAGTCAACGCTGCCAATGAGTTCTGGTTCACGCCACTGGCCGATGCGGCCTCCCCACCACCACGCTGGAAGCAGGCCGTTGTGACGTTGTTCGTGATTCTGCCGCACACCTTGCTGGTGCCGCTGATCTGGGGGCCGTTGCTGCGACTCAATGCATTTCTCTCCAACTACGTGGTGGCCACGTTCCTGATCACCCTGACCATCGTGCTGTCGGTGGTGTACGTGTGCATGCCGGCCGCGACCCGTCTGTTCGCACCCTGGCTGACGGCGAGTCAGCCCCATGAACACCTGGAATCCAATGCCAAACCGCCGCGCTGAGCCGGCAGGTATGGGCTTCGTTTCACTTATCTCGAAGGAACTGCGATGAACGCCGATCTGATTCTGTTCAATGGCCAATTTCATACGGTAGACCGCGAAAAACCTCTCGCCAGTGCGGTGGCGATCAAGGACGGGCGGTTTGTCGTCGTCGGTAACGATACGCAGGCCATGGCCCTGCGCGGCGCCGGCACGCAAGTGGTCGATCTCAAGGGCCGCTGCGTGATTCCCGGCCTCAACGACTCGCACTTGCACCTGATCCGTGGTGGCCTGAACTACAACCTCGAACTGCGCTGGGAAGGCGTGCCGTCCCTGGCCGACGCGCTGCGCATGCTCAAGGATCAGGCCGACCGTACACCGACCCCGCAGTGGGTGCGCGTGGTTGGTGGCTGGAACGAATTCCAGTTCGCCGAAAAACGCATGCCGACCCTCGAAGAGATCAACCAGGCAGCGCCGGACACCCCGGTGTTCATCCTGCACCTGTATGACCGCGCACTGCTCAACCGCGCTGCCTTGCGCGTCGCCGGCTACACCCGCGACACGCCGAACCCGCCGGGCGGCGAAATCGTGCGTGATGCCAACGGCAACCCGACCGGCATGCTGGTGGCGCGGCCGAACGCGATGATTCTGTACTCGACCCTGGCCAAGGGGCCGAAGCTGCCGCTGGAATATCAGGTCAACTCGACCCGTCAGTTCATGCGCGAACTCAACCGTCTCGGCCTGACCAGCGCCATCGATGCCGGCGGCGGTTTCCAGAACTACCCGGACGATTATCAGGTGATCGAACAACTGGCCAAAGACGACCAGTTGACCGTGCGCATCGCCTACAACCTGTTCACCCAGAAGCCGAAAGAAGAGCTGACCGATTTCCAGAACTGGACCGGCAGCGTCAAGTTGCATCAGGGCGATGACTTCCTGCGCCACAACGGCGCCGGCGAAATGCTGGTGTTCTCGGCAGCGGACTTCGAAGACTTCCTCGAACCGCGCCCGGACCTGCCGCAGACCATGGAGCAGGAACTGGAGCCGGTGGTGCGCCACCTGGTCGAACAGCGCTGGCCGTTCCGTCTGCACGCCACTTATAACGAATCCATCAGCCGCATGCTCGACGTGTTCGAGAAGGTCAACCGCGACATTCCATTCAACGGTTTGCCCTGGTTCTTCGATCACGCCGAAACCATCACTCCACAGAACATCGAACGGGTGAAGGCGCTGGGCGGCGGCATTGCGATTCAGGATCGCATGGCGTTCCAGGGTGAATACTTCGTCGACCGTTATGGCAAAAAAGCCGCCGAAGCCACACCGCCGATCAAGCGCATGCTTGCCGAAGGCGTGCCGGTCGGTGCAGGCACCGATGCCACCCGGGTGTCCAGCTACAACCCATGGACTTCGCTGTACTGGATGGTCAGCGGTCGCACCGTTGGCGGTCTGGCACTGTACGAAGAAGGTTTGCCACGCACCACCGCGCTGGAGCTGTTTACCCATGGCAGCGCCTGGTTCTCGTCCGAACAGGGCAAGAAGGGTCAGATCAAGGTCGGGCAACTGGCGGATCTGGCAGCGCTGAGCGCGGACTTCTTCCATGTCGAGGAAGAGGCGATCAAATGGATCGAGTCGGTACTGACCGTGGTCGGCGGCAAGATCGTTTATTCCGCCGGCGAATTCGAAGACCTCGGTCCACGCGCCTTGCCGGTACTGCCGGACTGGTCGCCGGTGGTGAAAGTGCCAGGCCACTGGCGTCCGAACTCGCCGTTGCAGGCCCAGGTGCACCAGTGCAGCGGTCCGTGTGCAGTGCATTCCCACAGCCATGAAAAAGCCCGGATGTCGAATGCGCCGGTCAGCGACTTCGCTGGCTTCTGGGGCGCGTTCGGCTGTTCCTGTTTCGCTTTCTGATTTCGAAAGAACGGCGCCGGTCCGAGTGGCCCGACGCTTCACGTACCACCCATCCCCGAGGAGTTTCACATGAGCAACGTTCCTTACAAGCGCCTGAACAAAGACGACGCCGTGGTCCTGCTGGTCGACCACCAGACCGGTCTGATCTCGCTGGTGCAGGATTTCTCGCCGAACGAGTTCAAGAACAACGTGCTGGCCCTGGGCGACATCGCCAAGTTCTTCAACCTGCCGACCATCCTCACCACCAGCTTCGACAGCGGCCCGAACGGCCCGATCGTGCCTGAGCTGAAAGCTCAGTTCCCGGACGCGCCGTTCATTGCCCGTCCTGGCCAGATCAACGCCTGGGACAACGAAGACTTCGTCAAGGCGATCAAGGCCACCGGCCGCAAGCAACTGATCATTGCCGGTGTGGTGACTGACGTGTGCGTAGCGTTCCCGACCCTGTCGGCCATCGCTGAAGGTTTTGAAGTGTTTGTGGTGACTGACGCTTCGGGCACTTTCAACACCACTGTGCAGCAAGCGGCCTGGGCGCGCATGTCGGCGGCGGGTGCACACCTGCTGAACTGGTTTGCTGTGGCGTGTGAGCTGCAGGGTGACTGGCGCAACGACATGGAAGGTCTGGCGAACCTGCTGTCCGAGCGTCTGCCGAACTATCGCAACCTGATCAACAGCTACACCAAGTTCACTGCCAAGTAATTGGCCGAAAAAAAATGCCCGCTGAAGAGCGGGCATTTTTTTGTCTGCCGAAAAGGGCTCAACGCTTTTGCAACCACCCCAGAAACCCGCCCTTGCGAACCGGCACAGGCTTGGCCATCAACGCCAGCCGACTGTTCTGCTGCCGTACCGCTTGCAACTTGGTCAGCGCCTGACCGACTTCGCTGCGCTGTTCCATGCACTGGCGGGTCAGGTTCTTGTCGAGACGGTAGATGATCGAAGACGTGAGCGCCGTGAATGTCGCCTGCGAAGGCGTATCGGCCAGAATGCTCTGTTCGCCCATGACTTCACTCGGTCCCATGCGTCCGGCTTCGGTGAAACCATTGCCGTCCGGCACGCTGGCGCTGACCACACCGGTGGCGATCACGAACAGGCTGTCGGGGACTTCTTCCAGACCGAGCACCACCTGCCCGGCACTGTATTGCTGCGCGACCATCGATTCGGCGAGGCGATCGCGTTCTTCATGGCTCAGCGAACGGAAGATTTTCACTTCGTCGAGCAAGGCCCGGGCGCGGGTCGAGGGTTCGATCACGCCGTCCGGATGCCGCGAGATGCCGGCGGCTTCGAGATGACGATGAGCGAGGTCGAACAATTGATTGCGCACTTCGCTTTTCTTGCCCAGTTCGGCGATGAAACCGCTGGCCACGTATTCCGACATTTCTTCGCCGGCCTCTTTGAGGACCGCTTTCGGCGCAGGCGTCAGCAGCAGACTGCTGCTGCCTTGCAGAGTGCGTTCGAGGGCGTCGAGCACGCGGCGCGGACGGATATGGTTCGGCACCTTGATACTGATCGACACGCCGTGCAGGTTGTTCGGACGGCTGAGGTTGACGATCTTGGCCTTGGCCGCTACCGAGTTCGGCACCACGGCCAGGGTTCCGGTGCTGCTCAACAGGTGCGTGGCGCGCCAGTTGATGTCGAGCACTTTGCCCTCGACGCCATCGATCACCACGAAGTCGTCCACCTGATACGGCTTGGTGGTGTTCAGTACGATGCCGGAAAACACGTCGGCCAAGGTGCTTTGCAGCGCGAGACCGATCACGATGGCTACCACCCCGGAGGTGGCAAGCAGGCCTTTGACCGGCAGGTCCAGCACATAACCGGCGGCTGCAACGATCGCCGCCAGAAACACCAGTGCGCCGATCACATCCTGCAGCAGACGGCCGCTGTGGCCGATGCGACGCATCAGGATCAGACCGATCAATTCGGTCAGTGCCCGAGCGGCGTACAGCCACCAGAGGATTCCCAGGGCCGTCGCGCCCAGTTGCGCCACCGGGTCATCGGCAAACACCGGCGCCTGCAACGGGCTCACGCCGGCGTTGATGACCAGTGCGCTGAACGCCAGAAACAGCACCAGCCGCACACCGACCCGTTGCGCGCGATGCTTGAACGGGACGAGGTGCCAGAGCAGGGCGTCGAGTACCAGCAGCAGGGCGCTCAAGGACAGCAGGTGGGCAGAAACAAAGGACATGATGAACTCCACGGTCTGGATGACAGACGCGGCGAGGGAGCTTGCTCCCGCCGGGCTGCGAAGCAGCCCCAAAATCTTCGACTCACCGGAGATTTTGTGGGTGCTGCGCACTCAAGCGGAAGCGAGCTCCCTCGCCACAGGTTGCACTCAGTTCAGATGGGTCTTGAGTTCTGCCGCTGCCTGGCGCACGGCGGCCTTCACTTCGGGAATCCCGTTCAGCGGGTTGAGCAGACCGAAGTCGTGGATCATCCCGTTGTAGCGCACCGAGGTCACCGGCACACCGGCGGCGTCGAGGTGGCGGGCGTAGCCTTCGCCTTCGTCACGCAGCACGTCGAACTCGGCGGTCTGCACCAGTGCAGCGGGCAGGCCCTTGAGCTGTTCGGCGCTGGCGTTGAGCGGCGAGGCATGGATCTGCGCACGCTCGGCCGGGTTGGTGGTGTAGTTGTCCCAGAACCACTGCATCATGCCTTTGGTCAGGAAGTGGCCCTCGGCGAATTGCTGGTACGAGCCGTTATCGAAACCGGCGTTGGTTACCGGCCACATCAGCAACTGGAAGCGCAGGGCCGGGGTTTTCTGTTCCTTGGACATCAACGCCACGACCGCCGCCATGTTGCCGCCGACGCTGTTGCCGGCCACCGCCAGACGCTTGCCGTCGACCCCGATGTCCTTGCCGTGCTCGGCCACCCACTTGGTTGCCGCGTAAGCCTGATTGATCGCAGTCGGGTACTGCGCTTCCGGCGACGGCGTGTAATCGACATACACCGCAACCGCGCCAGAGCCCACCACCAGATCACGGATCAGGCGTTGGTGCGTCGGGAAGTCACCCAGCACCCAGCCGCCACCGTGGAAGAACATGAACACCGGCAGTTCGCCCTTGACCTTGGCCGGACGCACCACTTTCAGGTTGATCGTCTGGCCATCGACCTTGATCGCCTTGTCGCTGACGTCAACACCCGACAGGTCAACCTTCACCGAAGCCTGGGCACCGGTCAGCACCGCACGGGCGTCTTTCGGGCTCAGTTGCTCCAGCGGTTTGCCGCCGCCGGCGGCGAGGGCATCGAGGAAGGCCTGGGTGTTGTGTTCGACGCCTGCGCCTTCGGCGGCGAATGCGTTGCCGACGGACAGGGCGAGGAGGGAAGCGGCGAGGGTTTTCTTGATGTTCATGTGCAATTCCTTTTCAGTCGTTTGAGTTTTTGTATGCGTCGGGATCGGGCTGCTGTGGCGCTGGGGTTCAGGCCTCAGCAACACCGTGAGCACAGATTAATGAGGTGCCGGAAAGTGAAAAAGCGGCTATAAAGCGTTTAACTGTCAACCAGAGAGTGACAATGAACCCGTTCGAAGACATGCGTATTTTTTGCCAGGTGATGGACTCCGGCAGTTTCACGGCGGCGGCCGATCAGTTGGGCCTGTCCAAGCAGTTCGTCAGTCGTCGGTTGATGCAACTGGAGGAGCGCCTCGGCGTGCGTTTGCTCAACCGCTCCACCCGGCGTCTGGACGTGACGCCGCTGGGACAGAGCTATTACGAATCGGCGCTGCGACTGTTGGGTGAAGTCGAACAGGTGGAGCAGGGCATCGCCGGGCAGACCGCCGAGCCGCGCGGAGCGATTCGCGTGAGTGCGCCGCTGTCGTTTGCACTGGCGCATCTGGGCTGCTTGCTGCCACCGTTTCTGCAGCGTTATCGCGAAGTCACGGTGGAGGTGGACCTGAGCGACCGGCCGGTGGATCTGCTTGGCGAGGGTTACGACCTGGCGTTGCGGATCGGTGTCCTGGAAGACTCGACGTTGATTGCCCGCCGCATTGCCGCCATCGAGCGGGTGTACTGTGCCAGTCCCGCTTATCTCGCCGAGCGTGGTACGCCGGTCAAACCGGAGGATCTGCTCAGTCATGACTGTCTGCCCTACGGGCACGGGCGTTCGGTGCAGTGGCGTTTCAATGCGGGGCAGGGCAAGCCGCAACTGGTGAATGTCACCGGGCGGATGCGGGTCAACAACGGTGAGTTGCTCCGGGATGCGGCCGTGGCGGGGATGGGGATTACCTACCTGCCGACGTTCATTGTCGGGGCCGCGCTGAGGGACGGGCGACTGGTGCCGGTGCTGGATGATTTGCGTCCGGAGCCGCTGATTCTGTCGGCGGTGTACCCGCAGCACCGTCAGACCTCGCGGCCAGTGCATGCGTTGATCGAGTTTTTGCGCGAGCGGCTGGATCAGGCGCAGGGGATTTCATAAGGGGCAGGTTTGAACCGGTGGACGGTGGCTTACAAGTTCGCAACAACCTGGATCGACCGGCTCGACTAGACTCGGGCCGCTCAATCAAGAGCCTCGTGCGGAGCGCGCCATGGAAGTGCCAGACCACAAGAACGTCATCGAAAGCAATCGTCGGGCGTGGAACGATTCGGCCCGTCATCATCAGGATTCACCTGACTGGCAGGCCTTGCTGGCCGAGGTCGCCCAGCCCGGTTTTTCCTGCCTCGACGACACCCTGCGCGGGCTGCTGGAGCAGGTCGGCATTGATGGCAAGGACGTCGTGCAACTGGGTTGTAACAATGGCCGCGAAAGCCTCTCGCTGTTTACGCTGGGGGCGCGAAGTGTCGTCGGTGTCGATCAGTCGGCGGCGTTTCTCGAACAGGCCCGGACGCTGAACAGCCGCTCGCCGCACCAGGCCCAATTCATCGAAGCCGATATTCACCATTTGCCCGAAGCGCTGCGCGGTCGTTTCGACGTGGCGCTGATCACCATCGGTGTCCTCAACTGGATGCCCGACATCGGCGAATTCTTCCGCCACGTCGCCTCGACCCTGAAACCGGGCGGACGACTGGTGATCTACGAGACCCACCCGTTTCTGGAAATGGTCGATCCCGTGGCCGAGGATCCGTTTCGCCTGGCGACCTCGTACTTTCGCCGCGAGCCGTTCGTGCAGCAGGAACCGATCGTCTACGTCGGCAAGGTCGAGCAACCGGCCGCGCCGTCGTACTGGTTCATACACACCCTCGGCGCCATCTTCACCGCGGCCCTCGAAGCCGGGCTGAACATTGCGCACTTCAAGGAATACCCGCACTCGAACCGGGAAGAGGCGTATGACCAGTACCTGAACCGCGAGGCGCAGATGCCGATGTGTTTTACGTGGGTGGGGGGGAAGGGCGAATAGCGTAACTCTCAAGTAGTTGAATGATTCAGCACATGCCCTGGTTGCGCACAGAGATCGATGCCAAGTGCATGAATAACTCTGAGCACAGTGTCAAAGCGGGGCTTGGCTCCCGGCGCGAAAGCTTTGTACAAGCTTTCACGACCCATTCCCGAGTCCTTGGCTATTTGAGTCATGCCGCGTGCCTTGACCACATAGCCGATTGCACGAAGAAACTCCTCGTTGTCACCGTCGGCCAGCACTTGGGAAAGGTATTCGCTGATGGCTTCATCGCTGTCCAGCAATGCTGCCATATCAAAAGTTGTCAAAGTCCGGCTCATGGTTAAACCTCCTTTGCCATTTTTTTTGCCCGTCTGATGTCCGCACCTTGTGATGATTTGTCTCCACCGACCAGCAGAACAATGACAACACCACTACGCATCGTAAAGTAGATCCGATACCCGGCCCCGACATCAACGCGCATTTCCGATACGCCGTCACCTACCGGTTTGATGTCGCCTAGATTACCTGCTGACGCACGTTCAATGCGACGAGCAATAGCAATCTTGGCTCGCACATCACGAATCGAGGTGTGCCATGCCATGAAGACTGCTGTTTGTTGTATGAAGTAGTTCATAGCTCGACTGTATCCACTTGGATACGATCGAGCAGTCAGTCAGTTCGTTTCTCAGACTTGGATGTGTCGTCAGTGTTTGTAGGCAAGAGGGAATTGATTTTGTAGGAACTTACAGTGGTGTAGCTCCTACAGATCGCAGTAAAAAGCTGTCAAGCCTGAGCAGCCGCCGTCACCACCGGCCGCCCCGGTTTGCGCAACGGATCCAGGCGCGAACCTTCATAGCGTGTCTCGCGGAAAAACCGCCAGCGCCCGAACAGTCCATAGACGTGCGTCACGCGCCCCTGCTCGTGATAACCCATGCGAATGTGCAGCTTCAGCGCCGGGATGTTGTGGGTTTCGCAGACGTCCACCACCTTGTGACAACCCTGGGCGGCCATGGCTTGCCAGAGGGTGACTTGCACGTCCACCGACAGGCTGCTGCCAAAGTAGGCGCGGGTCATTTCGCCGCCGAATTCGAAAAACTCGCCAGGCTGGACCGGGAAGTTGCAGCCGTAATAGTGGCGGTCGTGGTAATCGCGAACACTGCCCCAGATGAAAGCCACTGCGTGGCCATCTGCGTCCAGGTACATGTGCCCGGTATGACCTTCGGCTGCGAGTTCGGCCATGGTCTGCACACGGTCACCGAAATGCTTGCCGAACGCACCGGCATTCTGCGGCGTGATGTCGACCTTGCGCAGGCCTTCGTAGGGGCGCAGCTTGTGCGGCGGCACCGGGCTGATCAGGTCGCGCTCCATCCACAGCAGTTCCCAATGGAAGAACACGTAGCGTTTCCACAAGGTTGCAAAGGTGCGGCCCAGGCCTTTTTGCTTGATGCGTTCGCGCAGCTTTTCGATGACGCTCATGATGCCCTCCGTGGCCGAAGCCCGGGTGTTTTTGTGGTTGGCTTTTGTGGGTATAGATCACGCTGGCAAGCGCAATTCAAAGTGCCATCTCCGAAAGTGTTGCCAGGTGTGTAACTCAATCGAGTGCCGCGGCACCCCGTAGAAAATCCTTGTTCAGGTCGGCGTAGGAAACCCGTGGAACCCCCAGCAGCCGGCGCTCTAGCACGCGGCTCAGGGACTCTCCGGGTTGTAGATAGGCATCACCGAAATCAGGCCCGAGCTGATTCGGATGGGCGACGATTTCCAGCACGCCGTCGGTCGGCGCAGGCTCGTTGCGCAGGTCCACCGGGGTGCAGACATAGTCTGCCGTCGCACCGGCCAGGCCCTGCAAACGACGGTTGAGCAAACCCTTGAACAGGCGCTTCGGCAGGTTCAGGTTTTGTCCCAGGTTGCGCGCCAGTCGCACCGGTACGCCCTGATGGGCGGCGAAGCGTGCGACGATCTCGCCGATCGGCCAGATGTTGTGCACGTGCTGATGGGAGTCGAGATGGCTGGGGCGCACGCCGTGATCGACACAACGCTGCCACTGCGCCTGCAATTCCTGCTGCACCGCTTCACGATCTTCACGACCCAGCCACAGACTGTGCCGCGCAAGGCTCAGATCGAATACCCCGTGGCTGTCGCAGAAGTTGGGGCGGGCCAGAATTGCCTGGCTCAGTGGCCGGCCATAGGTCAGGTTGAAATGCAGGCCGACCCGACCTTCCAGCAAGGGATGACGAGCCATCGCGCAGGCGGCTTCGAACGCCGGCATGTTGGCCATGGCCGTGGCGGAACTGATGACCCCGGCCTGGAACGCGCTGAAAATCACCGCGTTTTCGTTCGGGCTCAGGCCGAAATCGTCAGCGTTGACTATGACTTGGCGAGGCATGTTCGCCCTCCGTGGTGATGGCGACGGGTTTGACGAGAGGTTTGGCGATTGCCGTTTTGCGTTGGGCGCGCCACTGTTGCAGTTTCGGTTTGAGCCGCTGCCAGACACGCAGTCCAAGCCCCAGCAACAGACCGCTCGGTCGCCATGAGTAAAAGCTCCAGCGCCAATGTTCCCGTTGTCCGGTCATGCGTTCGTGCAGTTGATGACTGGAGTTTTCCAGGCTGACCCGCGAGGCATCGATCCAGTGCCAGTGATCGTCCAGGCCCCAGCGAATCCATTCCTCCAGCAGCACCCGGCCGCTGCCCAGATCCGCGTACTGTGGCAGGAAAGCCAGGTTGTAATCATAGAGCCGGCCCTGTTCGAGCAATCCAAGCCGGTAGCTGATGCAACGGCCATCCAGTTCCAGCGTGACCATCCGAACCAGACCCTGGGCGGCGAGGGCGGTGAAGGCGTGTTCGATGCAACGTCGGCTGCGTTCGGTGGCGAAGATGCCGACGCCCTCGTCGCCTTTCCAGCTCACCGCTTCGACTTCAGCGATGGCCTGCAATAGCGGGCCGATGCTCAGCGCATCGGGAGTGATACGCCGCACCACCGCACCACAGGCGGCAATCCGTTTACGGGCGCGGCGCAGTTTGTAGCGTGGATCGCCGGAGACTTCCTGACGGTCCGCTTCGCTGATCAAGTGCACCGGCACCCGACAGCTCAGGCGTCGCTCGGCATTGGAGCTGTGGGCCATCCATGGCGCGAGGACACTTGTTTCGCCCACAGGCTCTGACAGTTCGTTGAGTTGCAGCAACGCGTGGGGGATGCGCCGGCGAATCAGCAGCAGCGCCTGACGCATGTCGTCGGCTGTCAGCACAGACAACAACGCCAGACGATCCGCCAGCGGATAGCCGAGGTGATGCACGACGGCAAACGGTATCCCGCCAAAGCGTTCACGACCGGCCACCAACGGCAGGCACAGGCGCAATTCGTCTGCTTCCCAGCCCAGCAGAATGTGCAGATGCTCACTCGCGTCGAGTGTCTGCTCTGCCGCGATCAGCCAGCCGAGGCTGTTGAACGGCGTGTGATCCGTCACCCGCAGGCGCAGCCTTTCATAGGCCGCTGCCGGGAAGTCAGGCGCGCACAACGAGGTGCGCCATTCGAATCGCGCCATAAGCTCAGGTCGCCGTTGCTGTAACGGATGGACGGGAAGGTTTGCGCAATGCATCCAGGCGCGAACCGCTGTAGCGGGTTTCGCGATAGAAGCGCCAACGCGCGAACAGGGTGTACACGTTCATGATCCGGCCCTGCTCGGTGTAGCCCATGCGCAGGTGCAGCTTGAGCGCCGGGATATTGTGGAACTCGCAGACGTCCACCACCTTGTCGCAGCCCTGGGCGGCCATGGCTTTCCACAGCTCCAGTTGCAGATCCACCGACAGCTCGGTGCCCCAATAGGAACGGGTCAGTTCACCGCCGAACTCGAAAAACTCGCCGGGCTTCACCGGAAACAGGCAACCGTAGTAGTGGCGGTCAAAATAGTCCCGTGCGCTGCCCCAGATGAAGGCCACCGCATCGCCGTGATCGTCGAGGTGCATGTGCCCGGTGTGGCCTTCGCTGGCCAGTTCCGCCATGGTACCGACGCGGTCACCGAAGTAGCGGGCGAAGGCGCTGGCGTTGTCCGGGGTGATCTTCACCACGCGCAACGGCGGATACGGTTTGAGGCTGTGGGGCGGCACCGGGCTGACAAGGTCACGCTCCATCCACAGCAGTTCCTGATGGGAAAAGACGTAGTGTTTCCACACCTTGGCCAGTGTGGCCCGCAGGCCTTTTTGTTTGATGTGTTCGCTGATTTTTTTCACAACGTTCATGGTCGGTACTCCTGATGACGTGGCATCGCGCGGCAAGTGGCCTGCGCGGCAGGACATCAACGGGCGGTTCATCCAGTGCGCCAGCTCAGGGAAAACAGGGTCTGCCCCGGCAGTTCGAAGCGCACACGACCGTCCTGACAACGGAAGGGCGCGTCGCGGCTGCGGTTGTCGGCGCCGAAATAGCGCAGGGCGCCGTTGTTCAACGGGCACTTGGCACCCGCCAGATCGACACGCTGCAACCGCGTGCCCTTGTTCACTCCCAGCAGGCCGCGCTGTTCGTCGCCGGCCATCGCCAGCACATCGACTTCGAACGCATCGTTTTCCAGCCATAGCACGTTGTGCAGCCAGTGTTGCCGGATGAACTGCTGGGCCAGGCCCACGGGTTTGAGTTCGAAATGTTGCTCATCCGCCGAGACGCGCAACATGCCTTTGGGGTATTCCGGCTCGTCGGCGGCCTGGAACCAGTTGAGCATGGTCAGCAAGCCGTCCTGGGAAGCGTTGATCACCACCGAGGCCCACCACAGCGAGGTGTAATGGGTTTCCTGATCGTAGGGGCTCAGGCTCGAGCCGCTGGACAGATTGGTCTGATCCAGCAGCAAGGCCTTGCGCGGCTGCCCCTTGGCATCAAGGCCCACCAGGTCGGCGGCGCGGCGCACGCTGTCGCGGTAGACGCGAGTGGCGAGCAGATCGCGGATCATCCACTCGTGCCAGGCCAGTGCATCGACCTGATCGGCGTACTCACCCAGCAGACGCCGGGCCCAGTCGATGCCGCGTTTGTCCGCGGCGTTGTCGGCGAACGGGCCGTTGACCAGCCGCGAACTGGCCGGCATCGCGATGCGCACACCGGCCCGGGCGTTGGCCGGATCGCTGCGCACCTGACGGGCCATGCTGGTGAAGATCGAACGGTATTGCTCGTAACTCGAATAGTTGAGATTGGGCTCGTCGGCAAAACCGATGTAGTGCGTGCCTTTGCCGCCAAGCAGTTGTGTACTCGCGAGCCAGGCGTCGAGGCCACCGTTGCTTTGCCCATCGGCGCGCAAGTCGGCCTGACGCTGACTGCCGGCGAGCAAAGTGATGTCCTGATGAATGCCAAAACGGTCCTGATAGACCTGGCGAAACGCATCTTCGAAGTGCGGTTTTCTCGCCGTCACGTCCACGAAACTGTAGTAACTGGCGGCCGTCGGTTTCAGTGCGTCGAGGGCGGCATGGCTGGCGGGCGGCGGCATCACGTAGGGCAGGGCGATGCCCAGGTCCGGCGTGCGGCCAAGGATCTTGTCGTGCAGGGTCAGGCGGGTCTGGCCGTCGTCTTCGCGCAGCGGTTTGAGCTGTTGCGGGTTCTGCGCAAACAGATTGGCCGTGCCGTCGAGCCAGAACGCCGCTTTACCGCTGCATTGCAGACGCAGGCGCCAGATTTGTTCTCGGTCACTGACCGGCAGCGCGACCTGATCGAATTGCCAATAGGCGCGATAAGGTTTGAGCGCCAGCGACAGCTGTTGCCCGTCGCCGACCCGTTGCGCCTGCAAGGCGCTGACGCCGCCGTGGAACTTGCCCGCGAGCACGGCGTGTTCACCCGGTGCAATCTTGAAAAACAGCTCATCCCCGTCACGGGTTTCAGCGCTGAAATGCACCTTGGCCGGAGCGAACAGCGCCACGGTGTTTTCGTCGTGTTCGACCCGGTAATTGCGGAAGCTATAGCCGGGAATCTCCAGTTGATAACTCGCCGGCCCCGGCAGCAAAGGCCAGCTCTGGCTGCCACGGGTTTCGCTGGCCTTGATGAACCGGTCGCCCTGCAATCTGCCCTGGCCGTCGAGCAGGTACAGATGCTCTTCGTTGGCGTCCGCCTGCCACGCCGGCGCCCAGCGTATGGTCACGGTGTCGGGGCGATCCGCTTGCAGGTACAGGCTGCCGTCGCGAATGTCGCCCCAGCGCATCGACGCTGCGAAGGCGTCCAGCGACAGGCCGAGTCCGAGCAGCAGGGCCAGGCTTTTCATGCGGATTTCCGTTGTAAAAAGCGACGCTGCAACATCAGCCACATCGGTGCGATGTCACTGGGCACGATGATCAGGGTTTGCCAGAACGGCACGCCGCTCAACCGGCAATACAACACCAGCATGGCGAGCGTCACCGCCAGATAGGCAATAGATGATGCCGCCGCGGCGCCGACGATGCCGTAAGTCGGGATCAGCACCACGTTCAGCGCCAGGTTGAGCAGGGCGCCGAGACCCATCAGCAGCGACACGGTGCCGGGGCGATTCTTGCCCAACAGGTCGAGGCGCAGAATGCTCGCGTAACACAGGCCCAACAGGCCCGGCAGCAACGCCAGCAGTGCCGGATACGCCGGTTGGTAGGCGATGCCGAACAACGTGACGATCAGCCATTCGCCGATCACCGCCATGCTCAGGCAGGCGCCGAGCATCACCGTGGCGGTCAGGCGCAGGGCCAGCGGGGTGACCTTGTCCATGCCGTCGTCCTGTTGCAACAGGCGTTTCATCAACGGTGTGGTCACCGCTTCGGGGACGATCAGCAGCAGTTCGGCGGCAGCGCTGGCCATGGCGTAATGCCCCAGCGCGGCACTGCCGAGCAGCGCGCCGATGAACAGGTAATCGGAACGCAGGATGACTTGCTGGAACAGCAGATCCGGATGGCTGCGGGCACTGTAGCGCAACAGTTCGTGCTGGCTGGCGCGATCCCATTGCAGCTGCAACGGCTGTGCGCGCTTGAGCCAGACCCAACCGGCCAGCACCACCAGACTGATCCCGGCCAGCCAACTGATCAGTGCGGCTTCCAGTGCTGCTTCTTTCCACATCCAGAACAGCGCGAGAAACAGCAGCAGCGGCGCCAGGGATTCCACCAGGCGCAAGGCATTGAAGGCGACCACACCGCCGGATGCATTGTGCAGTGTCAGCAAGCCGCTTTTGAGTACGGTCAGCGGCACCGCCAGCAGCAACAGCCACGCCAGCAGGCCCAGTTGTACGGTCACGTCCAGTTCACTGCCGAACTCACGCACCAGCGCCACCACCAGCAAGGTCAACAGCCCCGCCAGCAGACAACCGAATACCAGCACCTGGGCCAGCAACAACCCCATCGGCCGCTGCTTGGCGGCCTGATAACCGACGGCGGAATTCAAACCGCCACTGGTGGCTGCGCTGATCAGATCGGGCAGGGTGCTGAGCAGTGCGAACAAACCGCGCTCGCTGGGACCGAGGATCCGCGCCAGCAACACGTTCCTCAGCAGGCGCAGGGCGATCATCGCCAGTTTGGTGCCCATGCTCAGCGCCAGGTGCTTGAGGTAACGGCTTCGACTCATGGCCGCGCCCCGCGAAAGATCCGCCACGACAGCAGTTCGGGATTGCGCGCGGTACGTTGACTGACGCCGAAGCGCGGCAGGTTCAGCGGATCGCCGGCACCGCGATAGATACCGGTGGCAGTACCAAGGGCGAACGGATAATCGTGGTGGGCAATCTGTTCGCGGACTCGTGCGTCGTTGTCGCCGTTGGGGTAGCAGTAAACCGGCAATGGCCGGTTGCAGCCGTTGTTCAGGGCAGTGCGGCTGCGGCTGATTTCTTCGCCCAGGCGCACATCGTCAAGTTGGGTGAGGATCGCGTGGCTGGCACCGTGGGGGCCGAATCTCACCAGGCCGGAAGCTTCCATTGCCCGTACCTGATGCCAGTCCAGCGCCTGGGGCAGAGACTCTGGCGGGCATTCGCCGGTCAGGCGTTCGAGCAGTGCGGGGTCGCAGCTCTTCAGGCCTTGCAGATAGTGCAGCAGCGTGAGGCTGCGGCGATCCACGTCGATATCATCCAGCAGCACCGGCAAGGGATGGTGCGTGGCCTGCAGGCATTCGATCAGATGCATGCGTGACTTTTCACCGTGGCTGCCCCACAGGGTTTCACCGATGCTTTCCCACCAGAAGCGCTGGCGGCTGCCGATGAAATCCGTGGACAGAAAAATGCTCGCCGGCACCTGATGTTTCTGCAAAAGCGGGAAGGCGTTGGCGGCGTTGTCGCGCCAGCCGTCATCGAAGGTCAACGCCACTTGCGGGCGTTCGCGGCGCAGGGCGTTGGGCTGCAGGATTTCCATCAGCGGCACGCAATCGAAGTGCCTGCGCAGCCATACCAGCAAGTGCTCGAAGGCTTTCGGGCCGACGCACAGTTCATTGCGATGCGGCAGGTCGGCGGCGCGGTCGTTGGACAGCACCCGGTGCAACATCAGGATCACCCCGGCGCCGTGCAACTGGTTTCGTCCCACGGGCGAGTTGAGATAGAGCCAGCCACTGGTGCGTTTTATCAGTTGTTTGATCGCCATGGCTCGAGCCCTCTCAACGGTTCTGGTCAGGATTCCACTGGGCGTAGCGCTGGCCGCGCAGGAACTGCCACAGGCCGATGCTCATCCCGGCCAGAGTCACCAGCAGGAATGCCGCCAGACGGAACGGTTTGGGTAGGCGATGCTGCGAATCCAGCAGACCGGCAATCGCAATGGTGTAGCCGATCAATTGCACGATCAGGCTCAGCCGATAGAAACCGTGGTCATCCCACAACCAGAAATTGCTCAACAGCAGCGGCAGCAACAGGATCGGCGCCAGACGCCGGATCAATTTGTGGCTGATCAGCGCAATCGAATACAACCCGTGCTTGAGCGGATTGAGCAGCTCGCTGCGCTGGGCCAGGCTTTGCAAGCCGCCGACGGTGACCCGCTGACGACGACGGAACTGTTTGTCCGCTTCATCCACGCCGTGATCGATGACCTGGGCGTCAGGCACATAGACGATGCGTTTGAATTTCGCCGGTGCGCAGGTGCTGATGAAAAAGTCGTCGTTGACTTCCGCCGGCACGTTCTCGAACAGTTCGCGGCGCAGGGCGAGCAGCGCGCCATCGGCGGACACCATGCAGCCGGTACGATTCTCGACCCGGCGCAGCCAGCCTTCGTAATGCCGGTACAGACTGTCGCCGACACTCAAACCGCCGCCCGTGACGGGAATCACCATGTGCCCGGCGCAGGCGCCGACCTGCGGATCGCTCAGGGGGGCGAGCAGGTAGCCGAGGGTTTCCCGTGACCATTGGTTGTCGGCATCGGTGAACACCAGAATGTCGCCGGTGGCCAGGGCCACGCCGGCATTGAGTGTCGCGGCTTTGCCCTGACGCGGCAGATCGAGCACGGTAATCCGTGGATCGACGACCTTGTGCGCGCAGGCCACGGTGTCGTCGCTGGAACCGTCGCTGGCCAGAATGATTTGCAGGGAAGCCGGCTGGTAGTCCTGGGACAGCAACGAGCGCAGCTTGTGCTCGATATGTCGCGCTTCGTTGTGGGCGGCGATCACGATGCTGATGTTCAGCGGTGGCGCCGGGCTGTGGCGCCACGCCGGGAACAACGGCGCCAGCAACGTCAGCAGCACCGGGTAGCCGACGTAGGCGTACACCGGGAGCAACAGGCACATCCAGAAAATGAACTCAGCCACGGGCAGGCCTCCTGGCGTTCCAATGACACAGACTGAGAATGAACGCCGCGCCGGCCAGGTGCAGGCGTACCCAATGCAGCCCCCACAGTTGCAGGGTCAGGCCGATATCGTGCTGGCGACGACTCTGACGGATGCTCAGTACCAGCGCCGGAATCGTGGTCAAGGTCACCATGATCGCTGCGTGATGGGGAAAACCGTTGAGCAGTGCAGAGAGGGCCAGCAGGTCCAGCAGCCACGCCAACAGCGACAACAGCGGAAAACGCAGCAGACGCAGGCTGAAACCGTGGGTGCGCAGCAGTTGCAAATGGCTGCCCTGACGCCACATCTCCTTGCCCATCCACTCCCGCCAGTTCATTTCGTAACCCCAGTGCAGGGCCACGGTTTCATTGACCGACAGCAACCGCGCACCCTGTTCGCTCTGGCGCAGGGTGAATTCCTTGTCTTCGCCGGTGCGCAGGGATTCGTTGAAGCCACCGACCCTGTCGAACCAGCGCCGATGCATCAGCAGGTTGGAACTGGGCAGCCAGTCCACGGCATGGGCCTGATGACTGACCGGGCGCAGGGTGCGGCGTTGCCAGGCCACGGCGTACCACGGTGCGCTCGCTGGCGTGTGCAGATCCAGGCCGAACACATCGGCGTGGCCCTCGGCTTCGAGGGCGAACAGCCCGGTCAGCCAGTCTTCGGGCATTTCAATGTCGGCATCGATGAACGCCAGCCAGTCACCGGTGGCGATGGCGGTGCCGCGATTGCGCAGGGCGCCGATCAAAACGCCCGGCACCACCAGCACCTGCGCGCCGAACTGGCGGGCGATCTGCGGGCCGTCATCGCTGGACCCGTTATCGACCACGATCAGTTCGCACTCGACATTGGCGGCGTGGGCGGCTTTCTGCGCCGCCAGCAGGGTACGGCCGATGTGGCGACCCTCGTTGTACATCGGGATGACGACACTGATCCGGCTCATGCCCTGGTCTCCACCAACGGGGCTTGCTCGGCCTTCAGGCGCAGGACACTGGTCAGCGCGAGCATGATCCACACGTACTTCTGGTTCGGTGCACTGAGGAACATCAGGAACAGGGTCAGGGACAGGTAACTCACTCCCAGATGGGTCAGTATGTCGGCCTGCTCCCAGTCACGCCGCAGCATCCAGGCGCGGCGCGCACGCATCATGTTGTACAGGCCCAGCCCGAGCATGCCGACGAACAGCAGACCGGCGGGAATCCCCAGTTCGCTGAAGATTTCCAGGTAGGTGTTATGGGCCCGGCGGTACAGGTCGCCGATCTTGCGGTTGGCAGAGAATGTCTTGGCGTAGCCGGTGGTGGCGTAATGCAGCGGAAAGGTGCCGGGGCCGGAACCGAGCAGCGGGTTTTCGCGGATCATCTGGCTGCCGACCACGATGTACGAAGCGCGGCGGCCCAGGGATTCGTCATCGTGGCCACGGGCGCCGGCGCTCAACACGCTCAGCGACTGGATTCGTGCCAGGTAGCCGGCGGGCATGGCGTAGATCGCCAGCGGAATCACGATGGCTGCGCCGAGCATGGCGAAGCCCAGGTGCCGGGGCCGGATGCGCGTCAGTTGCGCCCGGTAATGCCAGCAACCGATCACCAGACTCAATGCCAGCACCACCAGCCCGGAGCGCGATTCGGTCTTGGTCATGCCGCCGAGCAGCAACAGGCAGCAACCGCCCCAGAACAAACGGTGCAACAGGTTCGGGCTGCGAATGATCAGCAGCAGGCCCAGCGGTACGGCGAAGGCGATCAGCATGGCGAAGGCGTTCGGGTCTTCGAGAAGGCCGGCGGCGCGGCCCTGATCCTGGAATTTCGTCGAGAACATCGCCATCGCACAGGTGGCGCTGACGGCCAGCGTCACCAGGCGGGCGAACAGGTCGAGGTTCAGCTCACGACCGATCAGCAAGGTGATGACGAACAGGATCAGACCGACGCTGAGTTCACGCAGATGACCCAGCGACATGCCCAGATCATCGGTGTCGAGCAGGCTCAGGAAGTACAGCACCATGAACCAGACCAGGTAGCGCCAGATATTGCTGCGCAGGCGTTCCGAGGGAATCTGGTGCATCGCCAGTTGCAGCATCAGGATCACCGCCAGCGATGCACCGATGAGCTTGCTGCCCGACAGCGAGCTGTCCTTGAAGAAACCCTCGAACGGCACCAGCGCGGCGATGCCGAGCAGACCCCAGGTCGGCTTGCGGTACAGCACGGCGAACCCCACCAGGCCGAGCACCGCACCCGGCGCAAGATAGGGCCACGGGCTGGCCAGCAGGGCGATGCAGACCAGGCCCAGCAAGCTGACGATCGAGAGCGGGAAAATCATGCGCGTGCCTCCCGTGCCGTGCGGATATACAGCTGCGACCAGCGTTCAGCCAGGGCCTTGAGGTCGTAGCGGTCCTGTTGCGTGCGTTTTGCGTTGTCCCGCAGTTTGCGCGCCAGCCCTGGGTCACTCAGCAGTGTGTCGAGCTGACGGCTCAGCGCGCTGCTGTCGGTGGGCGCGGCCAGCAGGCCGTTGTGCCGGTGTTCCAGCACATCGGGAATCCCGCCGACACCGAAGGCCACCACCGGCACCCCGGTCTGCATGGCCTCCAGCAGAATCATTGGCGTGCCTTCGGTGCGCGAGCTGATCACCAGCGCGTCGAGTCGCTGCCACCAGCGGCGCATGTCGGTCTGATAACCCGGCAGACGAATGCGCTGCTGCAGTCCCGCGGCGTCGATCCGTGCCCGCAACGCCTCGCGTTCCGGGCCGTCACCGAGCATCACCGCGTCGAGCTGCGGGTGCTGATGACACAGCGGGATCAGGGCGTCGAGGAACAGATCCGGGCCTTTCTCGCTGCTCAGTCGGCCGACATAACCGGCGAGCCAGCGCGGATTTTCGGCTTGCAGGGTGCGCTCGGCGACCGCCGCCGGCAGACCGTTGGGGATCACTTGCAGCTTCTCCGCCCGCACGCTGGCCTGGCGGTGCAGCACCGCAATGCTCTCGGCCACGCACACTACCCGGTCCACCGACGCCGTTCGGCACAGTTGCAGGCTGAGCCAGGTGTAGAACTTCTGCTTGCGGCTGCGCGGGGTGAAACCGTGCTGCGTGATTACCAGCGGCAGACGCAACAGCGAAGCGCCGATCCAGCCGAACAGCAGGCCCTTGAAGTTATGGGTGTTGATCAACGGACGCTCTGCCCGGCGCTGGCGCAGATGCCCGAGCAGGGCGCCGAGACCGGCGCAACCCTGTGCATCGACGCCGGCTTCGCGAAAACGCTCGATCAACTCCGCTGGCGCATCGAGAAACAGCACCTGATGCTGCCCCGGTGTCGCCAGGCAATGATCCAGCAACATCCGTTCGGCCCCATAGAAGCCGCCGCTGCTGAGCAAATGAATGATCGGCAGCGCGGCGTTCGGGGAGGACGGCGTGTTCAATTGCGCACCCAGTGCATGAAGCTCGGCACCGTCCAGTTCTTGTAGGGGTTGCCGGGTTGGGTGCTCTCGTCGTTGATCACCAGCAGCACCGGCACACCCAGTTCGTGACTGATTTGCGCCGGGTGTTTGAAGCGGTGATCGAAGAACTCGCGCACGTAGACCAGGGCAATCGCCAGCAGCAGGCCGGTGAACAGACCGAACGGAATGATCAGCAACGGTTTGGGGAACGCGGCCTCGGTCGGCTCGAACGGCGGGCTCAGGACCCGGGCGTTGGACAGGTCGTCGTTCAACGCACGGGTGGTGCTGCTTTCGGCGAAGCGCTGGGCGTAGGTCGAGAACGCGGCGTGCAGGGCATCGATTTCGGTGTCCATCTGCCGCAGCTTGCTCTGGGTCTGCTGCAGATCGCGGATGCGCGCCTTGAACTCGGCGATGCGCGCAGTCTTCTGATCGATCACCTGTTGCACCACCGCCAGATCGTTGGTGCGTTCCTGAATGCGGTTGCTCACCACTTTGAGGAATTGCTGGCGGGTCCGGGCGATCTGTTCGCGGGTCAGCAGCATCGGCTCGCTGCCGGGCTGGAACACCGCCAGATCATTCATGTAGCGGCTGACCTGGGTGGTCAGTTGCTCGCCCAGCTGTTTGATCTCGCGGTCTTCGAACGCCACGTTGTCGACGGTGGTGGTGAAGGTGTAGGGAAAGGTGTAGTCGTTCAGCTTGTTGTTGGCAGCGGCGGCCAGGCTGGTTCTCAGGTACTCCAGCCAGCGCTGGCTTTGCAACAGGCGATCCTGATACAGGTTCAGCGCCTGTTCTTCGGTGTTGATCGCGTTCAGGCGGAAGGTGATTTCCTCCTTCGGATCCGCTGCGCCGACACTCTCGAGCAAGGCCTGGCGATTGGCTTCCAGCCCGTCGAGACGCACTTGATACAAGTGCTTTTTGCTCTCGTAGAAAGACTGCGGCAGGTCGATCGATTGCAGGGCCTGACGGCTCACCAGGTAGTTTTGCAGCAGGGCGGCGACGAAGGTCGTGCCTTGATGCGGATCGGGGAAGCTGTAGATGATCGAGATCACGTTGGAGCCGGGCAGGGTCTCGATCTTCAGGCTGTCGATGGCCTGTTGCGTCAGGCCGTCGAGCACGGTGTCACGCACCGGATCGGTCTCCAGGCCCAGCAGGTTGCGCAGCGGGTTGATCAGGTACTGGCGCAGGGGCGAGGTGATGAAGCGCCGGAACGGATCGCCGATCAGCCTGGCGAACATCCCGGGTGGCGGGGTGTATTCACCCTTGTCCCGCAGCTCGCTGATGGTCTGACGGATCAGCGCCGGCGAACGCAGGATGTTGCTTTCGGTTTCCATGTCCGCCAGCGACGGCGGGATGAAGGTGGCGTTGTCCACGGTCAGCGACGTGGTGGCGTCGCCCTGGGAGAGTTTTTTCGACTGCACGATCACCTGGGCGGTGATATCGAAGCTCTGTTTGAGCACCAGCGGCAGCACCAGCGCGATCACTGCAAAGATCAGGAAGACACGCTTCACCAGCCGTTTGTTGGCGAAGAAGATCCTGAAGAACTCATGCAGGTAGTTTTCCTTTGGATTCATGTCAGGTCACCCGAGAGTCAGTTGTTGTTGCTGCCTTTGTTGTCGACGCGGTAGCCGAAGCTGAACCCCACGCCCTGGAACAGCACGACGTCGGCCAGTTGCCGGGCCAGATCACCGGCGCTCGCCAGTTTGGTCTTCGGCACGTAAAGCATGTCGTCCGGTTGCAGGTAGGCGATTTGCGAGGCGTCACCGGCCAGTGCCTTCTCGACGTCATAGCGCACGGCCTGCACCTGATTGCCGTTGCGGCGCATGATCATCACCGAGTCCAGCCGCGCCTTGACGTTGGTGCCCCGGGCCAGGGTCAGCGCCTCAAGCACCGAGACCGGCCGGCGGATCGGGTAGGAGCCAGGCTGGCCGACTTCTCCGAGCACGTAGATTTCGTTGCCGGAGGTGGACTTGAGCATGACGTCCACGGTCATTCTTCCTGGCAGTTGCGCGTAGCGTTTGTTGAGGAAGGTTTCCAGTTGATTGATTGTCATGCCCTGCAGCGGCACGGCACCGATTTCCGGGAAGCTTGCGTAGCCGTCGTTACCCACGGTGATCTCGCGGCTCATGCCGGTGGCCGGATGGTTGAGGGCGCTTTTGAGGTTCTGCTCGTTGGTCAGCGGACTGATGACCTGCACGGTCAACTGATTGCGGTTGGGCTGGAACAACTGTTTGCGCTGATAGGCGCGCTGGATCTCGTCCCGTGCCTCGTCGCTGGTCAGTCCGGCGATCTTCACCGAGGTGTTGGCGCCCGGCAGATTGATGGTGCCGTCCGGCAACACCAGTTGGTTGCCGTTGAGCTGGCTGGCAGCGGTGAAGTTCAGGCCGATCTGGTCACCCGACTGCACGCGGTAAGCGTCCGAGCCGCTGGTGCTGATGTGGAAGATCACATCCAGCACATCCTGCGGGCGCAGGGTCTGCTCGATCCTCGGCATGTCGGTGGCCTGGGCGTTGGCCGGTGTGGCGGTGAGGATGTTCACCGGCATGGTCTGGGTTTCCGAATTGCTGGAGCAACCTGCAAGCGGCAGCATCAGCAGAACCAGTATCTTGGCGTTCATTGCGTCATCCCTCGCGTTGCTTACAGGTTTTTGTACAGCCACTTGGGCATGTAGTACTTGCGCCGGTTGAACACGCTGCCGACCACTTTCGCCCCGGCCTGGGTCAGCCGTTGCACGGCGGCCTGGGCGACTTCCCAGCGGGTGTCCTCGGCGCGCACCACGAACACCACGCCATCGGCCTGAGTGCTGAGCACCAGGGTGTCGGCGGCGGAGTACACGGCATCGCCGTCGATCACCACGAAGCGGTACTGGCTGCCCAACTGGTCGAGCAACGGGCTCAGGCGTTCGGCGGTCAGGTGTTCCATGGTGCGGATCGGCCGGCCGTTGGGCAGGACGTGGAAGGGCAGGCTCGACACCTGCACCACGCAGTCCTGCAACAATGGCGGGTTCTCGGCGTTGAACAGCAGGTCGCGCAGACCGCGCTCCTTGCTCAGGTTCAATTGCTGGGTGAGGTTGTTCGCCGACTGGCTGGCGTCGACGTACAGCACCAGACCGCTGCTCATCTGCGCCAGTTGGCTGGCCATGGCCAGGGCGCTGGTGGTGGTGCCGGCGCCGGGGTTGGCGGCGGTCAGGAACAGGATCCGCAGATCCAGGTCCAGCACGGTCGACGCCAGGTTCGACTCGCTGGGGCTGGCAATGCTCAGGCTTTTGTTGGTTGAACCGTCCATTAGCTTGCTCCGTGGCCGCTGAATACTTTGAAAGGGGTTTTCAACAGGATCTTCAAATCAAGCAACAGGCTCTGCTCGGCGATATAGCTGAGGTCCAACTCAACGCGCTGGTCGAAGTCGATGTTGCTGCGTCCGGAGATCTGCCACAGGCCGGTCATGCCGGGGTAGATCGCCAGACGGGCGAGGTGCTTGTCCTTGTAGCGATAGGCGTTGAACGAGGTCGGGCGAGGGCCGACCAGGCGCATGTCACCGGTCACTACGTTGATCAGGTTGGGCAGTTCGTCGAGGCTGGTGCGCCGCAGGAAACCGCCGATGCGGGTGATGCGCGGGTCCTGATCGATCTTGAAGTCGATCGCGTCGGCGCCGTGCTTGTTGAGGTGGCGCAGCGACTCTTTGAGTTCTTCGGCGTTGGCGACCATGGTGCGGAACTTGAACATGCCGAACTTGCGTCCGCGATAACCGGTGCGTTTCTGCACGAACATCACCGGGCCTTTGCTGGTGAGCTTGATGGCGATGGCCAGGCCGATCAGCAGTGGCGAAAGCATCAGCAGAATGACCAGCGCGCCAATGCAGGCCAGGACCCGGTTGGTGCGCGACAGCTGCCAGGGGCGGCCACCCTCGCGTCCGGTCACCCAGCCTTGCCCCTGGCGGTGGATGGCCGCGTCGAGGCGCATTCGATGTTCCGGATCCATGCGTTTGTCGCGAACCAGGTGTTGGATCGGTACGCCTTTCTCATGTCCAGTCATGGAGTCCTCCGCTGGTGCTCAGCCGCGAACGGCGCGTGGGCGACAGGCTGTCGGGTAGTAATCGCGATACCAGGCGATGAAACGCCCGAGGCCTTCATCCAGCTCTATCCGGGGCTGGAACCCGGTGGCCTGGGCCAGATCGTCGGTGTCGGCACAGGTGTTGAGCACATCGCCCGGTTGCAGGGGCAGCAGCTCGACGATGGCTTTCTGGCCGAGGTGTTTTTCCATCAGGGCCAGGTAGGTTTTCAGCTCCACCGGATGGTGGCCGCCGATGTTGAACAGGCACCACGGCGCCATGCTGCTGCCCGCGTCCGGGTGTTCGCGGTCCCATTCCGGACGGGTATGCGGCGGGTGCGTCGTCAGGCGGGCGATGCTCTCGACGATGTCGTCGATATAGGTGAAGTCCCGCTGGTGCAGGCCGTAGTTGAACAGCTTCAGCGGCAGGCCTTCGGTGATGGCCCGGGCGAACTGGATCGGCGACATGTCCGGCCGGCCCCAGGGTCCGTACACCGTGAAAAAGCGCAGCCCGGTGCAGGGAATGCCGAACAGGTAGCTGTAGCTGTGGGCCATCAGCTCATTGGCCTTTTTGGTCGCGGCGTACAGCGACAGCGGATGATTGACGTCGTCATGCACCGTGTAAGGCGTGTGCTGGTTGGCGCCGTACACCGAACTCGACGAGGCATAGATCAAATGCTCGACCGGGTGGTGCCGGCAACTTTCCAGAATGTTCAGGAAACCGCTGAGGTTGCTGTTCAGGTAGGCCTGCGGGTTTTCCAGCGAATAACGCACCCCGGCCTGCGCCGCCAGGTGGATCACCACTTGCGGGCATTCGCGGACAAACAGCGCATCGACGGCGGCGGCGTCGGCCAGATCGACTCGGGCGATCTGGAATTCACCGACCTGACCGCGCACCCAGCGCACGCGGTCATGCTTGAGCTGCGGGTCGTAGTAGGCGTTGAAATTGTCCAGGCCGACGACCTGATGCCCGTCGCGCATCAAGCGCAACACGCAATGAGCGCCAATGAAGCCGGCCGCACCGGTGACCAGGATCTTCATGGCCGCAACCCGTCAGGCGCGATATGCCGCAGGCCGATGCCGCTGTAGTGCAGGCCGGCGGCGGCCACTTGTTCCGGGTTGTAGAGGTTGCGTCCGTCGATGATCACTTTGGAGCGCAGTTTTTCGGCCAGCAGCTCGAAGTCCACCACGCGAAAGTTCTTCCATTCGGTGCAGATCACCAGCGCATCGGCGTCTTCCAGGGTGTCGTCGCGGGTGGCGCACAGGTGCAGGTCATCGCGGTAGCCGTAAATGCGCCGGCACTCGGACATCGCTTCCGGATCGTAGGCCTGCACGCTCGCACCTTCGGCCCACAGCGCATCCATCAGATATCGGCTGGGGGCTTCGCGCATGTCATCGGTGTTGGGCTTGAACGCCAGGCCCCAGATGGCGATGGATTTGCCGGCCAGCCCCTGCGGGAACTGTGCCTTGAGTTTGCTGAACAGGATGTGCCGCTGACTGTCATTGACCTCGGTGACACTGCGCAGCAGTTTCAGCGGCATGCCGTTGTGCTCGGCGGTGTGCAGCAGGGCGCGCAGATCCTTGGGGAAGCACGAGCCACCAAAACCGCAGCCAGGGTAGATGAAGTGATAACCGATGCGCGGGTCGGAACCGATACCCTTGCGCACCGCCTCAATGTCGGCGCCCAGCCGTTCGGTGAGGTTGGCCAGTTCGTTCATGAAGCTGATACGGGTGGCGAGCATCGCGTTGGCCGCGTACTTGGTCAGCTCGGCGCTGCGGTTGTCCATGAACATCAGTTTTTCGTGGTTGCGGCAGAACGGCGCGTACAGCTCGCTCAACTGTGCACGGGCCTCGGGGTCAAGGGTGCCGACGATGATCCGGTCCGGGCGCATGCAGTCGGCGAGGGCGCTGCCTTCCTTGAGAAATTCGGGGTTGGACACGATCCGCACGTTCACGCCGCTTTTGTCGCGCCGGCGCAATTCGTTGCGGGCAGTGTCCAGCACCTGATCCGCCGTGCCGACCGGCACCGTGGACTTGATGATCAAGGTGCGATCGGCCTCCATGAAGCTTGCGATTTGCTGCGCCACATTGAGCACGTGGCTGAGGTCGGCGGAACCGTCCTCGTCAGCCGGTGTACCCACCGCAATGAAGATCAGTTCGGCATGTTCGACGGCATCGCTGGCCTGGGTGGTGAACAACAGGCGCCCGGCCTTGATGTTTTCTTCCAGAGTGGCCGACAGCCCCGGTTCACTGATAGGCGGAACCGCCTGTTGCAGTTGTTTAATCTTGTTCGGGTCTATATCGACACACAGTACTCGATGTCCGACATCGGCAAGTGCCGCAGCTTGTATCAGGCCAACATAGCCCGTACCAAATACGCTCACGTCCATATTGGCGTGCCTCGCAAGACGGTGGAGGAAGATCGAATTGGAACTGTCAAAAGGGGTATAGCGCAGGGTGGGAAAAGCGTGTCAGCAAAATGACATGTTGCATGTGTATAACACCCCCGTTTTTTTGGGCTAATAGCCATCAAGTACTTGCTGTATCTGGATTTGTCCCGTCCTTGACATGTTTTTCACAATTCCAAGAAAGCGATAAACGGTCGTAGGCCACAAAATTCAAGGCCTGTAGCGACTTGGGTGTGTCAGTTTTGAGTCAATGTTTTTTTGACGCTTTTGGCCAAAGTCCGACAATTCTTGCGCTTTGAAGGCTCGCTGCTAGTGTCAGAAATTGACCGACAAGCGATTGACAATACCTGCTGCCAGTGCCTGGAATCGCCATGTTTCGATATTTGAAAGAACTGCTTTTAATTATCTATCTACTGCTTTATTCCGATTATTACCTTGAACGTTTAAACGCCATAGGAATCGGTTCGGCAGTACTGCTTTTTGGCGCGATGTTTTTGGCGCTGACTTTCGCATTATTACTAACGGCCTATATAAGGCAGACTTTCATCCGGCACTTGTTCGCATTGGCGATGTTTGTCTCGGCGGTGTTCTTTGATGTGTATACACGGGTGACTGCCGACTACCTGACGTACAGCAGTTTTGTCTCGCTGGTGTACTCGGGCGGCTTCATTCAGGAAGCGGCTTACCAGTACCGCGACGCGATCGTTCATGGTGTGCTCAACGGTCTGTTGCTGCTGCTCGGTATCGGCCTGCGGCCGCGTCATTCGATTCCGGTTCCCGGCCCATTGCGAGTCGCGGCGCCGATTATGGGTGTGTTGCTGCTCAGCGCCGTGCTGTTCGTGCGGGCCGGAGAAGGGGCGCGGGGCTTGCCGATCATGTACACACCGCTGGCCTACCTCAACCTGTTCGGTTACGAGGCGCTGCACAATACTGTCGGGCCCCGTGAACCGGTGACACTGGCGCGCATCGGCCCCGCAGTGAGTCACGACATCGTGCTGATCATCGACGAAAGCATTTCCGGCAATTACCTGGACATCAACACGCCGTTCGGCGTGCACAGCAGCCTCAAGCAAGCGCATCCCGGCGTGGACATTTTCAATTACGGCTACGCCGCGTCCATCGCCAACTGCAGCGCCGACACCAACGTCACGCTGCGCTACGGCGGCACCCGTGGCGATTACATGCGTATCAACAGCACCAAACCGTCGATCTGGCAGTACGCGAAAAAGGCCGGCCTGCGCACGGTCTACATCGATGCCCAGCGCACCGGCGGCAACCTGCAGAACCTGATGACCGACAGCGAGAAAAAGGACATCGACGAATTCGTGCAATTCGACCAGACCAGTGTCCGCGATCGCGACATGGCCGCCGCTGCCAAACTGATCGAGCTGCTCAACGACGACAGACCGGAGCTGGTGGTGATCAACAAGGTCGGCGCGCACTTCCCGGTGCACGACAAATACCCGGACGCCTTCATGGCTTACCGTCCGACCTTGCCGCGCGGCCAATTCACTGAAATCGCCGACACCGGCAAACGCGACGGTTTCAACGGCCAGCCGGATGACTGGGTGCTTTACCGCAACGCCTACAAGAACACCGTGTTGTGGAACGTCGGCGAGTTTTTTTCGCGGGTGTTCGCCCAGGCCAACCTGAGCAACGCGCTGCTGATCTACACCTCGGATCACGGCCAGGATCTGCACGAACGCGGCAACCCGGGGCTCAACACCCATTGCGGCGGCGACCCGGTAGAAGAGGAAGGGCTGGTGCCACTGGTGGTGATTCAGGGCGATCAATTGCACACGCTGGACTGGTCGGCACAACTGGCGGCGAACAAGGATCGCTCCAGTCACTACAACATCTTCCCGACACTGTTGCAGTTGATGGGCTATGACCTGGCGGGGATCGAGCCGATCTACGGCAAACCGCTGAGCGTGCCGACGGCGGACGACTTCACCTTCAACTACCGCTTCAATGCGCGACTGGGGGCCAGGCCCGAGTGGAAGCACATCGACCTGAACAGCATTGTGACGCCGGGTGAGGCGTCGACCAGTGTTGCAGCAGGGCAGTAACTCATCGCGATCCGCTATCCTTGCCCGACACGCAACGATCGGATGGCGGCATGCTGCAGGTTCAAAACGTCTTCAAAAGCTATCTCACTCCGCAAGGCCCGTTGCCGGTGCTGCAAGGCATCGACCTGACGCTCGAACCCGGCAGCAGTCTGGCGCTGATGGGCGAGTCGGGCAGCGGCAAAAGCACATTGCTGCATCTGATCGCCGGTCTGGACAAGGCCGACAGCGGCAGCATACGCAGCGGCGAATTTCGACTCGACGAAATGAGTGAAGCGCAACTGGCCGGTTGGCGCCGTACGGAAATCGGTCTGGTGTTCCAGCAGTACAACCTGATCGGCAGTTTGCGGATCGAGGACAACCTGGCGTTTCAGGCGCGACTCGCCGGGCGGCATGACCCGCGCTGGCAGCATCATCTGGTGCAGCGTCTGGGGCTGAAAGACTTGCTCAAGCGATATCCCGAACAGCTTTCCGGCGGCCAGCAGCAAAGGGTCGCGCTCGGCCGGGCACTGGCGTCGCGGCCTGCATTGTTGCTGGCGGACGAACCCACCGGAAGTCTCGACGAAGCGACCAGCGATGAAGTGCTGCGGCTGTTGCTGGAACTGCTCGACGACACGCCGACCACGTTGTTGATGGTCACGCACAGTCGGCGCGTGGCCGCTCGGCTGGCTGCGCGCGTGGTGCTGTCCAGCGGGCGTCTGACGTGAGGGTTTTGCGGCAGACCCTGATCGCCTTGTTCAGTCATTGGCGACGACATCCGGTGCAATTTTTCAGCGTGCTGACCGGGTTGTGGCTGGCCACCAGCCTGCTGACCGGTGTCGAAGCGCTCAACAGTCAGGCCCGGGGCAGTTACGCCCGCGCCAGCCAGATGATCGGCGGCGAACCCCAGGCCAGCCTCGGCACGCCAAATGGCGCGACGTTTTCCCAGCAGTGGTTTGTCGATCTGCGCCGTCAGGGCTGGCCGGTTTCGCCGGTGCTGCAAGGGCGTTTGATTCTCAAGGGGCACGAATCCCAACGCCTGCAACTGATGGGCATCGAACCGGTATCCCTGCCCGCCGACAGCGCGGTGGCAGGGCAGGCGATGCCGATCGAACGCATCGTCGAATTTTTCAGCCCGCCGGGCAGCACCTGGATTTCCCCCGACACCTTGCAAGCGCTGAACCTGTCCGAAGGTGCGACACCGCAAACCGTAACCGGCCAGACATTGCCACCGCTGCTGGCGCAAAAGGACATGGCGCCCGGTGTGTTGCTGGTAGACATCGGCGCGGCCCAGCGAATCCTTGAGCAACCGGATCAACTGTCGCGCCTGCTGCTGCCCAAGGATTTTCACGCGGATCTGCCGGCAGCGTTCCAGGGTCAGTTGCAGCTCAAGAGCAGCGGTGAAGAAAACAACCTGGCGCGGCTGACCGAAAGCTTTCACCTGAATCTCGACGCGCTGGGATTTCTCTCGTTCATCGTCGGCCTGTTCATCGTGCATGCCGCCATTGGCCTCGCACTGGAGCAGCGTCGCGGATTGCTGCGTACCTTGCGCGCCTGTGGTGTCAGTGCACGAATGCTGATCGCTTGCCTGACCGTCGAACTCGGTGCGCTGGCGTTGATCGGCGGGTTGTTCGGCGTCGTCAGCGGTTACTGGCTGGCGAGCGTGTTGCTGCCGGATGTCGCCGCCAGCCTGCGCGGGTTGTACGGTGCGGAAGTGGCGGGGCAGTTGCGCCTCAGTCCCTGGTGGTGGTTCAGCGGTATCGGTCTGAGCCTGCTTGGCGCGTTGCTGGCTGGCGCCAGCAGCCTGCTGCGGGCGGCGCGGCTGCCATTGCTGGCGGTGGCCGATCCGCAGGCCTGGCATGAACAGCATGCGCGCTGGCTGCGGCGTCAGGGTCGGGTGGCCGGGGTGTTCGCGGTGATTGCCTTGATCGCGCTGGTGTGGGGCAACAGTCTGGCCAGCGGATTTGCGCTGATGGCCGGGTTGCTGCTCGGCGCTGCGCTGGCGTTGCCAGTGGTGCTCAGTGCGCTGTTGAACGGCTTGCCCGGGCGCCGCCGTTCGGTGCTGGGACAGTGGTTTCTCGCCGACTGCCGGCAACAATTGCCGGCGCTGAGTCTGGCGTTGATGGCGCTGCTGTTGGCGATGGCGGCCAACATCGGTGCCGGCAGCATGACCGCCGGTTTTCGCCAGACCTTCAACGACTGGCTCGAGCAGCGGCTCTCCGCCGAACTGTATTTGAATCCGAACAATCCGGCGCAGTCTCGCGAGCTGTACAGTTGGCTCAAGCAACAGTCGGATGTCACGGCGATCCTGCCCAACTGGCAGATTTCGGTGACATTGCAGGGTTGGCCGACGGATGTGTTCGGCATCATCGACCATCCGTACTATCGCCAGCACTGGCCGCTGCTCGAATCCCGCGGCGCCGATCCATGGGCGTTGCTGGCCACGGATGACGCGGTGATGCTCAGCGAGCAACTTGCGCGCCGGCTCAAGGTGCGGCCGGGTGATCACCTGACGATTCCCACGCCGGGCCTGTCGTGGTCGCCTCGTGTCGTCGGGATCTACGCCGACTACGGCAATCCCAAAGGGCATGTGCTGGTCAACAGCAATCACCTGTTGCGCAGTTGGCCGCAACTGACACCGAACCGCTTCAACCTGCGGATCGAGCCGGCAAGGATTCCGGCATTGCTCAGCGCCTTGCAGGCACGTTTCCAGCTCGACGACAGCCGCATTGTCGACCAGGCGCGGCTCAAGGGCTGGTCGGTGCAGGTTTTTGAACGGACCTTTGCCGCGACGGCCGCGCTCAACAGCCTGACGCTCGCGGTCGCCGGAGTGGCGCTGTTCATCAGCCTGCTAACCCAGAGCCAGAGCCGCCTCGGCCAACTGGCACCACTGTGGGCACTGGGCGTGACACGACGGCAACTGATGCTGCTCAACCTCGGCCAGACCTGGTTGCTGGCGGTGCTGACGCTGGTGTTGGCGTTGCCGTTGGGCATCGGACTGGCGTGGTGTCTGGATGCGGTGATCAATGTGCAGGCCTTCGGCTGGCGCCTGCCGCTGCGGGTGTTTCCGTGGCAGTTGCTGCAACTGACCGGGCTGGCGTTGTTGGCGACGTTGCTGGCTTCGGCGTGGCCGCTGTATTCGCTGTACCGTACACAACCGGCGGATCTGCTGAGGACGTTTGCCCATGAGGATTGAATTCGTCCCGTTGGTGCTGCTGTTGATGCTCGGTGGTTGTGACAACCCGGCACCGGAGCAGAAAGGCTTCGCCGGGATGGGCGCTCAGGCCGAGGCCTTCACGCCGGTGGTGCCGGGGCGGGCATTCAGCTTTCCGGCGGATCACGGCGCCCACGAGGGTTTTCGCATCGAGTGGTGGTATGTCACCGCCAATCTCAAGGACACCCAGGGCAATGATTTCGGCGTGCAGTGGACGTTGTTTCGCAGTGCGTTGAACGCTTCGCCGCAACAGCCGGGCTGGGCCAGTCAAACGATCTGGCTCGGTCATGCAGCGGTGACATCGGCCAACGTCCATCACGCTGCCGAGCGCTACGCCCGGGGCGGCGTCGGCCAGGCCGGTGTGCGTGCGGTGCCCTTCGAGGCGTGGATCGATGACTGGCGTTTCGTCAGCCAGGCAAGCGATCCGCTGGGCGACATGCAGCTCAGCGCAAAGGACAAGAATTTCAGCTATCAGTTGAGGCTGACTTCCAGCCGTCCGCTGGTGCTGCAAGGCGATCATGGCTTCAGTCAGAAGTCCGAACAGGGTCAGGCCTCTTACTATTACAGCCAGCCGTTTTTCCAGGCCAGCGGCACCCTGCAAATCGATGGCAAGACCTACACCGTCAGCGGCCCGGCGTGGCTCGACCGCGAATGGAGCAGCCAGCCACTAACCGCCAACCAGACCGGTTGGGACTGGTTCTCCCTGCATCTGGACGACGGCGCCCACGTCATGCTCTATCGCATGCGCCAGAAGGAGGGCGCGCCGTACCTCACCGGCACCTGGATTGGCGCCGATGGCCAGACCGAAACGCTGCGCGCCGGGCAGATCAAACTGACTGCGCAAGACAATGCGAATATCGCCGGCCGTTCGATGCCGGTGCGCTGGTCGATCGGCATCCCGGACAAACACCTGGACATTACCCTCGATGCAATCAATCACGATGCCTGGATGGGACTGCGCATTCCGTACTGGGAAGGTCCGGTGCGCTTGAGCGGCAGCCAAGGCGGGCGCGGGTATCTGGAGATGACCGGGTATTGATCCCTTTGAAATACGTCGGAACTCTGCGGCCTTTGCCGTTCTCTATCGGGAACGCGGCGCGACTTTTGACCCGCGACCGAGTCGAGGACTCCCATGAGCGACGACCTTAAGCCCCCTGACCTCGCCACCTGGCAGCGTCTGTTCGACGATGAAGCCTATTGGCAACAATCTCCCGATGCGTATTTTCTGGACTTGCAGCGTCTGGCCGATGACCTGTTCGGTCAGGGCGCCATCGACCTGGATCAATGGCAGGACCTGACGGACAAGGCCAGGGCGCGGCACAAGCATTCGCCTGAAGCCAACGTCGCCCGGGAACTCGACGACCCTGAAGCCTGAGGAGTCAGCCATGAACAGCAAAACCGACCATTCTCACCCGGACGAGCCCCGGCCACCGGGCGAAACCGAACGGGATAACGATGCCCTGCGTCCGACCGATCCCACCCGTCGCAAGGACAGCGGCAAAGGCACCCCGAGCGGCGAATCGACAGCCCAAGAAACCGCGAAACAGCGCTAAGCGGCATCCAGGTTCCTTGGCGGCTTGAGAGGGAAGGAGGGGAGGCGCCACCAGGTCGTGCATTCCGTCGCCAAGTGTCTCGACACCGATGTGGATAAAGGTCTGCCTGGCTCAGCCGAGGGGATCGGTGAGTTGCGTAACGCCGTGGGCGGCAGCAACCCGGGTGGCGAGTTGTTTCGCCAGAGTCAGGTACAACTGAAAATCACCAGAATTGATTCAATGAAAAAACGGGTCAGGCTGGAAACCCTTCAGGCACTTCCAAGGATGTATTAAAAGTGACCAGTGAGCATCAAGGCTGAGTATTAACTCTACAGAGTGACTGTTCTTGTACAAATAGTGGTATGAAAACAGTCATATAAAGTGTTCCCGAGCGGGGTATTCGCGAAGTTTGTCGGGAAATATCGATGATCAGTGGTTGTTAACGTTTTAGTACATAAAATTCATTTTCAATTAGCACGACATATCTGCCAACTTCCATTAAAATCCTTCCCGTTCGCCCAGTGTCAGGGCTCTTTACCGGTGCATGGATTGCCAGGCCATTACACTGGGCGGACACCTCCTCAGAACAGAGGACCAAAGAATTCGAATAAAAAAGGGCGACTGTAAAGTCGCCCTTTTTTATTGTCTGCGGAATTTCGCCGCTCACATGCCTTGCTGTATCTGAATACGCCTGAGTGTCTGCTGATACATCGTGGTGCGGCGATGGTTTTTCGCGTAGCCACCGGCAGCCGCGACGGTGCCGGCCTGGATGTGATCCAGGTAACGGAAAATCGTACGCGGCGACAGAAACCTGATGCCGTAACCAAGGCTGCTTAACCGATCCTGCAGCGTGTATCCCGGGACCCGGTCATCCATCGAGAAATGCAGGCCATGGGCCTTGATCAACCGGGCATTCCACAAGGTGCAGAAGCTTTTGAGGTGGGTTTCACGATACGGCTTTGGCTCCCGGGAGCGCAGGCCCAACTGCAGTTTCGCCCGCCGGAAATAGTGTTTGAAGTAACGTGAAGACAAGCGCCAGGCCTCTCTTAAAACACCCCGGTCAAGCTGTTCGACACAACCGACTGCCGCTGTATCCAAAGATTGCATGCACTCTTTCATCATCATTGAAAAGACACGGCCGTCGTAAACGAAAGTGTCGGTGTGCAGCAAAAAAAGATAATCGGTTTCAAGCTTTTCAAGTGCCAGATCAAGCGCCTTGCCGTGAGCGATATGACCGGCTTCTTTGCCGGGAGAAGGTCGCTCGATCAAGTTGATCCAGTCCAGGGTGCGCAAGTAAGCCAGACTTTCATCGGCAGAATCGTTGTCCACGACCCATACCGGGATCCGGTTGTCCTTCACGTATCGTTCGAGAAACTCCAGGCACATCCGGGTCATGTCCGGTGTCTTGTAATTGACCAATACCAGACTGAATGTGGGCTGTTTTTCCGAGGGGAATTCAAACGCTCTCATGGTCAGGGCTCACATCGGATCGAATGGTTTCGCAGGCGGTGATCAACACACAGAACCCGCTGCGATGTGGCCCGGATGGTAGGGACGCAACCTTAGTTCAAGCTTAATTTCGGTTAAGATGCGCCGCCCTGTTCGGATCAAGGAAGACAACGGCCTGCGCCGTTCGCCACGGATGAAACCACTTCCCTCTACCACCCGGCGCTGTACTGGCTGCGCGTGTGGCAAAAAAGACTGTTCCGCCACATCGCCTGGCACTGCTCGGGCAAACGCTACGCACGGCCTGCCGCGACGGCTGAACGCTTGCCGTATCGCTACCTCAAACACACCTCAAAACTGATCCGCAAACTCGGCGATTCCGACCTTGCGCTGCAACACAACAAAGTCATCAACCTAAAACTCGCGGTCGCCGCCCTCGACGGCGTCACCATCGCCCCCGGCGAATATTTCTCCTTCTGCCGCCTTGTCGGCCGCCCGACCCGAAAACGCGGCTACGTCGAAGGCATGGAACTGTCCTTCGGCCAGGCCCGCACCGGCATCGGCGGCGGCATCTGCCAACTCAGCAACCTCATCCACTGGATGGCCATTCACTCATCCCTGGACGTCATCGAACGCGCCAACCACAGCTTCGACCCCTTCCCGGACGATGGCCGCGTCCTGCCATTCGGCTCGGGCGCGGCGATCTTCTACAACTACATCGACCTGGTACTGCACAACCCGACGGACCGGAGCTTTCAGCTGAAGTTGAAAGTCGGGGAAACGCAACTGGAGGGGGAATTGTTGAGCGACCGGGAACGGGAGTTTCGGTACCACGTGTTTGAGGTGGGGCACCGGTTTGTGCGGGAGGGGGAGCGGGTGTTTCGGGAGAACGAGATCTGGCGGGAGGTGCGGGAGAAGGGGCAGGTGGGGGCGTTGGTGGTGAGGGAGAAGTTGTATGGGAATCGGGTGGTGGTTAAGTATGCGGTGGAGGAGCAAATCATTGAAAGGCAGCAGTAAGTTGTGTTTTTTTCTTAGGTTTTGAGCGGGTGACGGAAATAACGAAATTACAGGTTTCGGTAGGGATACGTTTCGCCGCATAGGTGAAAGGTATCGTCCAGATAATAAACTCCGGAAATCGAGTTTATTACAAGTTCCAGCTTTCCCTTTGATGGGAAGAGCAAATAGAACAACTCAAAGAATAAATGGTCCTTGATGAGGGTCGCTGCTACGTCTGGATGGCTTTTTATAAGGGTTGAAAATGGCGGGTAATTGCAATCTCGTAATTCAGGGATATCGGCGTAGCCTTGTTTGTTATCGTCTTGTATACATTCGGCGATGAATGCATTTGTTAGCTCGTAGAATTGCTCTGGTAGTTCGTGAATTTTTATTGATAAAGCATATTTTTTTGCATTGTTAGAGAGAGGTTCACCGAAGCCAAGGCTGCGATAGGTTACCGAGGTTGGGTCGATGATTTTGTTTTCTGATTTGAAGATCATGATTTTTAATCGTTGGTTGAGGTGAAGGTCAATGCTGTAATGTTTTTCGATTTATGGTTATAAAGTAATTTGCTATTTGTAAATGCGATATCCGGTATCAAAGTTACTGGTGGTGTGAGTGTTGCTATATGTGGAATCAAATAGACCTGTAAGAGGTGGTTGAGAAAATTTTTCTCTTGAATTTAATTTTTCTAAAGATTTTTGAAGTTTTGGATAGCTTTCTATGTATATGTATTCTGATGAGTTGAATTCAAGTGATATATTTTTTGGCGAAATTAAGGCGAGATTGATAGAAATGTCTGGAGCCGAGAAAAGTCTTCCGCTGATATCGTAAATTTTATCTCCTGTACTTAAATCCTGGCCATATTGCTCGTGGATTATATATTCGTCATCTCGATTTGATGAGCGCAAAAGCTTTTCGTAGCCCTTTATTGATTCAAAGGAAATGCTGGCATGCTTTATTATGAGAAAACCGTCATCGGTCATGTTTTCCAGAAAAGTTGAGTTTTGTCTGTTGATCGAGGAGATAACGGGCTCGTCGATTAAGTTTAGTACGAAGTTTGATAATGTAAGGCTAAATTTTTTCTGAGGGTTTTCGATGGGTAGAATGCGGATATAAGTTATTAGTCCACCTGCGTTATCGGAGTCGATCGCGCCAAAACACTCTGTAACATCAATTGAGAAAATCATCGTGCTCTCCAGCGAGAACTGAATACACCGGTTTGGAGAAGATGTTGGAGATGGAAGATTTTTAATCTTCTTCATTCCATTCCGCATCTGAGGGCAGTGGTGGATTGTCTTCAAGAACATAATGTATGAAATGGGTTGAAAAGGGGGCGGGTTTATTTTTTTCAACGAAAAAATAGATTTCTATCTTTTGGTCGTGTTGTATTGGTTTGTTATGCTTCAAGCATAAAATCTTCAATTTTTTTAATAAATTCCATCTTGTTTTTTGTTTTGAATTTCCCTAGGAGTGTCTCAGAGTTTTTTAAAGGGTTCCCTTTATTGTCGTACTTGATCGTTAGGAATTCAATTACAAACTCCCCCGATGGGTCTCCTTCTGGTTCAACTCTGGAGTCAAAGCAGTGTCCCGTAGTTTGTCGTGCACCACCTAGTAAAACTGAACTGCTAAACCACTCTGCAGTTTCGGGAGTGAGATCAACCTCGTAAAGATTGTTGATTGTGATTGTCCATCCGCTTGGTACTCGGATGGGTTGGAGTTCGTATTTAAGTTTTGTTCTCATGTTCTTTGTTTTTTTTCATGTATAAATTTGGCGTTCAAGTAAGCGGA